>DKBB01000222.1 GCA_002451015.1 Acidobacteria bacterium UBA6911
TTTCACCCACAGGCTCAACCCGGTCCCACTCTCTATCAAAAAATCCTAAATCATAATCCATAAAGCTGACAAGCCATATATCGTCGTCTATCTCCGTGACGCCGACATATTGGCCTGCAAAGACCCTGCTGAGGCTGATCTTGCGCTTACCAATACAAATACGCCCACAACGAGTTACCAGGATGGTTTTATCATGATACGGGTATTCAGGATGATCCGGGAAGATCAGATGCATATCGAGGGAAGAGAGCGAGATAGGATGACATCCCATTTTCCGGACTATTTATAATGAGAAATTGCCGTTCCTTTCTACTTTACCCTTGTGCTCCAGGGGATAGAAATGCTTACGAATTCGCTGGCGCTGTAGTCAAGGTTCCACTAATCTTGGGGATCTACGTCACGTACGTCTATAAGCCACTGGCCATTGATCCGCACGAGTTCATTGACTTCACGACCGGCAGAGGTAACGCCACCTGATGTGAATACTCCCATCCAGTAAGCATGATAGCGGGCATGATCTTTGTCGATAAATTCTATGTGTGGATTCGTCACAACGTGGTACATACGCTCAATTCCCTCGCCGGCCTCTTTCTCAGCATCCAATCTTTGTCCGGCATCGAAGACCATTTTTTCCAGCGCCTCTCGTCCTTTGACGGCGGTTTCGCCCCTACCGAACTGCCCCTCCGGCGTAAACAGGGCGGCGTATGCTTCCGCATTGCCTGAGTCGAGTGCATGAATGTAGTCCCACATCAGCTGTTCGATCGCTACGCGGTCTTGTGCACGTACCGAATCCTTTTCTGCAGAGCAAGAGGTGGAAACAACCAGTCCCACCAGTACAAATGTTGAGAAAACTAAAAGTCGTACCTTGGCCATTTCAATCTCCTTTTGCGTTTTGATGTTTGATTTCACCAACAAGAAGAACGAAAGCCATTTTCCATAATGACTTCTCCTTTGGCAACATCTGATTAAAGATAATACGTCGTGCGTTTTGGCTGAATATACTTTTTAGGTGTGAACCTGACCGAATTTCACAAGCATGTAAAACAGACTACACTTCAATAATATATTTACAGTCAGCGTCGCGGATGATTGCAAGGATTTCTAATCGAAAGAATTTTTCCCTATTGCAATAGCATATAGTGAGTCTTTGCGTCTTGGAGTCTTTAAGTTAAAGTAGAAGTGTGTTCGGATTTAAAAGACGGCGTAGAAAACGATTGATGATGCGGCCCTTTCCCCAGGGCTGGGATGTAATAGTTCATCGACGAGTATCCTGCTGCTACAACCTTTCAGCCCATAAGCAGGATGATTTACGGGCGCTTATACAGGTATTTCTCGACGAGAAATCCTTCGAAGGCTGTGCCGGTCTGGAAATCACCGATGAGATCCGCCTGACCATCGCAGGCTATGCCTGCATCCTGCTCTTGGGCGGCCAGAGCGATTTTTATCCAAAGCTTCGCACTATACTGGTTTACCCTCACGCTTATCTGGCTCCTCACTTCGGCCATCAGCCGGACGGCACCGTGATCGAGGGCTTACAGCAACGAGCGGGGGAATCCTGGTCATTTGGAAATATTGTCCTTTCCTGGGATGATATCCTGCGTGATACAGCCAATCCTCAAAAAGGTCGGAATGTTGTTTTTCATGAGTTTGCACATCAACTGGATGTCGAATCCGGTTCCACTCAAGGCGCACCCATCTTGCCCGCAAACACCGGGTACTCCGATTGGGCACGTATTCTAAACAATGAGTATGAAGCACTTATAAATACAGTGGAGCAAGGCGGGGAAAGCCTGCTCGATCAGTATGGAACCATAAGTCCTGCGGAGTTTTTTGCGGTTGTGACCGAATGCTTTTTCTTAAAATCCCGTGACCTCGAATCGCAACATCCTGAGCTTTACAAGCAGATGAAAATCTATTTCCAGCAGGATCCGGCACGGTATTCGGGAGTTGATGTGTAATTCGTCAGCAGTAGCGGGTATTGAGAACTTAAAAAGGGGAAGCAGGTTATGTCTTAGCTTATAGCGCAGTTCCTGTGCTGATTCCATCGCTGTTCCACAATATTATCCCTATATCAAAGAGTGTATTGTCTCCACAGTTCTAAACGGTCGAAATTTTTTACGAAACCGAATTTTATGAGATCGTCTCGATAGGAACTGTTTAATACCGGCCTGTTGTTAATGATCTCTACGATGATCCTTTTTCTCGGGTTGAAGTCACGTTCCAGGAGAGTTTTGAAGATCGTCAGCGTTTCCGGCATGCGCGCATGGCCGGGATCGATGCGGAAGTCGAGAGACTTGCCGTTTTTTTGCACGATCAAGGCGATGTTGCCACCATGATAAACTACGAAGTTTGAAGGCAAGCGCGTTGGCAAATCCTGCCTGAGACTTTTGACATTTATACCGCAGAGTGAAGCCGGGTCACAGGCATTTAGCCAGAAGATTCTGTCTCTTTCCAGGTCCTGATTGAGCAAGGCGAAGGCTTCGTGACTCATGAACTGTAAACCCGTAATGCCGTCAAAAAATGGACCCGCCAGGACCTCACCGGAGAACTCCATGAGTCGCAGGGTGCGAAAGACACTGCGCCACTGGAGCTGTGGGTGTTCCCGCTGTAGGAGTTCACGAAACAGAATGCCGTAACGGCTGAGGAGCTGGCGCACACGATCCTTGTTGAGTTCCTCTGCCTGGATCGGGTCCTCAATGGATTCCGGAGGTATGATAGTATGCCAGTTGCCTGCCAAGGGACGGTCCTTTTTCCAACGGCTGAATGCGCTGCGGCTAAATCTTCGAGACCGTCCGGGACGTGCCTTTGCTGGAGGCGCAGGCTTCAGTGTACGAAATTTAGAGGCAATTCCCCCGCGCAAGGCGGCAAAGGCATCGACACTGACTTGGCCCTGCCAGAAAGCCTGCCATAGACGTTCGGTCAGTTCCGAACCGGGTAGGGAGGTTTTATCGGCCAGGTCCGAAAAGGAATAACGACCGGGAACATCCAGGGGCAGGTTCTCTGCCGAGGCCGCTGGATCGCTTGTTGCCGGGAACAGGTCAAGGTCTTCAGGGAAGAGAATGCTCAATTTTTTGTCCGTATGACCTAAGAGCAGGAGATTGTGCTCCTGTACCAGACGATCGAGCCAGGGGCTAAAATAGGGTGATAAACGACAGGGAAAGACGATCTCCTCCCAGAGTTGGGGGGATAGAGGAAGGCCGAAGAGCTGATTTAAGACAGCCTGCAAATCTTCAGGTGAATTTCCGGGACGTGTAAGCCCCTGAAAGGACGCCAGGAACAGCGGGAGGTCCTCGAGCGGGGACATTTGAAAGCTTTGTTGATGACTGCGCCGCAACCAGCGTAGAAGAATCTCCAGGTTGGTGACATCACAAATCTGCGGTGCCGACATGCCTTCGGAAAGGGTATCCAGAACGATCTGCTCGTTATCTACAAGCGCTTCCATGACCTCCTGGCAACGAACCAATGACACGCCGAATAGTTCACATAAGCGTTCCGGCGACACCGGACCGTAATAAGACAGCCATTGGCCGAGGAGAGGTTCCAGGCGTATGGGAGTTTCCTCTTCATTCGGCGTTATTACGCCCGGATAAGGGATGCGTTTCCCCGATAAATCGGTAAAGGACACCGTATTGCCAAACAATACACGCAGGTGAGGGATATTTTCACGGGCGGTGACAAAGACATGATTCGCAGGCGTCCATTGTACCTTTGCCAGCTTGGGGGCGGTGATTTCCATTATCTCCGAGGCATCGGGCATGACTTTATTGAGTTGTGTCCACTCGTCCATCGGGATCAGCCAGCGATCTTTGACATGCTGCAACAGATCCTCGTTACCGTCCGGAGCATAGCCTGGGTAAAGGCCTTGCCGTTTCGCCTCCAGTTCCCGGATTAGAGCGACCGGTATCCGGGGACGGAGTTGTGAGGCAAAGAGGAGATCCCGCAGCAGGTCGCCTTTGAGAGACACCTTTTGTGAGGCCAGGGGAGTGTCGTCCTCATACATGTATTGGTTGGTCTGACGCCAGATCAGACCATCCGCAAAGGGTGATGGTCGATGGGTTTTCACGGCCGTGAATCGAACCTGCTGCGTATGGATCTCATCCAGACAGGCTTTAAGATTCGGCAAATCAAATTCGTCCTGAAGACAGGTTCGCCAGGTCTCCAACAGAATGGGAAAGTCTTCGAAACGCTGGATGGATTGCAGTAGTTTCTTGGAACGCAAGCGGTTCAACCAGAGCGGCATACGTTTCTTGAAATTCTGTTTGGGCAGCAAGAGCGCCCGACCCGCGTTCTCACGGAAGTGGGCGCCGAAAGTACCGGTTTGTTCGAGGTTCCGAGCCAGATAGGCTTCGACATTCTCCGGGGTTAACATGGAGATCAAGGTCTGAGCGGGACATTCCGAGGGGAGCATGAGTAGGACGGCATCGTTGTTGACGAAGATCTGTAGAGGATGCCCGTGGATTTCCTCCCAGGCCATAGCCAAAGCCAGGGCAAAGGGGCGGTTGACCTTGCCGCCCCAAAAGGTGTACAGGATCACTTGCTGGGCATCCTGCCGGTTGTCGGGATCCTGGAAGTATTCAATAAGGATATGATGGCGGTGAGGCAAGTCCGTACCGCTGGTGTCGCGCTGGTGTTGAAGATAAGTCGTCAGTTCATCGGCCGCGGCACGGGTCATATGATAGTCCCGCAGTAAGGTCGGCTTAAAACCGGGATCGCTCAGGCGTTCGTTGGCCCATTCCAGGAAAACTCCCACTTTTGCGGCAAAGTGATAGTCGGAGTCGCGCGACTCCGCCTTCCAGAAGGGGATAATATTGAGTTGCCTGGTTTCGGGCGTGACCTCCACGTCGTTGTGTNNGGTGCCGCCCGCCATAAAAAGCAGGTAGGCGGAGGCATCCCTGGCTTTGATCGTATTCTCCAGACGGTCAATAATGACGCGAGGCTTTAATTCACGCAATCGCGTATCTGCGTAGCGCCCTTCCAGCATCTGCAGGACCAGATCGTAGTGTGTGCGTTTGAGTTCGTGAAAAGGAAAGCTCGTGCGTACAAAGTCATAAAGCGCATCGATGTTCCAGACCTGAGTGACGCTGGCTGAGAGAATGACCTGGGTCAGCACATCCAAGGGCCCCATGACGGGAGTCACCTCTTCAATATCTTCCTCGGATACGGCGCGTGCCATGACCGCGGCGACCAGAAAGTCGGATCCATGCGTCGGAACAATGCTTCCCCGGCTTACCTGGCCCACACGATGACCGGCCCGGCCCAGTCGCTGGATCGTGCTGGAAACGGAAAAGGGAGTCTGGATCATCAGTACGGTATCGAGCGAACCTATATCGATGCCCAGTTCCAGGGAATTGGTGGCTACAATCCCGCGCAACTCACCCTGTTTGAGTTTCCGTTCCACGGCCAGACGGATCTCCCTGGACAGGCTGCCGTGATGAGCATAGACCAGGACTTCCTGTTCTTGTTCGTTGATCAGGCGTGCGACCTTCTCCACGAGGCGGCGGCTGTTGGCAAAGAGCAGGGTAGAGCGGTGGTCTTTAAGAACCGCGCGAAAATGATCGATCAAACCCGGCCACCAGGAATCCTCAATCATTTTTTCCCGTGCATCCTCTGGAAAATGCACCTGGAGGTCGTAGGCCTTGGTCTCACCGGATGACACGGTGACGACGGATCGGGGCACATAAGATTCCGGGCCGGTCTGTCGATACCCGCCCACGAATCGCGCGATGAGATCCAGGGGTTTGACCGTGGCGGACAGGGCAATGCGCTGAAACTCGCCGGCCAGGGGCACCAGACGATCCACGGCCGTGATCAGATGTGTGCCGCGTTTGCTGTCGACCACGGCATGGATTTCATCCAGGATAACCGTCCGTATTCCCGTCAATAAGGGCAGGGCGTTCCCGGAGGTTAAAAGAATATTTAAAGACTCGGGCGTTGTAATGAGGATCTCGGGCGGGCGACGACGCATCTTTTGACGTTCTTGCGAAGGCGTGTCGCCGCTGCGCGTGAGCACCCGGATCTCCGGCATAGGTGTGTCCCGGGCAGCGAAGAAATCCTGCAATTCTTTTAAAGGGGTCAACAGGTTGCGCTGAATATCATTGTTCAATGCCTTGAGCGGAGAGATATACAGTACACGCGTCTGCCCGGTTTCCCAGGCGCCACGGATCAACTGATGCAAAGCCCAGAGAAAAGCGGTCAATGTCTTGCCACAACCCGTCGGTGCAGTCACCAGGACATGTCGACCCTCCTGAATCAAAGGCCAGGCCTTGTTCTGAATCGCGGTGGGCGTGCCGATTCTTTCGGTAAACCACCGTTGGATTATAGGATGAAAACCATTCAGCGACATATCCCGTCCAGTATCCAAAGCAGACACCAGAAGCGTCAAGCATTTTTCTGGAGCAAACACATCAGAGTATTGATTAGAGCCTATATGTAGCGACCAAAGAGTTTACATGACAGTCTCCGGATATTAATTATAAAGATAAGGACAGCTCGGAGCATAATTTTCTAAGGCCCTGGATGGTGCACCAGCTTCGGGAATTGTGGCAGTTACAATAGTAAATTCATTCTGTTTCGGTTGCGTATAGGTCTCAATAGTTGCACTTTTTTACGGGAATATACGGGATTTTACGAGGATAAATCACGTTAATACTTTAATCAAAATATAAAATGGAATTCACAAGCTGGATGTCGCTGGCTCGAATCCGATAACTTGGAAAAAGCAGGGAAGAGATATTCACCATGAGTAAGCGAGAGAGCGGTTCATGCGGCTGCTNNTTGTAATATGGGGACCGCTTTTTAAAGAAAGTGATGAAACACGGTTCAATTCGTATGGACTTGCTCAAGGGAAATGGCTTAGGGCGCTTCATGACTGGTATTATCCGAAATCCAATACGCAAGGATTCGAAGAGATATTTATTCGTGATTATTTTCAGGACAAAAAAGGAGGCGTGTTTGTCGATATAGGAGCGAATGATTATCGCGAGCGGAATGTTACCTATTATTTGGAAAAATACCTTCAATGGTCTGGTATAGCAGTAGACGCACTTAACAAGTTTGCCGAGGGATATCAAAAATATCGTCCCAATACTAAGTTCTTTCCCTTCTTCATCGGAGATAAATCCGATAAAGACATCGACTTTTTTATCATTACTTCGTCTCCGAACAATCGCATGTCGTCCTATAGCGAGATAGTAAGGGAAGAGAATTCAAGTAATACAATTAAAGTCCAGGTTAAAACCATAACATTGGACGACCTTTTGGAGAAGAATCCTTTAAGTCATATCGATTTACTGAATATGGATATTGAGCTGGCCGAACCTCTCGCTTTAAAAGGCTTCAGTATTGATAAATATAAGCCGGAACTTATCGTAATTGAGAAACATGAGGAAGTTGCGGCGCAAATCAGTCAGTATTTTTCCATTCACAACTACGTTACGATAGAACCCTATTCTCAGATTGATGAGCTTAATGATTACTATATTCCGAAGGAAAGACTGGAAGCATATAAAACTCGTAAGGAAGCTGTTCCCAACCTAGAAGTGGATTGGTAACATAATAAGACAAGACCCTGTTTTAAAATTCTTCTCCTTATCAGATCCGTTCCTGACTCTGATAATTCCGTCTTATCTTAAATAATCGCAATTCATAGGCTGATAATATCTCGAGTTTTCTACAGGTAGCGACAAAGAAACTTGGGATTTAGCACATTTTTACCTTTTCAGATCTTTATTGCGGCCGCCTGATTGGAAGATATTCTAATATTCAAGCCAGTGATCCTGAAATGCGGTTGCAAGAGCGTTCCCGGTTCTGAACCGGTGAAGGCCGATATTTGGGCCTGAAGCCACTCTGACCCATGGCGATATAGGCTGTGCCTGGCCTCAAATCGGATGGGGACGGATCAATACTTCCTCTTCGATCATCGCAATGGATATTTCACGCCTGAGAATATTTACACTAAAATGTTTGAAGTGGCTGTCTAAGAAAAGAATCGCTAATTACTATTCAGTTCATTGTTAAGTGGACACTGATTTTGAAAAACACCAATAAAACTGTGATTTGAGCAATATTTGTGTCGTCATACTTATGAACTCATTAGTAACCGTTTTTGCGCATAGAAAGTAGCGCTTTCCTGGCCAAATAGAATTTATAGAAAGTCTGTTGGGACTACAGTCAGGCCTCCTTCGCTTTATTTTTTTTAATATCCAATGGTTGTTCCAATTCCGCTTTTCTGTACAGTCACGGAATATCCTCGAAGCCAAGCATCTACATTTCTCTTCCGGTATCGGCACATAGTGCTTATAATTTGTTTACGACCCATCAAAAAAATAATAAATAGCATTGAGTCAAACTTGGGCCGGAGGTGGGAAACGCGGGGCCTCGAATGAGCGTTCAATGCATTTCCGGGGAGATTGCCCATGAAGCACTCGCGGCTTTTCCTTTTTATGCTGACCTGCATGGTTCCCGGTCTTTATGCCGACAATCCGGATGTACTGAACCTGCTGGAATCCGGGACAACGGATAGCCTGGAGATTTCGACCTCCCTGATCAGGATCGATGCCCGTGCACGCGATAAAAAGGGAAATCCGGTGCAGGGGCTTAAAGCGGAAAATTTCGAAATTAAGCAGGACGGTCGGCGACAGGCAATTACGGAATTCCATGAAATCAGTCCTGAAGAAGGAGGGATGGAGCCGAGAATAATCATATTTATTATTGACGACCTCGGCCTTCCCCGGAAAAAGTACGGCCAGGTTCGGACAGCCATAAAGCACTTTACCGACAATGTCATGCAGCCTGCGGACATTGTCGGGCTCGCACGCACTGCAGGAGGAGGCATGGTATTTCAGCCGTTGACTTCCGATGCAGCCGAACTGAAAGCAGCGGTCGACCGCTGGCAATGGAGTGTCGAACCCGTAAGGCCGGAGGTGACCTTCCGGATATTAAACCCGGTACCCAGGACCGTATTTATTACGCCATGTTCCGGTCCCGGCTGCGTCCCGATCAGCCAGACGCTTCCGATCTTTTCAGTAAGCCCGATACTGATGTTCAACCGGGACCCGGATGTGAGTCATCTCAATGCAGTGACAAGCATTGTCAGCGACCTGATAGCGATACCGCACCGCAAGGCCGCGATCCTGTTTTCAGACAACGATCCCGACATGAAGCAGATAGAATTGAGGCTTACGGATCAGATGATACGCGCCTCCGCCAATCTCTATCAATGTGGATTGCCCGGATGGCGGCGCAAGTGGTCCGATGTGGCCAAGGATACCGGCGGATATGCCATAAAAGCAAAAGAGGACAGTTTCAGGGAAATCGAACAGGTCCTCGAGGATTACCGTCACTGTTATCTTCTGGGATATGAACCGGATGCTGAAACTTTGGACATGTACAACAAAACTTCGAGTGCAAATCAAGGCACAACAACCATAACCGTCAGCGGCTCAGCTGATCCCCGGAAACACTCGCTCAAAGTCGAGACGAATGTTCGGGGCATGAAGGTGCGTACCAGGGCGGGCTTCAGCAAAAGCCTGCTTGTTCCCAAAGCAGATCCGATTCCGCTCGAGGTCTCCAGCAATCTTTACCGGAACATCCTCGGCTCCTCGCCTTTTATTTCCGGAAATAAAAGGCGAGGA
>DKBB01000190.1 GCA_002451015.1 Acidobacteria bacterium UBA6911
GCTCCACAATCCTGAAATGCGATATCGTCTGACCTACTTCGGGCATGAATACCTCCCGCTAAAGGATGGCTAGGTGTTGCTTCTGTAAATCTTGGTGGATCTGCGGGTTATTATATGCGGTTGACTGACAGGGAGAAAGTAAAAAGGCCGCTCCGGAGAGCGACCTATTCGAAGGGAACCAAATGGTATTGGCGCCATCGCTACTGCTTGTCATAAACCAAGGTCGAAGTAATTTCTTGGCCATTTTCGTCTTTTGATTTAATGGTAGCAGTAGACATTGTTCCTTCACTGGATATTACCACCTGAACCCTGGAAACTTCCTTTCCATCCTTCATACGCACCAGTTCGAAGCTGTTATTGTTCAACCTCTTCATTGTCGTCTCTGTTTCATTCTCACTCCCTACTATGGGGTAAACATTGCCATCAAACTTGGGCGCCTCTTCAACATGGATTTCTTTACCTTCTGCATCCACCTGGTCAGCAGTGAACTTGAGGCCGTTTTCTTGGGCCTCAATCAGAACCACGTGACTTTTGAGAGCAGAGCTTGGCGGATCGAATGTTGATTTGTCTATATTTAACAGCCAAGTTCCTACAAATGGGCTAGGTGCTTCTTCAGTTGTTATCTCTTCAGTTGTTACTGCTGGTTCCTGAGTCGTTCCACAAGCTCCAACCAGCAATAGGGCAATTACAAGACATAGATAAAGCAGTATTCTACTCATTCTTAGTCTCCTCTTCTTCGTATCCTGTTATATCAGCTATCACAATTATTGGACTAATTTCACTTTACTTTCTGCTTTGTAAATCTTGGTGGATCTGTGGGTTATTATATGCGGATGCAAAGGATGGAGGAAGCGAAAACCTTTGGTTTTTGCTCTCGGAGAAACGGAGTGAAGCGGCCGCACATGAGAATTATTAATAGGATTCGATTCTGTTAGCATCCGATTCAAGAATGATTTTTGATGTGAAGGAATTTCACAAAAGTTTGGAGTAAAGAAAACAATATTTCTTCCCCGGCAAGTTAGGTAACCATATATTCATTCTTCAAATTTAGCCCCGCTACCATCCCCCCCAGACTCGGAAATTTCGGCGTCCGGGATTGTAAAGGTTCCATTTTATGGTGTTTTGTAAGACGGATTCTGGGTGCGTATAGGGTGCGGAAGTTGCGTTATTTTGCCGCGATTTGCCGACCGTAAATCCTTTATAATCAATAGAATCAACACTTGACATGAAATTCGTAATCAGTAGGTCCACGGTTCAAATCCGCGCGCTGGCTCCAGCACACATCCAGCCACCCAGGAAAGGCCTTAATAGGTCAGTACACTTTGACAATAGCTGTAAGCTGCTGATTTTGAACCGGAAGGGATATATCTTCCAACTGGAATGTTTAATCTGGAAATTTATCAGAAAATTCACTTTTCCAAGAATCCGCCTGAACAAATAGGCAGTTCAAATTGCTACAACGTGGATTTATATAACATTTGTAGAATTGCCCGGATCCCGCCTTGGTTGAATTATAAAAAATCAGTATTGAAGGATGTTATTTGGTAGTAGAATTATTAATCAGTTACAGACTCCGAATAGGATTCATTTGCCAGTTTTTCATAACACACCCTGTCGGAGGCAGGGAATCGAAGACGGAGAAATGCATCCGGATGACACTTTGGAGCGCTGTAGCATGCTGCCCTCTTGAAACGCAGCCTGAAATTTCTCGAGATCAACAATTGACATAAAGGCGCACATACCGACCTTTCTGGTTGTGTGAGCACATCTGTATATTTGCGCTCCCAAGCCTTGAACAAATAAAAAGCGCAATAAGATATTCGTTACTTAAAAGTAGGGAGCGGGTTATGAAGAAAGACCTATGGATGAAGGCCGAGGAGCTTTTCCACAAGGCGCTGGAGCAACCGCCCGATACTCGCCGGGCGTTTCTCGACCAAGCCTGCGGTGAAGATACCGAGCTTCGGCGGCAGGTCGAGATGCTCGTATTGAAGGATGAGCATGCCGGAAGCTTCCTGGAGAAGCCGGCGCTTGCGGATGCCACGGCCGATCCGGCAGGCAGGCAATACGGGTCGTACCGTATCCTCTCCCTTCTGGGCAAGGGTGGGATGGGCGAAGTGTATCGCGCGCACGACGGCAAGCTCGGTCGCGACGTGGCTATAAAGTTACTGCCTCCCGAGTTTGCGCGCGATCACGACCGCACGGCACGGTTCCAGCGCGAAGCCAGGCTGCTCGCATCCATCAACCACCCGAATATCGCAGCCATCCATGGGCTGGAAGAGTCCGGCGGGACACAATTTCTCGTCCTTGAACTCGTCGAAGGCGAGACCCTGGCGGATCGGCTGAAGCGCGGCCCCATTCCCGTCGAAGAATCCCTCAAGCTGGCGCTGCAGATCGCGGAAGCCCTCGAAGCCGCCCATGAAAANNTCACTCCCGAGGAAAAGGTGAAGGTTCTGGATTTCGGACTTGCGAAGGCGTTTGCCGGAGAACAGGCCGAAGTGAATCTGTCAAACTCCCCCACCCTGAGCGGTACCGCTACGCAGCAGGGCGTTATCCTGGGCACGGCGGCCTATATGTCGCCGGAGCAGGCGCGGGGAAAGGCTGTAGACAAAAGAACGGACATATGGGCGTTCGGATGTGTCCTCTACGAGATGCTGACCGGACGCGCCGTCTTCTCCGGGAGAGATGTAAGTGAAATTCTTGCCTCCGTGATCCGTTCGGAACCGGATTGGGGAAAGGTTCCGGGGAGAGTGCTCCCGTTACTGCGCCGATGCTTGCAAAAAGATCCTGGCAAGCGGCTGCGGGATATCGGCGACGTAAAGCTGGAGATGGAAGATGCCTTATCCAATCCGAACGAGACGCCCGTTCTGCCGGTCACTGCGATGGGGTTTCGTGCCAAACTGCAAATAATTATCCCTTGGATTTCGGTCGCCGCAATTCTCAGCCTTGTTATCGGCGGAGCGGCAGTATGGCACTTCAAGCCGACGGAGCCAGGTCAGGTCATTCGGCTTGTCCACGAAATGCCGGAAGATCAGCAATTCACAAATCAGAAAAGTTGGAACTTTATCGCAATTTCCCCTGACGGCAGCCAATACGCCTACAGTACGACGAAAGGACTGTATTTGCGTTCAATAGGCGAATGGGATGCCCGGTGTGTATCCGATGCCAATGAAATCACCGTGGCTCCGTGTTTCTCGCCCGACGGGCAGTGGGTCGGCTACTGGTCCATGATAGACAACAAGCTGAAAAAGGTCTCCGTCAACGGAGGGTCGCCCAAGCCTTTATGCGAAACGAACCCCAGCGGCCAGGTCCTGGATATCAGCTGGAGCGCGGATGACAGGATCGTGTACAGTCTGTCGGAAAAAGGCATCCTGAGCGTTTCCAGCTCCGGCGGAATGCCCGAAACCTTGATTCCGAATGAGACGGAGATGCTGTTCAGTCCGCGACTTCTGCCTGATGGGAAAACCGTGATCTATACAATCGGCTCAGCTCCTCCGTATCAGATTGCGGCGCAATCAGTAAATTCGAATCAACGGAAGGTATTGTTAACTGCCGGTGACACTGCACTCTATCTCACGACGGGCTATATCGTCTATGCCCTGGATTACAGCCTTTACGCCGCGCCCTTTGATCTCAACACTCTTCAGGCGGGCAAGTCGGTTCTGGTGGTCGACGGTCTGTTTCGAGTGGAACATCAATATATGCCGCAGTATTCAATTTCACACTCCGGAGCGCTCCTGTATGTCCCCAGAGCGGCAACCACTGCAACTTCGGGACGCACTCTTGTATGGGTAGACCGGCATGGAAACGAAGAGCCCATTGAAACGCAGCCCTATCTTTTCAATGACCTCAAAATCTCTCCCGATCCCGACGGAACGCGTGTCGCGTTGGCAGCACTGGTTGACGGCAATGAGGACATATGGATTTTGGATCTGGCCCGCAATAATGCCTTAAGGAAGCTGACTATTGATAAGGGCAGTGATATTACGCCCCTCTGGTCCCGGGACGGACAGCGGATAGCCTTTTCATCGAACCGGAACGGGAATGCCAGCGTCTACTGGAAGGCGGCTGACGGCACGGGAAAGGACGAACCTGTAGCCGGTTCCGCTGTTTCCGACAGGAACACCTTCCCGTTGTCCTGGTCCGGAGACGGGAAAACGCTTGTACTGATGGAGAATTTTACTAGAGCCGGTGTTTATGACTTTGGTATCGGGGCACTGGCGATGGAAGGGGACCGCGAATACAGACCGCTGCTGAAGGAACAGTATCACGAGTTTCAACCGCAGATTTCGCCCAATGGACGATGGATGGCGTATGTCTCCAACGAGTCGGGCCAGGCCCAGATCTATGTGCGGCCTTTTCCCGAGGTGGATTTGGGTCTCTGGCAGGTTTCAACGGGAGGCGGCAACAGCCCGCTGTGGTCCCGGGACGGGCAGGAGCTGTTCTACCGCAACGGGAGCGCAGTTATGGCGGTCGCCGTGAAAACAGAACCGACTTTCAGCTTCGAAACGCCCAAAATTCTCTTTCGGGGAACCTATATATCACAACCCGGCAGACTGGTTAATGTGCCACTTCAAAACTATCTTTGGGACGTCAGCCCGGACGGCAGGCGGTTCCTGATGATGAAGGAGGCGGGGAGCACCGCTTCCAAAAGAATCAACATCGTCCTGAACTGGTTCGAAGAACTGAAGCGGCTGGTGCCGGAGAAATAAATCTGGAGTGCTGCAGCTTGCTGCAGCCTTCAAAGGCGCAAGCAAGCTTGCGCACTCCAAAAAAACACGGGACTGACTATGAAGAAGGATCTCTGGCAGAGGGCCGAGGAGCTTTTTCACGTCGCTCTGGAGCGGCCGCCCGAAGACCGCCGGGCGTTTCTCAATCAGGCCTGCGGTGAAGATGCCGAACTGCGTCGGCAGGTCGAGATTCTCGTTTCGAAGGACGAGCGTGCCGGAAGCTTCCTGGAGAAACCGGCGCTTGCGGATGCCGCGGCTGATCCGGCAGGCAGGCAATACGGGTCGTACCGCATCCTCTCCCTTCTGGGAGCGGGCGGGATGGGCGAGGTGTATCGCGCGCACGACAGCAAGCTTGGGCGCGATGTCGCCATCAAGACATTGCCTGTAGAATTCGCGCGCGATCACGACCGTGTCGCACGGTTCCAGCGCGAAGCCAGGCTGCTCGCATCCCTCAATCATCCGAATATCGCCGCCATCCATGGGCTGGAAGAGTCCGGCGGAACACAATTCCTCGTCCTTGAACTCGTGGAGGGAGAAACGCTGGCCGCTCGGCTGAAGCGCGGC
>DKBB01000362.1 GCA_002451015.1 Acidobacteria bacterium UBA6911
TTGTCTTTGACGCCGTCTTTGGCATCGCAGGCATCCATAACAGCGCGGTGCAGGGCTGGATATTTTGCCGGCGGAATGTAAGAGGACGAATTCGTACCTTCTTTCAAATTCACCCAGCTTAAATATTCCGAGCCCGCCTGCAGATGCGTGAGGTAATAGGCGGGGTCTCCCGCTACAATGCCGTCGAAATCATCGGGATAGAGCTGCGCCTCGGTAAGCCCCTGACGTCCTCCATTATGGCAGTTGTCCCAGTATGCATATTTCTGCGGTTTGCCGTAATAGGCTTTTATTAAATTCTTGGCGACGACCGTCGTCTCATGCACCGCGCGATGGGTCCAGTCAACCAACCTCTCAGGATGGCCCAGCGCCCATTCGTGGCCGGGGTCCTGATGACCTGTATCGGTGGAAGCCGTCGCAAAGCCTTCTTCAACGGCGTTCTTGAGTCCCTGATATTTTATCGCTCCTTCAAATGCCGGGTTGCCGACGCCGAAGTATCGGTTGTTCCACTTATCCGCGGGCGGCAGCCAGACCTCAAAACCGATATGCGAGTTCTTTACCGGCTCAATAAACCCGGTGACCCGGCAGAAATGAGCCGTTGTCTTCTGCCCGGCGGGAGTGCCGAACATGCCGGGAGTCTGGGGCAGAGTGAAGCCCTGTGGGTCATTCATAAAAACGGCCGAAGTAATCGTTGCTTTATCCAACTTCTGCTTTGCCAGGTTTGCGCAATCATCCTGTGCCAGTACAGGTGATGCAATAATTGCCAGGCCGATTAAGGCGACGAAAAGACGCAATGCTTTCATATCGGTTTCTCCCATCAGATGTACACTCAGTGTAAACAATGATGCTGTAGCGACGATCTTAACATCAGGCCTCCATCAAAAAAAAGAAGCATTTGGCAATCAGTATAGAATCCGTGTTCCCCCTTCTTGCTACTTCCAGGAGACCACTGTGATATAATTTTGAGATCATGAAAAAAGCCGCTCTTTTATTGATAATCATGTGCTGTGCTATGACAGCTTTAGGAGGATTTAAGGCAAAACGAATTAGGACTAAAAAACCAAGCCAATTTCATTGCAGGGTAACGGTTTCAGGTGTGACATACGCCGCAGATCTTTTGCTTGAGGGAAAGGATCAGGAAAAATATTTTCATGATGCGCTTACACCGGTGAACTTAATAGCCGTCAGGTTGGCTGTTTTCAATGATGGGAAAGAAGAAATTGTGCTGCCGCTGAATGATTTGCGTCTCATTAGTGCGGAGGGTATGGAGTTTACTCGTGTCGATCCGGATGAAGTTGTACAGGCGGTTTTAGGAGACGACCCCATTAATGCTTATGAAAAGCCAGAAGAACCTGTGGTTGGAATCGGGGGCGTATCCCTTCCTCCTTACGATCCCAATGATCCCAGGAACCGCAGGCAGTATCCACCGTATGATTACCCTCCCGGAAATTATCCATCCGGCGGTCCGTTGGGAGGTCCCGGAATTGTTATAAATCCCGGAGGAGGGGATGGTATCGATAGCATTGAAAATGAAAGAAAACTGGCTGCCGTGGATTTCCGCAACAAAGCCCATACGTCCGATCCGATTATATGCACCCTGATCCGTGATCGATTTCTCTACTTCTCCATACCGGAAAAACCTGCGACAAAAGAGGGTATCGTACTCGTTCTGCCCGTCGGCAAGGGTATCCCACAGGAAGTCGTCCTCAAATTCTAACCGCAAAAAAGAAACCCACTTCCTTGCGACATTTTCCCTCGGACGTAAAATACTGCACACTTCCATTGAAAACTTTTGCCTTATTCTTACCAGAGCATTTGTGTTATTCGTAGTTCCAGATTAAAAAATGATTTCTACCTTAAATATTGGAACATGTTGTTATTGGTCACCTAAAAAAACTGGCGGCTAAAACATTGAAATCACTGGTTTGGAATTTTATGAGGCACAAGTTTATCAATCTGAAAATTTTTCCTTGAAATAAAAGCGACCTTTAACATTAAATAACTGTCAGCGGGTACTAGTTCGCATACCCAATATATATCAAGAAATTAGTTTCAGATCGTTTGAGGGCCTAAAAATGAACGGGGATGTGAAAAGCTCTTCTTCATTGCCGAAGGGAATCCACCTTGTCTGGTAGTTATTTATTGGTTCACCATGTTTTCCTTCCACTCAACCTCAACACAATCTCGAGTTTCTTCACTTCTGTTGCTACAAGGAGAAAGGGATGAATATGAAAAGCAGAAGAATGCAACACAGGCTGCTTGTTTTTTCACTGATATCCATTATGGCACTGTCAATGCCACATCTGATCATGGCGCAGTCCGCCGATACAGGTGCACTGACCGGAGTTATCGAAGATCCATCGGGATTCGTGATCAGCGGCGCGGAAATTACAGCAAGCAACATTGCAACCGGACAATCACGTTCCAGGATTTCAGGCGAGGATGGGGCCTATAGTATTTCACTGCTTCCGCCGGGCAAGTATAAGGTCACTGTCAGCGCAGAAGGATTTCAAACAGCCGAATTCCCATCGGTAACGGTGAATGTTACGCAAACAGCCGCTTTGAACTGTACCCTGGAAGTCGGTATGTTGAGTGAGACCGTCACGATTTCCAGCGACGCCGAAATTCTACAGACCACCACTTCAACATTGGGAACCTTAATCATGGCGGAGGAGGTAGTCGCGCTGCCTCTAACCACCCGCAACTATACTCAAATACTCGATTTATCTGCCGGGGTAACCGCCAGTGTCGCCGATGCGACTGAGCTCGGGAAAGGAACGCAGAAGACAAGCGTCAATGGTGCCAATCCCGCTCAGAATAATTACCAAATGGATGGGGCGCCCATTAACAGTATTGCCAGTCTCGGACACGCAGACGACCAGAACGTGGGCGCCGGGATCGGAATTCCAAATCCGGACGCGCTTCTGGAATTCAAGATCCAGACCTCAACCTACGATTCCAGTTATGGGCGGAATCCGGGCGCGAATGTGAACGTCGTCACAAAATCCGGCACCAATCAGTTGCATGGAACAGGGTTCTTTTTCTTAAGAGATACATCACTCAACGCCAATCCCTTCTTTTTCAATCGAAATAGACAGGAAGGAGACCCGGAGAAGCCAATCCTTGACCAGAAGCAGTATGGTTTCACTTTGGGCGGGCCTGTTGTGAAGGACAAGCTTCTCGTGTTCGGCAGTTGGCAGGGGACACGCCAGGATAACGGGCTTTCAGGCGGTGGGCGCGTCGATACTGAATTGCCGCCCATTCCGGCGGGCGATCGCAGTGCGGCCGGTTTCGCTGAAGCCCTTGGAGCCGCGAACTGCGGATTCCAGAATTGGGGCTGGACCGGGGGCGCCAATGTCGAGTGCGACGGATCGAATATAAATCCCGTAACACTCAATATACTCAATCTGACTCTTCCCGACGGCAGCTATTATTTCCCCGGATCGGGGACCGATGGCTATGTTCGGAGAACCTTCAGCATCCCTGCGCGCTACGAGGGGGATCAGATCCTTGCCAATGTCGACTATATCATCAATTCCAAACATACAGTGGCTGGCAGGTTCTTCTATACGCGCGATCCACAGATCATTCCCATGGGCTACAGCAACCTCCCCGGAAATCCCCAGACGGATTTCTATTCCAACCACAACGTAGTCGGAAAACTCACTTCTTTACTGACTCCCACATTTACGAATGAGGTGCGCTTTTCCTATCAACGGAATTGGGGTGATATTTATGATGAAGTGTTAGATGGAGCCACGACGGATGCGCTGGGCATAAACAATCCAATTCCGGACCAGAACCTGCCGCCCTGGATAGTGATAAGCAACGGGCCCGGTATGTTTAACTCCTTCCGTCCAGCCCAAAGCATAGGGGCCAACTACCAGTATGCGGACCAGATTGCGTGGGCCAAGGGGAACCATCTTATCCGTGCCGGATTCGAGTATGAAAGGGTCCAATATTTTTCCAGGCCGGGGGCTTATCGCGGATACATCATGTTCGGAACCTTTAATGACTTCCTTGTCGGGGGGCCGGGTAATATCTTCTTGAATATTGCAAACAGGGGGGACGGTCCCAAAGGAGAGTTCGATCACGATTACCGCCAGAACAACTCGAGTGCGTTTATCCAGGATGATTGGAAAGTGGCCTCAAATCTGACGGTCAACCTTGGCCTCAGATGGGAGTACAACAGCATGTTGAACGATACCGTCGGCAACATGACCAGCGT
>DKBB01000380.1 GCA_002451015.1 Acidobacteria bacterium UBA6911
CGTTGGCTGAAGCGCATGCCCAATTGGGCAGTGCCAAGGGAATAGGCGACTTTGACTGGACAGGAGCGGAGCGGGAATTCCGCCGCGCCCTGGAACTCAATCCGGCATCTGCGATTGTTTACTACTATTACGGATTGAACTGTTTGCGGCCGATGGGCCGGATGGAAGAAGAATTGGTAGCAGCGCAGCGGGCCGTAGAGTTAGATCCGCTGTCGCCACGCTACAACTCCTGCCTCGCGTATGTATTCAGCCTTGCTGGGCAATTCAATCAGGCAATCGAGCAATGCAGGCGCGCGATGGACCTCGCCCCGGATATGTATCAGCCCCATTTCACGCTGGCGGTAACATACCTACACGCGGACCGGATCAAAGAATCCGTTGCCGAGTCCCAAAAAGCATATGAACTCTCGGGACGCAACGCGCGCGTGGCAGGGGCACTTGCGTACACCTTTGGTCTTGCGCGGCGGCAGGGTGAAGCGCGTGCGCTTTTGAAGCGGCTGATCATCCAATGCCGTAAAACCTTTGTACCGGCATATGCCATGCTTTCGGCTTATCTCGGGACCGAAGAGTTTGATCAGGCTCTCGAATGGCTGGAAAAGGCCGTAGACGAGCGTGACCTGATGGTCGTCTGCCACCTCAAACTCGAGCCATCGTGGTCGATATTCAGGCAGCATCCGCGCTACCAGGCTCTCCTGCGGAAAATGAACCTGGAGCCCTAACTGATTTGAAGAAATAAAGCCGACGATTTTGGTCGGGTAACTGCTGCAAGAGCTGGATTGGCAAATCACCCTAGGACAATTTCATTTGGACGTATGGACACCNNTATACTTCCATTTGACTTTTGCTCATCATCATTAAACATATTTTTCTTTGCCCAATCTGTCGGGCTTGCTTAAAATAACTCTACAAATCGTTGGAATCTAATTGCTACGGCATTGATAGATCGTCTCTAAAACGGTGGAGCTATAAATGTCCAGAAAGTCAAGAATTCCATCAGCAATACTATTTGCTGTTCTGTTGATGGGATTGTCCAATTCATGCAGCACTAAGAATACTGAGGTCAGTGTTCTTACTGACCCGATCAAAATCGAAACAGGATATATCTCAGGAACAATTATTGGTGATTTAGGTAAAGAGGTTCGTATCTATCGAGGTATTCCGTATGCAGCCCCGCCAGTCGGAGATTTGAGATGGAAAGCTCCTGAACCCGCAGCTTCATGGGAGGGTATCCGCGAATGCACCGTATTCGGCAATACATCTCCGCAGCCAGCGGCGGCCGCCGATCACCGGGATATGCCTCGAAGCGAAGACTGTCTATATCTGAATGTCTTAACGCCGGCAAAAACTGCTTCAGACAATCTGCCCATTATGGTCTGGATGCATGGAGGCGGCTATGTTGTCGGATCGGCAAGTATGCCTCCATATGGTTCACCTCGACTTCCTCAGAATGGAGTAGTGCTCGTAACGGCCAACATGCGGCTTGGGCCGTTGGGATTACTGGCTCATCCCCAGCTTTCCAAAGAATCTGCCGATGGCGTCTCCGGGAATTACATGTTCTTCGACATGATTGCGGTTTTGGAGTGGGTACAGAGAAACATCGCCGCATTCGGTGGAAATGCTGATAATGTCACAATTTTTGGAGAGTCTGGAGGCGGAGCCAAGGTTGACTGCCTGATGGCTTCACCCTTAACCAATGGGCTTTTCCATAGGGCAATTTATGAAAGCGGTGCAGCCGGCAGTCTAATGCCTGGCATTCCCATGAAAGACCTGGAATCGACAGGCGAGAAGCTCTTTGCCAAGCTGGGCGTTGACAAGGAAACCGATCCACTTGAGGCCGCCCGCGCTATGCTCCCGGAAAAAATTTTTGAAGCCGAGACAAGCTTGACCCAGGAGCTTAAAGCCGAGGGGCTCTGGGATTCAGCAATCGACGGGCAATTTCTTACAGATGCTCCGGCCAATATCTTCCAGGCGGGCAAGCAGAATTCTGTGCCTGTAATAACCAGCGCCAACCTCGGCGAGCTTACTGGTCCAGGAATAATTCTGATGCCCGATGTAATACCGGATTACGTAAATATCCTCAACGGTGTTAACAAGTCGGGTCAAAAAGGCTATGCCTGCATTTTCGATCATGTGCCGAGTGTGTGGAAGCAGGAAGGGTGTGTGGCTTTCCATGCGTTGGAGCTCTGTTATGTATTTGGCGACTGGGACAACTCTACCGGATGGTGGCCTGTTATGTTTAGCATCCTCTCCACAGGATCAGGAGCAAAAAGTCCTGATCCCGGGCTCACGGATATAGACAGGACAGTATCCGAGAACATGATGGCCATGTGGGCGCAGTTTGCCAGAACCGGAGATCCAAATGTTGAGGGGTTAACTGCCTGGCCCGCATACGATGCAGAATCAGATGAGTACCTATATATAGCGGAGCCGCTTCAGGTGAAATCAGGATTTTCGAAGATTGCTCAGGATGATTGACTTTAGTTCCTGAAATACAGCCTATCCTTCCATTAGGAATCACGACTGCACTTTTTGACTTGAGAAATTAAGTGTAATAGAACCAGAGGAAGTGAATGATTAGAGGAGGAAACGCAGTGAAAACAAGCTTTATCCAACAATTGATGGATTTCATGAAGTCTTCCTCAAATCTTGATCACCTCCTACCAGTAGGTATTATGATTCTTCGGGTTTGCGTTGGTATAGGAGTATTGTTGGGACATGGTTTGCCGAAACTCCAGGAAATGTTAGGTGGGAATACCGATCTCGCATTAGCAATAGAGCAGCGCCTTGGATTCCCATATCCAAACTTTTTCGCTTGGCTAGTAGTGGTTATTCAAGTCTTTGTAAGTCTATTGTTAATTCTGGGGTTATGGACTAGGCCGTCTGCAATTCTCATCGGCTTCACGATTGCTTATGGCGTTCTAAATTTCCACTGGGTTGATGGTTACTACAGGATGGAAGCTGGCCTTCTGTATTCTCTGGTATTTGTAATAATTGCGATATCGGGCCCGGGACGGGTGTCGATTGATCGGCTGATTAGGGGAAAACAGTAACCTAACTCCCGAAATACACCGTATACTTCTTTTAAAATTTCCGCCTGACACAACAATTAGTCATTTCACGACTGATTTCAGATATAATCCGACAGATTAGAGAACTGCTTACAAACGTAAAGCTATCCTTCCAGTGGAGATCGTCCAAATGAAGATAGCGAAAAGTCTTATACCTTTGGAAGTGATTTACGATTGTGGCGGTATTCCAACCGTAAATCCGAATCCATTCAACATGTCTCATTCCTAAAAGAGGAGGAATCGATGAGCTCTAGTAAGATCAGTCCGGAAAGCACTACTCGAAGGGCATTTTTTCAGGATATGACAGCAGGCACGGCGGGAATAGCGGTTGCTAGTGCTTTGGCTCAATTGGGCGCTCCCACTCTTGTGGCTGCCCAAGAAAAGGCCCCCGAGCCTAAGAAGGCTACAGCCGCTAAATTCTTCAGGAATGCTCCGCCATGGCCAAAGGGGACCATAGGCAACAAGTATGACCATTTGTTCTGTACACGGCTAAAGGAAGATTCCAACATTCCTGATGTAGTTCCCGGACCTCAGGCATATTTTCGGGGCGAGAGTGCGCTTCCCGGAGCAGGGATGAACATGGGTTGGCAGTTGATTACGAAGCCCTACACAATGGAACTGGAATCCCATCATCACGACGTTGATGAATATTTTATTCTCCTGGGAGCAACGCCGCCCGACCTCGTGGGGTCTTTTGATGCGGAGGTTGAGCTCTTTCTTGGCCAAGAATATGAAAAACACACCATAACACAGGCCACTGTTCTCTATATCCCCAGGGGGCTGGAACATAACCCTCTTGATTTCAAGAGAGTCACCAAACCGATATTGTGGAGCGCGCTTCATTTGGCGCCCTACTTCAACGCAGTTTACCAGACCATGGGATATATGGAATTTAAAGGCGCGCCTGGCGGGTCTAAGCCGAAGTACTAACAGTACAATCGAAAAGATTCCAGCGGGGTCTTGAGTCTCCGAGAATTTCGGGAGATTCAAGACCCTCTGCCTTATCCTATTTTCATCAGAATTTGTTGCATCCCGCTATTTAGAAGCATTTGGTCAAGGCCGGCTGGCATTCTTCTTTTGATGCGGAGATGGAGCTCTTTCTTGGCCAAGAATATGAAAAACACACCATGACGCAGGCCACTGTTCTCTATATCCCCGGGGGGGAGTGGAAGCCGGCATGGGCTATTTCTGGATTTCTAGTTCCTGGTAAACATCGTATACGGAAAGTGATTTAAATGCGTTGTTACGGGAAGACGAGCACTTACCGCCCTAATCCTCTTATGCGACTTGCCGCTGATTTAGCTCTCCATTCTTCATTTGAAGCGACCCGCAATTTGCACTTGATAGTTCCGGTTAGACCGCCTCGATTGTTGAGGGAGGCTTAGATGCGATATTGTAGGTTACGCTGACGATGCCCGGCACTTTTTCAATGATATCTGCTGCGATCTTTTCCAAAATCTCAAACGACAGCCGTGTTGGGTGGGCTACCCGGGCATCAATGCTTTCCCAGCAGCGAACTTCGATTTGCTGACCGAAATCGCGTTTACCGTCGCGCATACCGGTTACCCGGTCTTCATGAAGAATCGCCATGTATTGGAAGGCTTTCGTATCCTTGAGCAGATTTTCTACTACGGCAGTTGCCTTCCTCACTGTGGCGATGCGCTCCGGAGTTACTTCGCCAATCACCCTTGCCGAAAGCGCCGGTCCGGGGAATGGGATTCTATCAAACAGTTCTGGGGGAAAACCTAGCGCCCTGCCAACTTTTCTGACGCCATCTTTGCGCAGTTGAATGAGCGGCTCAAGGATGCGGTACCCGAAAGTCTCCTGAGGATCGATCCCCAGCTGTTCAAAGACATTATGTTGCCGCTTAATTCCAGCCACCGTTTCGTCGACATCGGTCAATATCGTACCCTGAAGCAGATATCTTGCGCCGCTTTCTTTAACAAGGCGGCCGAAAACATCCCGATAGAATGTCTGGGTGATAGCTTCCCGTTTTTCTTCGGGATCAGTTATCCCCTTTAAGGCCGAGAAAAAATCCGCGCGGGCATCAATCAGTTCGACCTGAATCCCCAGATTCTTGAAGAAACCGGCTACCCGTTCTGGCTCGCCCTCACGCATGAGGCCGTTCTCAATGAATACCGTTTTGAGCTGCTTCCCCAATGCTCGATGGCCAATCATAGTGACAGTAGACGAATCAACGCCTCCCGAAAGCGCGTTGATCGCCATCCCATCTCCTACCGTATCTTTGATTTCCTGAATTCGATCACTGATAAATTGATCCGCGTTTAGTTCCTGGGCTGTAATTTCTTGAATCATGAAAGGATCTCCTTTTCCAGGGATACTCCTGGCGTTTTACCTGACTCGCAGCTCAATAGTTAGTAGCTTGCTCGGTGACAACAATATTTTGAATTAATAATGAGACAACAATATTTATATTCTTATGCGTCAACTTGCCACTAAAAACTGTATGTGATTATGCAGAGGGAAGGCATCGCAAAATCATCATACTCACAAACTGGTTTGAGGAACTGAAGGACAGGATTCCTGGACAGCAATTTCAGGATTAAACCCCTCCGTTATCCGTTGAGGAAGAACTCTTTAAGAGGGCGATAACCGGCTTTCTGCATCAGCGTGTCCCACTTTGCCGGCAGATCAATTTTTTTGGTGACGACGGGGGCGCCGGGCAGTGTTTGCGTTTTGTTTCTGCTCCTGTCACCGCATACAAGAATAGCGGTCCTTCCTGCCGCCGAATACGGGGTCGTTGAAATTTCCTCCCATCCCGGAAATTTGGGATACCACGGCGGCCATTTTCCTTTCTCCGCCATCGAGCTTTTCAGGTTGCTTTCCAGCTGTTCCTGAAACGGAAGATACTTTGCACCGAAGGAACCGTATACCTGCGAAAAGGTAAATTCATAGGTCGTAAGCCTGGTGGTTTTTATCAAATCTTCCTCCAGGCTCTGTTTTGTATAGCCGCCGGAAGCAATCACTTTAGCCACGGATGGAGTGATAAGAACCGTTCGCTGGGCTATGCTGGTGCCGCTTGCAAAGGTGCTTTTGTATGCCATCTCACGGGCTATGAGCTGCATGGCGATTTCGGGCGTAATGTCAGAGACCGCGGGAATATTGTTCTGCCCCCACATGGTGCTCGTTGTCGCAGACACGGTACTGTCATTGAGATTAAATCCTTTTTGAACATGATAGGGTTCCCAGCCGATCTCCAGACAGGATTCTTCATCCTCCGATAAAGCCCACGATGCCGTATAACCATAGGTTCCCATCCGGCTTTCTTTTATCCTGAAACCGGCCAGATTCATCACTATCAGGCCCAGTGTGCGGCCGATGACTGCGTTGGCCGGATGACTGATAAGTCCCTGTCCGCTGTCGATGCCTAGTTGTCGCGCAAGGGGTCCATTGGTCCAAAGATAGGGGATCCAGGAATGAGTGCTGCCGAAACCGAAGCCGAAGGAAGAGGGTTCATTGATGGCTTTTACAAAAGCGATCAGTATCGGCATGTACTCCGGACGGCAGCCGGCCATCACTCCATTGACCGCAATATTCCACGGTGTCGCCCGCAGATTTGCCGCCGGGAGTATGGCGATCTCAGTATCGGGAGACAGGTCTGTATATTGCAGAAATTCCTCGACCCTTTCCTTTGTAGGCGGAATCACGGCCATGCCGTCGCCCCACTTTTTGTCTACAAAGTGCCTGTTGACTTCATCGATAGTGCCTGTGAACACAATGTCTGTGGGCTTTGAAACCGCGGCGGGTTCCTTCGACGCCGTTATCGGCTTCGTCAACAGCTCGACAATTTGAGGAAAAACAATATTGGTGATGTTTTCGGTCAATTGAGAGTCGGAGTGCGTATCGAAGGCGCCGGGATATATCGCCACCCGCGTATCCTGTATTCCATTGAATTCGCCCGTGGCATCGGCTTGTTCCGCAAATCCCGGAGCCGTAATGACAACGCTGGGAATGCCCAGCTTCTCCGCCGCTATCAGTGCCCCCGTAGCCTGCGGGGTGCACTCTCCTCAGCCCCCGTTGCCGCTTATGACCGCCTGGCAACTCCTTTGCCTGAGAGCCGCCGTCATCGCATCTGTGTCCGGATCTTTGGCACCTTCAGCAGGCGGTTTCACAGCGCGGGGCATATCTTCAGGAGGAATTATTTTCAGATTCGGGTACTTCTGCCGGAGCAACTTCTCTATTAAAGGAAATGTCACATGGGCTTTAAAACCCTGGTTGGATGTCATGCAAATCGTCTTGCCTTCCAGCGTATCCAGGCGGGGGGCTTGAGTTATCATGGGATGAACCACGTCGCCGGTCGGTCTCACTACCGAATACTTCGGCGATTCTTCTCCGGAAGTCGGCCGGGCTGTAACCTGATTACTGCCGGCAAGTACGGAACCGGCGGCGGCTGCTCCGGTCAATTTGAGCATTTGTCGACGTTGGAACGTGTGCTGCGTTTTCATGACTGCCTCCTGTTAGGCATTAATGTATGAGAACTTCTTCAAGATTTTCACAGCGTCTGCTTCCTAAATTTTCCCAAGGGCCTTCAGGATCCGGTCCGGTGTTGTCGGATAATCGTCGATCCATTTGCCGATTGCGTTGTAAATGGCCGGGCCGGTGATTGTCGTCGTACAGGCCGTGCCGCATTCGCTGCAGCCGTAAAGCCCGTAGGCGCCATATCCCAGGCCGGATTCCACTATGTGACAGTCAATGGGGCCGACATCGTTCATTGTCAGGATTTCATATCCCACATGATTGTCGTTCAATTTTACTCCTGTGTCCGGGTCGTAGTAGACGGCTTCTGTTTTGGATCTTCCTATGCCCATGTAGGCGCCGCCGTACTGTTGCCCGTTAATGGCATCGGGATTGATGGCCCGGCCGACATCGTTGACGACGACAAGCCTGGTGACCTCTACATGGCCGGTTTCCGGATCGACTTCCACTTCACAGAAATAGCATTGCCGTGCCATAGCGTGCATTTCGGTCCTGCCGACACCGGGAGGAAAGTCCCAGGCAAAAAAAGGCGAGCCGTTGCTCATCATTCCCATAAACGGTGGAACGATATCCCGAACCTTGATCTTTTTCTCCGGATTGGCTTTTTCAAAAATCATGCTGTCCTTGATCTCCAGATCCTCGGGCTTTTTACCGGGGAAGAATGCCTGCCCGCGGCTGCCGCCGCTCCCCACGAACGTCATAACCGGCAGCGGTTTCACCGCATGTTCGAGAATAATCCGTTTCAGTTTTCTGGCGGCCCGGATCATGGCCGGATACGTTCTCTGCCCGCCCATCGAACCGGCTGATTCCGCTACGGCAAATAAAACGTTCTTGTCGTGCCGCATGTAAACATCGCTGTATTTCATTCCCAGTTCGCTCGCTACGACCTGGATGTATGCCGTAGGTCCGCTGACCCCGATGTCGGTCGCCTGTGCCAGAATGTTCACTTTGCCGTCATCTCGCAGCATCATGCCTACGCTGACCTGTCCCGGCATATGGCTCCATGCTACGGTCGAAAAGAATCCCATGCCGTGGTAATGGCCGTTGGGCAGGATCCTTTTGCCCGGCGGATGATATTTCCTGTCCCAGTCGACGGCTTTTTTGCCCACCTCGATGCATTCCCTCAAACTGTCGAAATCCGGATTGAAGCCCTGTTCCTCCTTGAGCCCGGCCAGATCCGACATGGGGGTGCCTTCGCAGCCGTCGTTGATCAGCGCCAGTTGCGTCGGATCCATTCCCAGTTCCGCGGCGACATGGTTGAATACCAGGTTGGGAACGGCGCATGCGCCTCCGCCGTCTTTAGCGCACGTGTTATCCGGCTTGTTCAAATGAGGAATGGTCTCCCGGGAAAATAAATTGGGAATGGCGGATCCCTCGCGAATTTTCTCGAGTGTGGCGTGCCTGGCTTGAAGCGCCCATACCAGTTCGGCCTTCACGGCATGGATATGGCCGTCTTCCTGGAATCCCACCTTGAATTTATATGTTCCGTTGGTTTCCTCCCCGCCGTGGAAATGACTCTCGTCAAAAAGAACTTTGACTGGTCTTGCTGTTCTCTGGGCTGCGGCGACAGCGTAATGCGTGAAGTTGCCCGGGTTTCCCAGGGACGTGGCCCAGTTGAGCCCTCCGAACTGGGCGCCCAGATAGGGAGTGTTCACCGAAATTTTTTCTTTGGACGTGTATCCGGCATTGGCGAGACTTGTGTAGACTCCCAAAGGCTGTTGCCCATGGTACCAGACTTCCAGGTGCTCCCCCTGCCATTCCGCGACGCACGCATGCGCTTCGACGCAGGTGGAGTTGTCTTCTTCGTCCGTCATTTGAAACTCGATAATCCTGGAGGATTCCTTGAATCCCTTTTCCACATCGCCCTGACTCGAAGATCGTTCCCGGTTGATATTATTCTCAGGATTAAGGTCCGGGCGCAATAATGGCGCCCCGGGTTCCAATGCTTTATCCCAGTCCGTTATGAACGGCAGCACTTCCCAGTCGATCTCTATCAGCTTCAAAGCCCGGTCGCAGATTGCTTCGCTGTCGGCAACTACCATCGCCCCAACCGGTTGTCCGACATACCGGGCTGTGCCCGGGAGCAGGTCATGGACGAAAAAACCTCCGAAAGCCCTGAAGTTGGCGTCTTTTGTGGGCGGCTTGATCTTTGTCTCTTCCGGGTCGTCGTACCGGAATATGGCTCGTACCCCCGGCAGTGCTTCGGCTTTGCGTATATCCATCTTCCTGATCTCTGCATGCGGATAGGGAGAAAGATACAGCTTCGCATACAGCATCCCCGGGCGGTATATGTCCCTGACATATACCGCCTTCCCGGTTGCTTTCTCGAGGGCGTCTATTCGCCGCACCCGGCGTTTCCCGATGACTCCGCCTTCGGGTACTTTCCATTGCCATGGTTTATATTCTTCTTCCATGAAACCATTCTCCCTTTATGCTGTGTTCTTCGTTGTCGCTTCCCGTATCGCCAGGATATGCTGCGGATAAGTGCCGCAGCGGCATATGTTGCCGCCCAGGGCATCTCGGATATCCTTCTCCGTCGGCTTTGCAATGCGATCGATCAAAGCCTTGGCCGTCATCACAAATCCCGGTGTGCAGTAACCGCATTGCATGCAGTGATTCATAACGTAAGCCTCTATGAGCTCAGGCTGATCGGCAACGACATTTTCAGCCGTCTCAATTGTCGTGCCGTCGCACTCGATGGCGAGTGTCATACAGGAGAGGATTGGCCTGCCGTCCATAATGACCGTGCAGGAGCCGCA
>DKBB01000074.1 GCA_002451015.1 Acidobacteria bacterium UBA6911
AAATATTTCAACGACAACTTCGGACATGAGGCAGGCGATTTACTATTGAAAGAACTCGGGGCTCTGTTGAAAAATAACATCCGCGGCGAGGACATCGCATGCCGGTACGGTGGAGAGGAATTTACCCTGATCCTGCCGGAAGGGACCGGTTCGGTAACCCGCCAGCGGGCGGAATTCTTTAAGGAAGCAATACAGCGCCTCGATGTCCATTATAAGAATCAGCCGCTCGGACGCCTGACAGCATCCATGGGTGTTGCCGTATTCCCCGATCATGGTCGATCCGCCCAGACACTGATCGAATCCGCAGACAAAGCCCTGTATCGAAGCAAGAACGCCGGCCGGGACTGCGTGACCATGGCGGATTGAATTCCACTCCAGCAATTTTCCCGGCCTTCAACCAGCCGGGACATGCAGTAGACATGGCCGATTATGCCGCCGTTATCAAAACGGAAAAAGTTAGTGAGGCATGCGGGCTAGTCTGAATCCACAAGTGTCTTCAGGAAATCTTCTTTATAGCTCCTGGGAATGGAAACATATTGGATTTCGGTCTGCGGATTGAGTTCTACGGTCCCGGTTTGAGGATCGTAATAATACGGGACACCGAGGGGATCCATTGTCATGACTTTCCGGGATTCCCCGGATAGAAGGGCCTCGAGACTTGGGGGGAACTTCCCGTTTTCCAGCCGATACACACCCAGCAGGTATTCCAGCGTCCAGAGATCCTCGGCAACCTCCAGGCTGAGAAGACGGTTTCGAGCATTTTCCCTGATATCTTCGCGGGTTGATTCATCATACTGTCTCTTCCAGAGGCTTCGTGCGACATCCATGGCGCCACCCTGGGACAGGGACATTGCCGCCAGGCCTTCCATCCATTCCGGCGACTCCGGTCTCCGGCTCGCCCGCAACCATACCTCCCCGGCTTTTCTGAAATCTCCGAAAAACCAGTAATACACAAACCCTTTATCCAGCCGCAATTCATACAGGTCGGGATGCGCCTCAATCCCCTTATCCAACAGCCGAACCGCCTCCTCAGGCTGACCCGCCCCGACAGGCTCTTCTTCCGAAAGGTAAACATAGCCGTATCGGTACGCATCGATAAAGTCTGGATCCAGGGTGGTCGTAATATCGAGCAATGTCGGCAGATTTTTAAACCGTATGATACGTTTATCCGCCTGACTCCTGTCTCCAAAATACTGAATGGTTCTCAACCAGTAGATGTCCGCCAGGAGGCTGTCGTAACCCATGGCCATCTTCTTCAGGATTGAAGGGGAGTTGAAATAGAGCAGGTCCGGATCCGGCCCAGTATCGGTCAGGTAGGATCTGAGGCTGTTCTGTACCGGGATCGTCAAAAGCATGCCGACGAGAACGATTCCGCAACAGAGCATTGTTTGCCTGGTACCGGCATTAGAACTGGCCGCATTCATTTGAAATCCCTACGAAGGAAAATGGCGATAGAGAGCGAAAGGATGGCGGCGCTATACAGGACACAGTAGAGAAACGCTGAAGCGAAAACCGACGGATCTATCGGCTGGTAGAAAGACAGGCTTTCAATAATATGCCGGCTGCCCATTATTTTGAAGATGGACAGGTTGGGAATTACATAGTAAATCCCGGTACATATCCATTGAACGGAAACGGATTTCGAGATCTCCCCGAACTGAAGCAGGTCCCGGCCGAAATGACCGACAACCCAAAGAAAGAAGGTGAACAGGGCGGAAAGCGCCGGGGTTGAAAAAGTTGAGAACAACAACGCCAGAGCGGTCACCAGCGACAGGGACAGGAAAATCAGGAAAACAGCCGGCAGAAGATGCAGGAATACGCTCCAGCCGGTTTCGCCGTGATAAAGAAGAGCCAGCTCCAATCCGGCGGTCATGACGGCTACATTGATGAAAAGTGTATACAAAAGCCCCAGGTATTTCCCCAGGATGAATTCATGGCGACGAATGGGTTTGGCCAGCAGCGCGTAAATGGTTCTCTTATCCAGTTCTTTGTATACGAGGCCTATACCCAGAAAAACCGCAATGACCATTCCGAATATGGAAATGGAAGCCAGGCCCAGATCGAGAATTATCTTTACTCCATTTCCGAGACTCAACTGCCCTATCAACAGTGAGCTGAAAATAATTATGAAGGCGAAGAGAATAAGATTGTAGAGCACCTTATCCCGAACATTCTCCCGAAACGTATTTTTGGCGATTACCAGGATTCTTGTCATTACATCACCATGAAACGGGCAAAGGGCGAAGTAGTCAAAGTGGTCAAAGGTTTAAAGAAGCGTCCTTAGACTGCGTCAACTATTTTGACCCCTTCGACTATTTTGACTGTCTTTTATCTCCTGGAAGAAGTATTCCTCCAGCGAGGGGCGGATCGGATTCATCGAAATCAATTCCAGTTTTTGTTCGAAAACGGATTTAAGCACCGCTTCCATCTGTTCCGGATTGCTTATCCGGATGTGCAATCGATCCCCCATGGGCCTCACTTCTTCGCATGTTTCCTGCATCGTTTTCAGAGTTTCGTCCGTCCAGCCTGCCAGAATCACCTCATGCCCTTCAATCCTGACCTTCAGGATCTCCTCCAGGGCTCCAACTTCCTGCAACTTTCCTTTATTGAGAATTGCGACCCGATCGCAAAGAGCCTCAACGTCCGGAAGAATGTGGGAGCTGAAAAAAACCGTCACGCCTTTGGACTTCAGTGCCGTGATTATCCGCCGGACTTCCATGCGCCCCAGGGGATCCAGACCCGACATGGGTTCATCCAAAAAAACGATTTCCGGATCATTGATAATGGCCTGGGCAATACCGATGCGCTGCACCATCCCTTTTGAAAATTTCCGCAACTGAATTCGCCGTGCATCGGTCAGACCAACCGTCTCCAGAAGCAAATCGACCTTTTTCGACAAATCAGGTTGTCGGAGCCCGAAAAGCCGACCTACATACGTCAACAGTTCTTCGGGAGTAAGATAGTCGTAGAAATACGGATTTTCGGGCAGAAACCCTATCTTTCTGCGCATTTTGACCGAATCCACGGGTTCGCCCAGTATCCGGGCTTCTCCCGAAGAGGGATGCAACAGGTGCATCAGGATCTTAAGCGTTGTGCTTTTGCCCGCGCCATTCGGCCCCAGGAATCCGAAAATCTCGCCCCGGGACACCTGCAGGCTGAGGTTGTCCAGCGCACGGACGGGATGCTTTTTCCAGAATCCAACCAGGAAATCTTTTGTCAGGTTTTCAATTTCAACAACAGGCATAAGAGAGTACCGTTACAGTCGGTTTCCGGCCGAAATACCGTTTAGCTTCATTTGCATTCCATACGCATCAAGGAGTCAGNNTTCTTTTGGCTTCTTTTTTTTCATCCTCTGGCGAAGAACCTCATATAGCGCAATACCGGCGGCCACACTGACGTTGTATGACCCCACATTTCCTCGTATCGGCAGAGACAGCAGAAAATCACACTTTTCCTTCACAAGCCGGTGAAGTCCTCGACCTTCTCCCCCCAGGACCAGGGCAAGCGGAACGTTCAGGTCCGCGTTCCAGACAGGCTGATCCGAGGATGCATCGAGACCTGCAACCCAATACCCCCTTTTTTTTAGAAGCTCGATCAGGTTTGCTATATTGGAAACACGGGATAATTTCATGTGCGATGCCGCGCCGGCGCTGGTCTTGACGACAACCGGGCTCAGGCTCGAGCTGCGATGTCGGGGGAGAAAAACGCCGTCCGCATCCGCCGCTTCGGCAGACCTTAGAATGGCGCCGACATTATGAGGATCTTCGATTCCGTCCAGGATAATTAGAAGTCCCGGGGATTTTGCCTGTTTCAGTACCTCTTCGCTGTCCAAAGTTGCTATTTCGGCCGCATAACAGAGCACCCCCTGGTGGCGCGCATCCGCAGCCTTTCGGTCCAGCCAGGAATGGTCTTCGAAAGAAAGGCTGACATGACAGGCGCGAGCCAGCTCCACCACTTCCCGGATCCGGGGATTCTTATTTCCCTTTTCGATGCAGATCCGCTCGATTTTATCAGGATGTGCTTTCAGAGCTTCCAGAACTGCGTGAATGCCACACAATAAACTCATATCAAATTTAAATGGCACCCGTTTATTCTTTCACCAATTTCTCTGACATTTCCTTGATTGAAATAAATTGGTGCATGGAATACCCGGTGCCATTTCTTTACTCCAATGCGTTCACAATCGTATGGAGACGTTCGCGGCAGGACATGACTTTCCGGGGCAAAGGCAGTCTGCTGCCTTCTTCATACAAAACTATCAGCTTTCCCAGGTCCGGACCCGAACCGCATCCGGTCAATGCAGCTCGAATGGAATGAAACAGCGTGCGGCCCTTCTGGCCGGTAGCTTCTTTGACCCTGGAAACCATTTCCCGGTAGGACTCCGGCGTCAGATCCGGATCGGCGTCTACGAGACGGATAAATTCAGCGGCAACCGTTTTTCCCTCCAGCGTTGCGAGAATCTCCACCGCCTCATCGTCCAGCCGCGGCGCATCCGGATCCAATCCATAAACGATGGCCGCTTCTGCAGGCATCTGATCCAGGTGATCGACGCGTGTCTTGATGATCTCAATGACGCGTTGAAGCCAGGCAAGTGTTCGGGCATCAGGAGAGGCCGGAATGAGTCCGGCATTGATAAAGTAACTTACAGAAAGATCCGCTAGAACGGCATCGGCAGTCTGGCTGATATAACTGCGATTCATCCAGTCCAGCTTCTTGCTGTCGAAGGTTGCCGGACTTTTTTGAATCCGGCTGAGGTCGAACTGCCCCGCTATTTCTTCCAGGGACATCCTTTCTTTCCCGTCTTCAGAAGGGGACCATCCCAAAAGAGCCAGGTAGTTGGCTAAAGCTTCCGGCAGATACCCTTGAACCTGAAACTCGCTTACCGATGTTGCTCCATGGCGTTTGCTCAGTTTCTGCCCGTCCGGGCCGAGGATCGTCGACAAATGGACGAACTGCGGGGGCGGAGCACCGAGTGCTTCATAGATGAGGATCTGCCGGTGTGTGTTCGACAGATGTCCCTCTCCACGGATAACGTGAGATATCTTCATCAAAAGATCGTCGACCACGCAGCAGAAGTTGTAGGTGGGGCTGCCGTCACTGCGCAAGAGGATCGGATCGCTGATCTGCAGGGTTTCGACATTGATCCTGTCGAAAACAAGATCCGTGAATCCCACCGTCCCCGGCCGGACCCTGAGGCGCAGCGTAGAGGATGCACCGGATTTGCGGCGCTCATCCAGCTCCTTAGAGGAAAGATGCCGGCATTTACCGGAATAGCGCGGCGTCTCGTTCCGGGACAGTTGCTGTTGGCGCACTTCTTCCAGTTCCTCTTCGGTGCAGAAACATGGAAACGCCTTGTCTTCCTCCAGTAACTTCCGGGCGTATTCCTGATACACATCATACCGGTCGCTTTGCCGGTAGGGACCATAATCGCCCCCCAGCTCAATCCCTTCATCCCACTCGAGCCCCAGCCAGCGCAGATCCGCAAGGAGCTGCTTCTCATACTGAAGCTCGCTCCGCTCCGCATCGGTGTCTTCAATCCGCAGCAGGAAAGTTCCACGGTGATACCGCGCAAAGAGCCAGTTGAACAGAGCTGTTCGCACATTCCCCACGTGGAGGAATCCTGTCGGGCTCGGAGCGAAACGCACACGGACCGTGCTACTCGATTTTGATCTATTATTCATATCCAATTCTCTAAGTTTCGGTGACAGTCACCGGAACTATTTAATCAACAATGCAATTGCCTGGGCAGAGATACCTTCACCGCGGCCTTCCGCGTTCAATCCCTCCGTGGTCGTCGCCTTGATATTCACGTCTCCCGTGCTTATCTCCAGGGCTCCGGCGATATTTTGCCGCATCTCCGGCATATATGGAGCCAGTTTGGGCCGCTGCGCCAGCAGGGTTGCATCCACGTTATATATCTTCCAGCCTTCTCCCTCTATCCTGGCGCGCACTTCCCGGAGGAATTCGATACTGGAACGCCCGCTGTTTGCGGGATCCGTATCCGGGAAGTGCTGACCGATATCCCCGAGCGCCGCCGCTCCCAGCAGGGCGTCGCACACGGCATGCGAGAGCACATCAGCATCCGAGTGTCCTTCCAGCCCCTTTTCGAATGGGACGGAGACGCCCCCAAGGATTAAGCTCCGTCCTTCAACCAGGCGATGGTAATCGATCCCCTGTCCAATCCGGTACTGCGGTCCACTCATTGCCTCTTCATCCCCTTTTTGCGAATTCTTCAATAACAATTCTGCAAGTTTCAGATCGATCGGACGAGTAATCTTAATATTGTCCTGCTGACCTGCAACGACATAGACCGGGTATCCGGCCCATCGAACAATGGAAGACTCATCGGTTCCGGAAAATCCTTCTCTCGATGCCCGCCGCAGGGCGGCCTCAAGTATTTCTGTATGGAAGGCCTGGGGAGTCTGGATAGCATACAGCTCCCGCCGTGGAGGCGTCGCCAGTACTCGCCCCTTTCGGGACACGCGCTGAATCGTCTCCGTCGCCGGCAAGCCCGGGACTGCAGCGCCTTTTTCCCATGCCGCTTCCAGGACGTTCTCGATCGTTTCCCGGTCGCAGAAAGGCCGTACCGCGTCATGAACCATTATGATATCTATCCCCGGACGTACCTGGCGGACCCCGCAATAGACCGAATCCTGGCGATCGGCTCCCCCGTGGACACAATCGATTTCAATCCGCATCGGCCGGCGGTTCAGAATCGACCGGGCCGCGGCTATATGCTCCGCGGGAAGTGCAATGACGACTTGCGATACGCGTTCCACCGACAGAATATTTTCCACCGTGTGAAGCAGTATCGGATGTCCGGCAATTTCGAGAAACTGTTTCGGTGTCCCGGTATTCATTCGGGTTCCCGTCCCCCCGGCGGCAATAACGGCTGCCGCCGTCCACTTTCTTTCGGAGCGGCAGGTTCGGGAGGCTTCTTTTTTAACGGGAACGCTTTTTGATTGCACGGCTGTCCTATGCACGACCCAAATCCGCCAGCCGTTCGCCTGGCGGAATCCTTCGAGGAATACAGGTTAACGGGAAAATACTGAAGGAATTCGAATTAACGACCTTTCACCCGTTCGTCATCGAGACCGTTGCGGTGGTTATTCGGCACCTTTTCGTAGGACCGACGATCCTGCTTGGACGATGAATGCCCGGAACCGTTCTCGGACTCTTCCGGGAAACGCCCGAAAATCATCTTACCCGCAGTCGTCTGCAGGACCGAAGTGACCTGGGTTGCAATCGTTCTACCTATCATGCGCCGGGCATTATCGACTACAACCATTGTGCCGTCATCGAGGTACGCTACTCCCTGGTTGTACTCCTTGCCTTCCTTAAGAATAAAGACCTTCATGGTTTCCCCTGGAAGGACGACCGGTTTCAGGGCATTCGCCAGTTCATTGATATTAAGAACATCCACTCCCCGGAGCTGTGAAACCTTGTTGAGATTGAAGTCGTTTGTAACGATCTTGGCGCCCAGTTCCTTCGCAAGCTCGATAAGCTTCAGGTCCACTTCCTTTACGTCCGGATAGTCTTTCTCAAGAAGCTGCACCGTGACACCGGGAACCGATTTGATTTTTTCGAGAACGTCCAGACCGCGTCTGCCGCGGTTGCGCTTGGCGGAATCCGCGCTGTCGGCAATCTGCTGAAGCTCCCGTAACACAAAATGGGGAACGATCAGAGTTCCTTCAAGAAAACCGGTTGTGCAGATGTCCGCGATGCGTCCGTCAATAACCACGCTGGTGTCAAGCACTTTCGCCGATTTCCGCGCGGGAGAATCCGTTAAAACTCCTTCCAGCATGGACAGGTCGAGATATTCTCCCTTATGAGCCCCGGCAACCAAACCCACATAGGCCATCACCAGCAGACACAGGAGCTGCAGAAATGTCTCGGTATGGGGATTTTCGAAATTCATGCGCCCGATCACGATGCTGATCAGGCTGGCGCCGGTGATACCCAGGACAGAACCGACAGCAGCTCCCAACAACGTTTTCAACGAAAGCCGCCGGATCCTCATTTCAGCCAGGATGACGATTATTCCAATTATCCCGCTATATATTAAGGTAAGTCGAATATCTGTACCAAAAGGTAGGATGAAGTACCCGCTTACTAGGACTGCTGCGAATAGAAGTGCACGTAATATCCAGAGATCCATTTATGGACTCCTTAAACATAATCCACCTGATATCAATGGAATAGATTATTAATTGCCAGACGAATATTAAGAAAACCGGCCATACGTCTTTGGAACTGCAGTAAGTGTATATAGAATTCTTTATAATCAAGGTCGAATTTCCCGTCACCATCATCCAGCGGCATTGAAAACAGCCATGAAAAATCCAGTATGTGATAAATCAATAGCTTTATATGAATTTAACACACCCGCAACGTTTTTTATAAACCTTTCTCCCGGGCGAATCACTATTCTCGGAACAGATCCAAGAGGAACATGGGAAACATCGCCCTGTTTCAGGGAAAGAGAACCTCGGAAAGCTGGTCGACCGTTTTAACCGGAATCATTTCAACATGTTCGACCGGATCGACCAGGGGTAGATTGGCGGCAGGCAGTACGCACTTCCGGAATCCCATAGCCGCCGCTTCCCGTATCCGCTGGTGCACCTGGCTGACAGGGCGAATTTCTCCGGACAAACTGAGTTCGCCCATGAGTACGGTTGAAGGAGGAAGGGAACGATTCCGCATGCTGCTGAAAATTGCCGTAAAGATGCCCAGATCGGAACCCGGTTCGTCTATGTCCATCCCGCCTGCGGCATTGACGTAGATATCACATCCGTTCATCTGAACTCCCAGGCGCTTTTCAAGAATAGCGACCAGGACCGATATCCGGTTATAGTCGATCCCGGTTGCCACCCGCCGGGCGGTCCCGTACTGCGTGGAAACAACGAGAGCCTGTATTTCGACCATCAAGGGGCGCGTTCCTTCAATGGCGCAGATGACGGCGCTTCCCGGAGTTATCGTTTCCCTGTCCAGTAAAAAAATGTTGGATGGATTCCGTACCGGTATCAGACCCCTGGAGGTCATTTCGAATATGCCGACTTCGTTGGCCGCTCCGAAACGGTTTTTTACCGCGCGAACAATGCGGTGATTCTGATGGCGCTCCCCTTCGAAATACAGAACGGCATCGACAATATGTTCGAGCGCTTTCGGGCCGGCGATGCTTCCGTCCTTGGTCACGTGTCCGATCAGAAAGACCGGTATGTTGCGGGATTTCGCCAGGTTGAGAAACTGGCCCGCACAGTACCGGACCTGCCCTATACTCCCGGGTGCGGAATCGAGCGTTTCCGAAAATGTCGTCTGCACGGAGTCTACAACCACCACCGAAGGCTTATGTTCCTCGATGACTGAAAGAATTGTCTCAAAACTGGACTCCGCCAGTATTAAGATATCTCCGGCCGAGTCCATCGAACCGGCTGCGTGCGAATTTTCCAGCCGGTCGGCACGGAGCCGGATCTGCCGGGCGGATTCCTCCCCGGAAATATAGAGCACGCGCTCTCCCTGGGCCTGGAGGTTGTGTGCGATTTGCAGAAGAAGGGTCGATTTCCCCGCTCCGGGCTCTCCTCCGAGAAGCGTCAGGGATCCTTGAACAATACCGCCGCCGAGGACACGGTCGAACTCGGGATCGGCTGAAGGCAAACGCGGGGTTGATTCCGTGGATACTTCAGCCAGGCGGGTAACTTTGACTTCATCCCGGTTTTTCACAGATACGGCACCGGAACCGGTGCGCTTTTCTTCCACGAAGCAATTCCAGCTGCCGCAATCGGGACACCGCCCCAACCACTTGGCCGAGGCAAATCCGCAATGCTGGCATTCATAAACGGATGAAGATTTCATCATGCATTTCTCTCTTTCGGAATCCATACCGTCCGGACCGGAGGATCGCGGTCCATGGAACAGGCCAGAACCGAGTCTACATTGGGATGTTTCAGAAGTATCTCCGCAATTTCACCCGCGGCCCGCATATCGCAAAGGTCGACTTTATTCAACAGCGGCACCAGACGCGCCCCCGTCGGAAGGCCTTTGGCTCCCCCTTCAGGATGGCATAAAATCCGCGCAATCGTTTCGGGTGTAATGGGGCTTCCGATCGGCACATCGGCCAGGGATGCCGCAATTTCCGGGCGGTGGACGTTTCTATCGTCCAGGAGACGCCCGATGGAGTTCAATCCGACGACCGGAACAAGGACCGTCGTAAATCCGGGAACGACAGGCTCGTGAGGGCCCGGTGCCTTGAACGGGCGTGACTTGCTTCCATCCGCTTCGATCAGGATACAGTCGATATCCGGCCGTTCCTTTAAAATCCCGATCATATCCGGAGAGATGCTCAAAACGCGTCCTTTGCCGTCCGGCGGGCCGACAAGAAGGCATTGACCGAACCGGTCGAGACGGTCGCCCAAAGATTTGATTTCATCCGGACATATAAATACCGGGGCGGAAGCAGCCTGGCTTACGCTGATATGGGTCGTCGTCGTTGTAAGGATCCTGAGACCTGAGGCGCTTAATTCATCGGCCAGGCGGAACATGGACGTTGTTTTCCCGCCGCCGCCGACAAAGGCGACAACATCTCCGCAACCCACACGGAGAGCCCCGGCAAGAGTCATTCCGGATTCGATTGTACTCTGCATACCTGCTGATTATAGCATTCATGCATGAAACAGGATTCAAGGCCTTGATGAAAATATTCCGAACCGCTAATTGACGGCATCCGCAAAATTGTTCAATGATTAAATATTTAATTTATACTTTAAATCTGGAAGTCAGAATGTGCCGTCAACTCTTGGAATCCTTCAAAATATTCTTCCGGCTTCCGGCTTCTCTTAAATGAGGTGCATCCATGAATGTGATTGTCGATCTTTGCGTTATCCCAATGGGGGTCGGGATCAGTCTCGGATCTTATATCGCTGTTTGCGAAAAAATTCTTCTGAAGGCTGGCCTGAAAACAAAGCTGCATGCCTATGGCACCAATATCGAGGGTGAGTGGGACGAGGTCATGCAGGCGGTCAAGCAATGCCATGAAGCGCTTCATGAAATGGGGGTCCCCAGAATCAGCAGCACCCTCCGGCTCGGCACTCGCGTTGATCGGGTCCAGACGATGGAAGATAAAATCCGCAGTGTAGAGGAAAAAATATAGCCAGTAATCGGTTGGGCGTACTTTCTTTTCGCCCTGTAACGAACAGCCGGTCGGCAGTATAACAGCCAATAATCGGCAGGATACGGTGGAATTAGTTTGTCGATTTCTTATCTGTTGCGATTTTGTGTTTGTAAATAACCCGTTCGAGTTTCAGGAGGGCTGGACTGACTGGTTGCTGCCGACGGCCTACGGCTCTGTTGGGCGGGAAGGGCGGCGCTTCAGATCGATTTCCTTTAATCTGTTCAGTTCCTCCTGGAGCTTCTGGATCGTGGAGTCCCGCGCATCGACATCCTCGTTCAATTGTTCCAACTGTGTCATGTATCCGAGAATCAGTTCCGCGGGGCTTTTATATTCGCTTTCAGGAAATTCCTTCGAGATTTTAGCCAGAGAAGTTTTAGCGCCGGGCAGGTTCCGGTCGGCACCGGGAGAAAGGACATAGCACAGACCGAGATAGAATAAAGCCCGGTCCCTCGATTCGGCTTGGGGATTTTTCTCAAGATAGTTTTTATAAACCTGAATCGCCTGGGGGTACTTACCCTGCCGGATAAGGATCTCCCCTGCCTCCAGTCGGCTGAGCGGCAGCGGTGGTTCAGGCACTTCGGGAATAATCGGGACGGATTCAGGTTTCTTCGGCGGAGACGCGTCACTGGTTGGAGGTCTGGATGGGACCCGGGGAGGTGGATAAACAATAATCTT
>DKBB01000299.1 GCA_002451015.1 Acidobacteria bacterium UBA6911
GGAAGCGAGATTCTAAAAACAGGCGTTCATTTTTCCTCTACGCCCTGCAGCGTGTACTCGCGGGTCATGCCCAGCGTAAACAGAATAAAGGGGCGGTCTATCCGGTTGAACTGTATCGGGCAATGTTTGAGCCCCGGCGGCACCCACACAAGGCTGCTTTTGGTGAAAAGATACTTTTCGCCGCCCAGCCAGAACTCAATCTCCCCACCCAAGTCGTTCACGTCATCCCGGTTCGTGCCGATGAATCCGAAAACTTCTCCCCACTCGTGGCTGTGTTCCGGATGATTCGGTCCTTTCTCGTCTCCACTCCAGAGGTAGACAAAATCGATGTAGGGCGCCCCTTCCACGCTGTCCAGATCCAGCAAACGTGTTCCCTCAACTGTTGACTGCCGCTTCTTTCCCTCATCATCCCATTTCTTGAGCGTTTCCGGAGAGATCTTCTCCGGGTTGACTCCGTGGGATATCAGTTTCTCATTATTCCGTTCAGCGGCGTGCTCGTCATTGAATTCCGTTGCAGTCCGGGAGTATGAAGTTGCCATTCCCCCGGTAAAGAAAAGCACCGGTTTGCCTATGCGAGCGAAACGCACCGGGCAATGTCGCAATCCTTTCGGGACATAAATAAGGCAGCTCCGGGTGATCATGAATTTTTCTCCGCCCAACCATACTTCAATTTCTGAATCAAGGCCGTACGGATTATCCTGAGCTCCTACGCCGATGAATCCTATGAATTCATCAAAATCATGCGTATGCTCGGCTTCGGCATACCCTTTGGCGGATCCTTCCCAGAGCCAGTGAAAATCCAGGTACGGCGCTCCCTCGCTCCGGGTCGTATCCAGGTTCAACAGGTGCGTCGAATCCACCATCGACTGCTGCTCTTCATGTTCCCGCCGGATTCTGTCCAGCTCTTCCGAAGGAATGTCGATCGGTTTCGCATCGTAAAAAATATACCCGGCGTACGTTCCACCGGCGGCCGGATCTTCGCTGGATCCGTCCTCTGACCGCATCCGTTCCTGGGTACCGCAAGCCAACGCCATAATCAAAAACAACAAGGTGAAAACGAAACATATTTTTTTCGGCATGTTTGATTTCTCCTCCGCAACAGGCGCGCTTTCCTCGCTTCAAGAGGATTTCGCGGCGCAACCGTCTTTTCTACTACTTGAAGAATTAAAACCGGAACAATCTCTACTTAAGGAAATCGTGTCCGGCAATTTCGATTTTTCATACCGCAATACAATTAGAAAATAATGGGAAAACTCCGGTTATTTTATCGCAGTATGACGCTGAATTATAAAATTCCTTTACATTTATTTATGGAATCAGGATTCTTTGCGTTTGGAAATAAAAGCAGAAAGGGAACGATCAATAATTCATTGATCGAAAACCCGGATATGCTGATAATGAGAAAAAATCAAGGCATCCGCTATGAATCGACGGTTTCCAATCATCGCCTTAATGCAAAGGAGAATCGGATATGAGTTCTACCCTAAAAAAGGAAAACGGTACGACACGTCGGGGATTTGTGATGGAACTAACCGGTGGAACCGCAGGTATTGTCCTGGCCGGCGCACTATCGGCAGCGTTTATGCCGTCCAAAGAAAGCATTGCCGCGGCAATGAACAGTCCCGCCTCACCGGCATCGGAGGGATCGGGGTCGAAATACCGTAAATGCTTCCTCAACGAACTGACGCCCGAAGAAAGGGAAGTCGGCTTCGGTGTCAGCAACATGTTTGTCACTTTTGCAGACAACGACATAATAGAAGGATGTAACTATTTCTCCGCCATGTGGATGGGGGAAATGGCCACCAAAACACTGGGGCACGGACCGCACACGCATCCGGTTCCGGAAGTGCTGGTGGCTCTGGGCTCCGATCCGGAGAATCCGAAAGACCTTGGGGCGGAATTTGAAGTGTGCATGGGCGAAGAAATGGAGTCGCATATCATCAACAAGTCGACGCTGATCTATATCCCGGAAAACACTGTTCACTGCCCGTTCACGATTCACAAAGTGACACGGCCGTTTCTGTTTATCCAGGCGCACTACGGCCCTAAGCTGGCCGAAACCGCCAGGAGAGACCTGGTACCAGAGGATATGAGAAGTAAATATATCTTCATCGACTCCGACGGATCATCGGAAAAATAATATGCAGACAGGAACGGATCTTTGGGTCTTCTTGTATACATGAAGACTCGCGTTAAGGGTGAGTGTGCTTATATCCTGGGGATCTGAAGTTTCGCCATAAAGAAGCCAGTACGGGGAAATTATTTCGATTAGAAATTTTTCCGATCATCCTCAATGCGACCCTTAATATATTTCTGTAATTTTCCAGTTTTTATGTCGAGCCTTGTGCAAAGCATAGTAAAATCAAGACCTGAAATTCGATGACAATAATATATGGCTTATTAGCAGAAACCAATGAGCCGGTTTCGATAGGGAGCGAGATTCTTAAAACAGGCGTTCATTTTTCCTATACACCACGGTCGGCATCGCGGATGATCTGTAGGTTTATGGGAAAAAGCCAGAATGCCCCAGCCTTTGGCTGGGGTCCAAGCCAAAGACTGGGGATGAATGGCTGTTGGGAGTTTGGGGGCAGAAGCCCCCGTGGTTTTTCCCTTAGGAAGAAGCTTCGACCGTAGGTCGGAGTTCTTCTCTAATCGAAATAATTTTCCTGTACTGATATATACGACGCTGGAACCCGGCTGCATATTCCAGAATTTATGCTTTGAGGGATACAGTGCGTAAAAAAGCGAGACCTCGGGCGCTAAGGCATGCGATAATTTATATACGTCTCTGCAACAGTTCCGAATTTAGGTGCTGCTATCAGTTCATCGATAGTCCGGTTCAATCACATGCCAAATACCGTTAGGAAATTCCTAGAAANNTGTTCCCTGCGGTGCGTATATTGTCCCCACTCCAACCAGCGTCGCGCCAAGGGGAATATGAGCATGGAAACCTTCGAGAAATGCATCGAAGTGGTACAAATGTCTGACAATCCGGAATACGGCGGCAAGAAATTCGTATGGTTGAACCATTTCGGAGAGCCACTGCTGAATCCTCTGCTGCCACAATTCGTTTCTTACGCCGTCTCGCAGAACATCGAGGTGTCTTTTGCCTCCAATGGTGTGGATCGCTCCAAGGAGATGTTCCCTCGTGATCTCTGGAAGGAGCTAGCGGAGGCCGGGCTCAAGGGCGTCATGATATCTGCCCACGCCAAATCCTTGAAAACGCTTACCGGACACATCGATGACATAGTCCCCATAGTCTCGTCATGGGTACCGAAGCCCGAAAATTGTCACGACTGGGTAGGGCAGGTCGAGTTGAAACAGTTTGAAACCAAAGCCACTCCCGCAAAAGTCCTACAGCCCTGTGATTACGAGAACCATAATATGTTCGCCGTCAAATGGGACGGGAAGCTGGCTGCATGCTGCTACGATATAGAAGGCAGTGATTCCATTTCGGTCGACGATGTCCTCGCCGATGGCTTCAGGTTCAGGCGCATATCACTTTGTGATCGATGCAGTCTGGGCCGGGGAGATGTCAACTGGTTATTGGAGACGCTGGTAAAGCTGGTGGACGACCGGAAAACTCCCTCTCCGGACCAGGGTGCTCCTTCAGTCGCTCACCGGAAAGCAGAATAGTCGGGATATGTCGCTTTGGCCGCTCAGTGTGTAGCCTGATAATGCCCTGACTCCCGTAAATCAGATTTTACTTTGGGAAATGGGGGATCGTAGATGCGCTGCCCGGAATTAGTGTTCGGGCAAATACGTTTTTACCATTTGAGCAAATAAACTGGTTTCATCGTAACGGCCATCGCGATCCAGCCCGTTGCTGCGCCACATATGGCCATAGAGGTGGTGTGCATAAGAAACCGGGAATTTTATCCCGGCAGAATTGGGCTCGATATATTTCTTGAAGTTCCACCATTCTATCGGGTGAAAGGTAGATGGAGGTTCAATAAAATTTCCCAACCCATACTGCAGATAGTGTTTTCTAAAGAGGTGGAAGCCGATCTCGCCAAATGCCGAATTGGACGGATTCATATCGCATGCGATTTGATAACATAGTACAAAGAAGGGAGATTTCCTGGGGGCCTTCATCACGCCTATGGCTGGAAAAGCGGGGCCGCCCGCTTCATCGTATTCCGAGCCGAAAACGTAAGGTCGATCATGAAATTCAAATTGCCTGATGCATACGACATCAAGATCTACCCACCAGCCGCCCTCGTTGGATAATAGCTTGTAACGAAACAGGTCAGAAAACGGNNGGGCAAGAAAAACATTTGTTCGAGGTAGTATATCCGACGCGTCACAGATCGTAGTCCCCGGAGGAGCGTTATCCACGTCGCCGTATGTGTAAAGGCGATACTCGTGCCCGTGCTTGAGGAAAGAGGCGATCGACAGGCGCTCCAGTTGTGTAAGTTTGCCGCCAACCCATAATCCCTGTACATAATCCATGATTTTACCGCCAAACCCGTAGAGAAAAGCTTATTAGCAACATTCATTCAAGGATGGATAAAGATACATTAAACCTAAAGCAGTCTTGAAAGGAATCAAGAAAAATCAGGTTATTTGTTGTAATATTGAATCAGCCCATATGATCCCTCATGCTTTTCCTTTGAACAGGCAGATTTCATTATCGAGTTTAATGTCGTTGTTATCGCCTTCTTCAGGAAATATGCTTACAGCTGTCCGGTACAACCTTTTTTTTTGCAAAGGGCAGTATTCTCCAACTACCCTTGCGTGGAATTGTTCTTTTTCTGGAAACCTACGGTTGTAGAAACCAGAATCCCCAAGCAAAGGCGAAGTGGGTCCTTGATAAACTCAAATTGAGCACCACTTCTTAAGCATCTCAACCATAACTCCCAATCCGCAATCGGTCCATAATTTCTTTCATAAAAATATCCAGCTAACTTATGGATGCTCTTACGCCAAGCGGGCATGGAGGATATTTACCGGTTCAATATTTTCATCCTGTCCATCGTGGACTTTTCTGAACATATCTGTAATCCAATTTGTTTCGGCGTTTTCATAAACCAGCATGCATGGAGCATAGGATCCGTCTTCCTTTTTTTGATCTTTGCAGTATTCACCATTCTAAAAAAATGATTCAGTTCCATTGTTTCTACGCTTTAAGAATAAATCCATCCGAGAGGGCATATATCTATGTGATCCCAGGGTCCATTTAGATATAGTGTCAACCGTGGGCTCCTGATGTACTAAATACAATGGGTGTCTTACTCTTTTCGTCCAATTTGAGGAATGCCTCGACTACTTGATTGTCTGAGTATATTATTTTGTTCCTACTTCTAGTTTCTTAAAGAAAGAAATTGAAAGAATAATTTTGACGGAATTTCAAGGATCAGGAGTAAAAAAATTGAAGACTATACTCATCAATATCCTGTCGGTGATAATTGGACTAATTACGCTTGAACTCATTTTTGGCGAGTGGTTGATAGACAATCGATTATTTCTCACGAGAATACCAAGAGATGTTCAGATAAGCTTTCCTGTAAGTCACCTGTATCAAAGCCCTACAAATGCGATTTATACAAGAGACACTTTTGGACTCCGGGGGGATTACCCAAGTCTTGATCAAATTGATATATTGACTGTAGGGGGGAGCACGACGGACCAGAGATTCATTGATGACTCTTTAACCTGGCAAACATACATCAGCCGACAACTCAGCAGTGAAACCGGCAGATCCTTTTCAGTTGTTAATGCAGGTGTGGATGGCCAGACTACCTTTGGACACATTGCAAACTTTGAGCATTGGTTCTCATACATTCCAAATTTAAAACCAAAATTTATACTTTTTTATATTG
>DKBB01000315.1 GCA_002451015.1 Acidobacteria bacterium UBA6911
TTGCATCTACCCCTGCGGCGCTCGGAACGCGGCCTATTGTACTTTTACCACGGGCTGCTAGGATAGCTATGCAAACAATCATGCTCAACAAATGAATTCGGAGCTTAAGGCTACCTCTATAGCCCAGTTGCGAAAGGCGTCCCTAATTCCCAGTTTTCTGGGACTTCAAATGAAATGACATTTCAAGTAGGGTGACAGTTTTGGTGGCAATTTCAGAAAATTCAGCATAACTCAGAAAAACTCGAGCGAATGTAANNTCGGTTTAGATTTTAATGTTAAGAGCATTGATTCCTCTTTAATGATGATCGAGCTGCTGAAGTGTAATTAACTTCGCAATCAGCTTCATCGGGTTTTTTGCAGCATCCTTCAAATCACCTTAATCCTCTATCATCTCCAGTGCATCTTTCATCCCTCCTGCGATCACACCCAATTTGCCAATCTAGTACAGAAGCTGATCCCGAGGTTTTCCTCCCGGGTATCGACTTCAGCGGCTTCAGTGGAAATTAAAACTCGGTCATTGCCGGCAGCCCCCTGATTCAAAGGATCTTTTCCGGACATGTTCCGCCTGTTTACGATAAACCGTGCTGATTGTCACACATAAGGAATGAGTGCCCGACTATTATTTATTTGTAGTCAACGTGAACAGGAACTTTCACCGGTGATTCGGGTTTGATAGCGATACCGGTTTTATTTCTGTGATGGCGGACTGACGAATCTCATGTAATTTACGAAAATCCCTTCCTGCCTGAATGGGAACCTGGTTCGTTGGATCGCCTGAAATATTTTCGACGCACACAATCGTTCGAAAAAGGAGTGATGCATTATGTGGAAAAAGTCTGAATCAGAGGAATTACACCCTCAATCGTCGCCTGATCCTCACGTGTCCAATCCTCCGTCACACAAAGCTCCTGCTCCGAGGGTTCGGGAACACGCCACAATCGGATCCACCATTTCTATTAAGGGGGATTTGTCCGGGGAAGAAGACCTATTGATTGAAGGAAAGCTCGAGGGGAAAATCGAATGCCACGGTCACAGTGTTACTATCGGAAAAAATGGACACATCAAGGGGGACATTTACGGAAAAAGCGTCACCGTTGAAGGAAATGTGGAAGGCAATCTCTACGGGGATGAACAGCTGTGCGTTCGGCAGGCGGGTACCGTGCGCGGAAATATTATTGCACCTCGCGTTGCACTGGAAGACGGAGCCAATTTCAAGGGTAGCATTGATATGAGCGGTAAGGACAAATCCCCGACCTTGTTAAATCAGGATAAAGTCTCAATAACTACAAAGACAACCTAACTCTTCAGGGACAAGGCAGGAATGGCGAAGACACCTCAGACTGAAACCGTTGTACACAGTTCCCTGGGGCTCCTGGCATTATGCAATTCCATCCAGGAAATGGAAGTTTGTAGCATATTGGAATTGGGACCTATCCGAAATAGCAATATTGAGTTCTGGGCCCGTTTCAGCCCATCCATATTCGTTGCAGATCTTCGATCCAGCCTGCCTCTGCCCGTCTCACATTCGGAAGAGGGTGAATTTATAGAACCGGATTGGGGACATCTACTAAGCCTGCCCGAAGGTTCCAGCTATAACGTGATTCTTGCCTGGGATTTATTCAATTATATGGAAATTTCGGCTGTTTCCAGCCTGATCCGTTACCTGCACGGTTACTGCAAGCCCGATGCGCTTCTGTTTGCGCTGATCTTCGACCAGAAACAGATGCCGGAGAAAATCACCGTCTACAGGGTTGTGGATGAATCGCACCTGGCATATGAATACTCCGGCACCGAGATGCAACCATGCTTGAGACATCAGCCGCGCGCACTAATAGGCGCAATGTCAAACTTCAGTCCGTTCGAGTCCTACCGGCTCAAGAACGGAATGGTTGAGTATGTTTATGCCTACGAGGGGGAAGCCCGGCGTGCCCTCCCGTAGTTCAGAATTATTGCTTGATTGGACTCTGCCACAGACTTAAAACGAGAGATTCGTAGGTTCGGGTTCTGAAAACACGTTCTTTACATGCGCCATGGACTCTAATGAATTGACAGGCGGAATCCTCTTCCGGCGTGTTCATCAGACAAGAGCTTTTGCTTCGTGGGGAAGGAGTTTGAATATTTTCAAGCCCCATAAAAAGAGGAAGCCGATCACGCCGAAAACTCCCAATGCCTGCAGGATTTCGATGAATCCCATGGAATAGGCTACGTAGCCTTCGGGCGCTCCCGTTCCTGTCACCAGCATGCCGGGAAACATTTCAGGCGGATGCATCAGGCCGGGCAGCACGATCACATAGCGTTCGCATAAAATGCCGAAAACCACCATAATGGATGCGATCAGGACCCATCGGACGGAATTTCCCGTTTTCCCCCTGAATAGAATAAACATCGGGATGCAACATCCAATTATGATGAGGCCGAACCAGAAAAGAACCGCATGCCAGCCGCCGAAAAGGTAATAAACGGCCGCTTCACGCAACTCCACCACGTAAGCCCGGTATGCATTTTCCATAAAGAGGAAATACAGGACCACTAAAAGAGTGATTGCCAGGAACCGTCCAAGCCATAAAATCAGTACATCATCCACATGCCGGTTTGTAATCCTGAAAAGGAGTACGATTGTAATGATCATCAGTGCGGTTCCGGAAGCCATTGCCGCGGCCACGAAGGCGGCGGGAAGCAGGGGCGATTCATACAACATACGCGCGCCGAACCCGAATATCGCTCCGGTTCCGCTGTGGACGCAGAACGCCCAGCCGAACGCCAATGTCGCCACAACCTTTGTAGTTTTCTTCCTTTCCGTAAACAAAGCCCACAGGTAAATAATGCAGATAAGTATATGCCCGCCGTACAACAGGGGATTGATCGAAAACATCGATTGCAGATTAAAGTGCACAAAAGGCTGGATGAAAACCCGGTCCATCCTCCCCTGGTCGGTGAGAATGGAAAGCAAGCCCGCAATGAGAAACAGCATCGCTATATAAACGGCAATTCTCGCAAACGGTTTGTATTCCAGTTTCCCGAAAACGCCGTACAAACCGGAAATTACGAGAGATCCGGCCGACAGACCGATATAGTAAACTGCCATGACGATCTGCACGCCCCAGGGAATTCTGTTGGTCATGCCGGTGACCCAGATCCCTTTCTCGATAACATACAGCGTTGCAAGAAATCCGATCACGGCAAATGCCGCCAGAACGATCAGAACAATGCGATATGTCCATGAATTTCCTTCAATGCTTTCGAACTGAATATCCATTC
>DKBB01000024.1 GCA_002451015.1 Acidobacteria bacterium UBA6911
TCTCAAGTGGTCGACTTGGACATTAATCGTGAGTTGTTGAAAAATACTCTCTCAGATCTGGTGGTTACCGACAAATTTCTTGATCAGCTGGGACCGGCTCTTATCTCTCAGAAACCAATTTTTATATATGGACCAACTGGAAATGGAAAAACCAGTGTTGTGAGTCGATTGATCAGGATCTATCAGGATCCTGTGCTGATGCCTTACGCCGTGGAAATCGACAGCCAGATTATCGTATTGTATGATCCCAGTGTTCATGAAAAAATCGATACGGATACCCCTGATCTTGACCAGCGCTGGGTGGCTTGTCGCCGGCCCTGTATTATCGCTGGCGGGGAATTAGCCCCAAATATGTTGGAGCTGCAACTGGAAGAAAATAGCAAGGTTTATGCTGCTCCGCTGCAAATGAAAGCAAACAACGGCATGTTTGTTATCGACGACTTCGGGCGTCAAGTTCTTTCTCCTCGCTATCTACTGAATCGCTGGATCATTCCTTTAGACAAACGTGTGGATTTTCTGAGCCTTAACTATGGCCTGAACTTTAAAATTCCATTTGAACAGATTGTCATTTTTTCCACCAATCTCGATCCAAACGATCTTGCTGACGAAGCGTTTTTAAGGCGTTTACAAAATAAAATATATTTGGATGCAGTGGATGCTACGGTATTCGATGAAATTTTTCACCGTCTTGTTTCCGAAAGGAATCTTCCCTGTGAACCAGGGAGCGAGGAACTGTTGCGCAAGCTCTGCCTGGATTTAGGAGCCAAAGATCTACGAGCCTGTTACCCATTGGATATTATCGATATCATAATGTCCATCGGCACCTATGAAAAGGAGCTTATCTACATTAATAAAGAAAACCTGGAACGAGCCGTGAGTCTCTATTTTACGAAACCCAAGACTCCCCTACAAGGCAACAGTCTTACCGAATTTTGACTTTGTCGAAAAGTTCAGGACAGGAGTACATCTGGAAACAAACAGGCCTCGCGTACAAGATCGTCAGAGAATGCGGTGTTGAACCTTTTTCATTTCATGTTAAGCTACTATAAGGTAGGCAATAGGGAGTTTTAGTCGTTTACTGATTCCTGGTGGATATGTAGCCCTGGATAGTAGCTTTGACTCTTAAGCACGTCCTTTTCAGGAGTATCAACTTTCCTGCCTTATACCAGCAGCAGCCAGTAGTCTTCTTTTTGGGTTGGTTTTTTAAAAGCCCCTCCCTGCTAGCCTAATCTCTAACTGTAACGGAACAATTAGCACCACCAGGGTTCCCGAATCCTTTCTTATGTAAGGAGGCGTCACTTTATGGAACTGCCCCCAAAAACGATTCAAATCAAGGATGGCACCAAAATTGTGATTCGTCCGCTCTCAAAACAGGACGGTCCGGCACTATTGAAGTTCTTTGCTGAAGTNNAATCCTTGGAGATGCCACCCTTCATTTTAATAGATACAGATGGCAGATGCATATGGCCGAGATTCGATGCGTAATTGCCAGAAATTACCAACAGAAAGGCTTAGGAACCGCCTTAATGAGAGAGCTCGTATCCGCCGCCCAAGCCAAGGATGTGAGTAAGATCAGGGCAAATATGATGGATACCCAGAAATCGGCTCAAAGGGCTTTCCAAAGGCTTGGTTTCCAAAAAGAAGCGGAGCTGAAGGACTTCCTGATAGATAAAGACGGGAACAAGCATAATCTAATTCTCATGGTGAACGATGTCTTTAAAATGTGGGAAAAAATGGAGGATCTGCTCTTTTTTCACGACATTAAAACCATGGAATGATTTGGCATGTTGATGAGCAAAGTGAGCTGCAACGCTAATAACTATCTTGATGCAATCCGAGGGAGGGATAAATAATCCCCGGTTTTGAAATTTCCTCCATCCAGGAATTACAGGTGGAAGTATCAGAGTCGGTAGGAGGACTGAAACGATTTATGGAATCCGTGTCGGAATGCAAAGATTGTTTGCCGTGGCATAGACCATTTCCGATAGGGGCATATTGGGGATAAGAGGGCGCAGGGATGGTTGGGCAAGGTTGAGGCTTTTTCCTCCTGAACCACAACCATACGGATCCTTGCTGCCCCCTTATATACTTATCGTCGTTTTGCAGCAAATACAGATACCCTTGTTGGTGATCGAACGCACCATATAGATCATTTTGCTTATGGGGGGAGCAAGTCCAGGAGACAGCTAAGAGGGTGGAATGGGCAAGGTTTACCAGGCGAAGGACCAGAAGCTCGGCAGGGATGTGGTGATCAAGATGTAATTGGTCAGCAAATGCAAGGGTGCTAAAAAAAGAATGTAGGCACCACCATCAGGTCCCAGACTGGGGGCGCGTCCAGATTCTATAGGCTCACTTCCTTGTTTTCCAGAACCGCCACATGAGGGATCCGAGAGCTGAAGGATTGATCCGATAGTGCAGTCCAGTGAATTAGTGCACTTTGAAGACCGCTGGATCTAATTTCAGGTTATGCGCCCATTGATTCGCTATCAGGCTCCAATGGCCTAAAAACGTGCTTCCATGCCCTTCGACGGAATATTCGATAGCATAGCTATGCGGCAAAATCAGGCTGCCGGTTTCGTTGCTGCTTGAATCCCCGAGCTCGACTTTCCTGAAGTCGTCGAATGTCTCCACGAGCAGATAGTAGGAATAGGCGACCGGATCCAGGATGCCGGCGTTTCTAGTGATGGCTCCACCTTGTTGCCCGCCAGGTTCCGAACTCGGAGCAATTCCCCGTGTAATNNTCCACTTTGGCGCTATTGTATTTGAGTTTGGATTTCCTTTCCTCGACATCCAGCAAAGGCCAGCCCAGAGACAAGACTCCTCCCAGCAGCCCTTCTTCCATCAATCCATTGTAGCGAAAGATAAAGTCTCCCAGGGGAGATCTCTGCCCGGGGCTGATAGTGCCCACCTCTACATCCGTGGCATCGTAAGCGAAATATTCACCGGGATAATCCACTCCGCCGTATTTTAAAATGATGCTTAGACTGCGTCCCGACGAAATTACAATACCCTGGCCTTTCAGGGATCCAACCCCTCCCTGAATAAACTCGACCGTTGTCTCTCCGCTCATGCCGCGGTTTTCTATGCCTGCCAGTAGTTCGGGATTCCCGATCGATTTCAGGTGGGCTGCCACGACCTCTTCAGGCTTAAGCTTCTTATCCTTGGCAAAAACATTCTCGGAACGCGCTAAGCTCCATGCAAAACCGAGAGCGACTGTTATCGTGAGGGTCACTACCCTAACTTTCATAATCGCCTCCTTGAATTTGACCTGTCCCTGCAGTCCTGCGGGATATACCGATTCTTAGATGGAACGGATTATAGAATAACATTAGTCACGGAAAAATCGAAACTTGGGAAAGTCCAATTGTCGCATCCGCTCACAAAAAAGCTCCCCTGCGGATCAGGAGAGCTTTTAAGTGAATCGAAATCGACCCCGCCGATCGGATCGGCGGGATCGATTTCGAGATTAGAAGTCGAAGCGCAGCATCGCCTGGATTGTGCGCGTTCCGACCTTGTAAGTGTACTGACCCAGAGG
>DKBB01000191.1 GCA_002451015.1 Acidobacteria bacterium UBA6911
GCAGGAGGTCACCTTCTCTCAATCGGATGTTGCCGAAAAACTGCGCGGTCTTGCGGGAAATATCGGGGAATTCCGGGACCTGGAACCTGCTCGTCTGGGTAAATCGGGACGCGCGGTTCAGATCCGGGTCATCGGGAGTCGGACTTCCGTTGTTTTAAACGGATACAGGGTCCGGGGGGCCCTGGGACTCCGGGATACACTGTTCACCCTGACGCGCGAACACAATCCGGACGGCAGCGTTGCCAAATTCATGTTTCATGGAAGAGGATTCGGTCACGGGATCGGATTGTGCCAGACGGGTGCTTTCGGGATGGCAAAAGCCGGAAAAAGCTATGAAGAGATTTTAAAAACTTATTACACCGGAGTTGAAATCCAAAAGGCCTACTGACTTAGTGGGACATGAACGTTTTGATGCCGGTAATGCTCTCCGTCATTACAGGAAATACCCCGATCCAACGGAAGAAACGCACCCATCCACACTTAAAATTGATCAAGGTCTTCTAGAAATGAGCACCGGCAGAGTAAAGAACAAGAACGCAGGAAAAGGGTTGACACAGAATTGTGTCTGCTGCGGAAGGAATTATCGTTTCTGCTGGAGCTGTTCCTGCGGGTTCCAGATCTGCCAGGCTTGCATGGTTGAAAACCTCTGGGGAATGACCTGCAATCACATCACCTGGGTCTGCCCGGATTGCGGCAAGATTCTTTCCTTTTAACCGGCTCTGAATCCACTCCGATTTTACTGTATAACGGCAAGCAACACCCGCTACGCTCTGCAGACCAGGAAAGGAGGATTTATGAAATCCGAATCGATAGAAACACGATTGCGCAGACTGGAAGATCGCGAAGAAATCCGGCAACTGCTGATCGAATACGGGCGCACACTGGATCGGCGAGACTTTGCGGGATTTTCGAATCTCTTCGCCCGGGATGCGGAATACGCAGGCGGTGGAGGGACCGCCGTCATCAAGGGGCCTGAAGCCATCGGTAAATTACTGAAAGAGATATTCAGCAAGAATCCGAGCGGATTGAATTCCCCGAACTTTCACCTTTTCGCAAATACAACCATTCAGGTCCAAGGCGACGAAGCGACCGCGTTAAGCAAGGGAGTTTTTGTCGTTCGCGGAGGCGACAACCTTCCCGAAACCGTCATGCTCGCAACCTACCACGACCTACTCATTCGCGAAGATGGCGCATGGAAATTCAAACGACGCGTTGTCGTGGGAGATATCCCATCTTTATCGAAATCACAGTAGAATTTTTTTGAAGGCCGACATCCCCGGTGCGGCCATTCCAAGAGGAAGAAATTGGAGGTCGATAAGAAAAATAAGCCACTCTTTTTGGAAAATCCTCAAGTATCGAAGTCGGCCTGGTTCCTGATAAGGGATTTTAGCGTGACACGAAGCCGGATCCGAATGTAAGCTGGTTTTTATTGGAGTAGAAAGGCAATGTTCGGATCTTATACCCACGGAATAATTTTCCCAACCGGTCGAAACCGCTGCCGCGACGATGTTCGGGAGTCCATTTTATAAGACGAAAATATGTTTAGGAGACACGCCGGTGACGGACAATAAAAGATTTGAAAAACTATTGGCCCCTGGTCGAATAGGAAAATTGCGAATCAGGAACCGGATCGTTAAAACCTGTGGCGGCGCGGAAGACATCGGCGTCAGAAACAGGGTTTTTCTTGAATCGATAGCACGGGGCGGTACCGGTCTGATCATATGGGGTGACGTTGCCGTCGAGCATCCCAGGGGGATTACTATTCCCATCACCCAAAGGCATCTTCAGGATGACACCAATCTGCAGGCTATGCGAAAAATCGCCGAAGATATCCACAAACATGATTGCCCGGCTTTTATGCAGATATTCCATGCCGGTCCTCAGGCTTTCCTTGAAGAGGGACTTCAGACAATATCCTCCTCAGCCCTGTCGGAAGAGGAGCAGGTTGAATTGATGGTGCGCATGTGCCCGAAGGAATTGACGATCCCGGAAATAGAAGACCTGGTTGATAAATTCGCCAATACCGCGGTACTTGCCCGACAGGCCGGCTTTGACGGCGTCGAGGTGAATGCCGCCAGGATGCACTTGATCAACAGCTTCCTGTCTCGGGCCTGGAACAAGCGCCAGGACAAATACGGTTGCCGGAACCTGGAAAATAGAACCCGGTTTCTGGTTGAAATCATCCGTGAAATCAAAAAGCGACTGGGAGAAGATTTTCCCCTGATAACGCTCATAAACGGAATCGAGCTCAGAATTAAAAACGGCACCACCATGGAAGAGGCCCAGGGAATTGCGAAGATTCTGGAAGATGCCGGGTCGGACGCCATCCACGTAAGGGCTTTCGGATACCATGGTTTCGACGGTCTGGACGCTTCTCCAAAAGGCGCCTACTATTCCGAGGATACCAAGCCGCTGCCGAAGGAACTTGACTGGAGCCGTGGAGGGAAAGGCGCTCTGTCGCCTCTGTCAGCCGCAATCAAACAGGTGGTTTCCGTACCGGTTATGACGGTAGGCGCCCTGGAACGGCCCGAGGTGGCGGAGAAGATCCTGGAAGAAGGAAAGGCCGACTTTATCGGCATCTGCAAAGGTCTGATGGCTGATCCTGCCATCGCCAACAAGGTCGCGGCCGGCAGAGTGGAGGACATCGCTTTTTGCCCGGATTGCAAAGATTGCGCCAGATTGCTTCTATCCATGATAGACAATCCCCGTTTTGTGCCGATCAGGTGCCGGCTGAACGCCGCCCTCGGCTCCGATCAAAGCTATGAAATCGCCCCGGCTGAAACAAAGAAAAAGGTTGTTGTGGTTGGAGGCGGTCCGGCAGGGATGGAGGCGGCCAGGATTTCGGCGATCAGGGGCCATGAAGTAATCCTTTATGAAAAAGAGAGACGGTTGGGGGGACTGTTACCCTACGTTGCCATGATCAAAGGACTTGATGCTGATGTTGACGCGATGGATCTGGCCGGCTATCTCGAACGGCAGATTACAGGACTCGGAGTCGAAATTAGATTGGGACAGGAATTCAATCCGTCCATTATTCCCGAGATGAAACCGGACGCAGTCGTTCTGGCAACCGGGGGCATCCCCACCGTGCCGGAAATACCCGGCATGGAGGGCAATACTGTCAGTGTTGAAGACCTGTGCCTTCAGATGAAAGGTGATCTTGATCTGATGGAACCGGCTGTCATGAGGCATTTGTCCGGATACTGGGAGTCCGTGGGTCATACGGTAGTAATTATCGGCGGCACTGTTGAGGGAAGCAGTCTGGCTGAATATCTGGTTGAACGGTGCAGAAAAGTCACAATTGTGGGTGAGGATACGATATGGGGGGATGGGTGGATAGCGTCTCCCTCCATGCGAAAAGTGACGAGGAAACCTTGGACAAAGGTTGAAGAAATCACCGGCAAAAGGCTGCACATCGTCTCCAGGGATGGTAATGAAGAGACAATCGAAGCCGACACCATTATTACCGCAACAAGTCCCGGACTGAATACCGAACTCCTGAAAGCAGTTGAAGGGAAAGTGCCTGAAGTATATCTCGTCGGCAGTGAAGGCCACATGCCCGGCTCGATCATGAACGCTGTTGGAAACGGTTACTGGATTGCCAGGAAAATTTAATCCGTATTTCCCCTTAAGTCTGTTTTACATTTCGACACCGGACTGTTCCAGCAATTGTCGCAGGACCTCTCGACGGGCCGGGGATGCCTTTCTAAAAGGCGTGTGGATATACCACTCAAAATAATCCGGATCATAAAAAAGACCGTGTTGTGTGAAAGGATCGTTTTCCCGGAGAATCCTGGCCATTTCGATCGATCCGACAGAGAAGATGGTCAAATCATACAAAGAATCCGCCGAAGGACCGCTCTCCCAATCGTATCCCATTGCCGTTGTGCCTCCGGGGCCCAACCGGTTAAAAGCGTGTTGTACCAAAAACGACGGGATAGGCCTCCCCGCTTTATCATTTTCTTCGATCTGCCTGATGCGGGCGGCGTCTGCCTTGCAGAGAGATACTATTAATCTCCGTGGCGTCACATTTTCCACATGGATAACAGATACCGTCGGTTCGATCCCGTTTGGGCATGCGGGTATGGCGCCGTTTCCCATCGCCAATCCCTCAATAATTCCCCGCATCGGCTGTCCAATTTTCCAGTAGGGAGTATGGACGGACCACTCCATCCACCATGGATTGTTAAATAGATCGGCCTTAAAAAACGGATCCTCCGTCATCAGTTTCCGGGCCGATTCCATATCCGAAGTTGCATAAATATAGAGAATTTGGCTGAAGTCGACTGACGGGCCTGCTTCCCAGATAAGATTGCTTTCTCCCAGCCCATAGTTGTATGCGAGGTGTTGCCGGTGAAGCCCGGCCAGTGTGTCTGGAATATTCTCCCCGGCTCCATACATTCGGCTCAAAGCTACGGCAGCTTCAGGTGTGACTTTTACAAAGCAAGCAAAAAGTCGATCGGGGATGATCTCATTTGAGACAATTCTTTTTTCAATGAAGGTCTGTTGGTTCTGGCTCATGGTTCAGCTCCCGGACAGGGTTTTTTTAAGACGCTCCTCCATAGGAATCATTTGCAGGTTGCGTTCACCGGTGGTCGGCATAATCACCATGGTCATCACCGGTCGCTTCACGTTTTTCCATATTTGCGGGAAATGAGCCAATCCCGCGGGAACATACACGGCTGAGGAGGTTGTTATAACCACTTTCTCCAAATCATCTCCTTCTCCCAGCCAGAACTCCACCTCCGCTCCCAGCTTGCCCGTGTCTTCAGGATCGGTACCAAGGAAAAGAAATATTTCCTCATAGTCGTGTTTGTGCGGGTTGAAATCCTCCCCGTTCCCGACGATCTTTTCGCCGGTAAGGAAACCGTATTCAACTTTTGTCGTTGCACCTTTAATGAAGTCGTTGGAGAAAATGACTCTCGGACCGGTATCCACATCACTCCAGACGGGAATGACATCCGTTTCCGGTATTTTGTCGATATACTCGTCGCCCACGCGTTCGATCACCGCCGGTTTCCTTATCACATATTTTTCGTATTTGGATTCCGCCATTTTATTGCTCCTCAGGATTAATATATTCGTTGCCAACTGCCTGCTGTTGTCCCAAACGTTGCGGATAATCAGATATTACCGGTCCGCCTTATTTGATTTCCCGCAGAATCTAATCACCGAAGCCCCCGTCATTCGCCTACTTGTGTGGCTATCTCAATGACGGTTCCATCAATAGACCTGACGTAGCTTACAGTCTGTCCCCACGGTTTTTCTGACGGTTCCCTGATCGGCAGGGCTCCGGCAGACACCGCTTTATCGAAAGCCACCCGGACATTATCCGTAATAAATGATAATTCAATCCCGAAAGGCGGATCGTTGATATCTGCTTTCTGATACTTGTCGTCCAGATTGATCCTGCCCATCTCGTGAGTGGCGAATGCCAATGTCGTATTTCCTGTATCCAGTTCTCCCCATTCCTTGGAGTCAAGGATCATTTTTGTTTCAAATCCAAAGGCCCTTTTATAGAAGTCCAAGGCCTCCTCGACCGACGAAACATAGATAATTGTATATCTGAATTTAATATTCATATTCCTCCTTCAGTCCATCAATGCCTGGTAGGCCAGAACCTGGAGCACCTCTTCGGGGGAATCAAAATGCATCATGGACTGGGCCATTAAAATCCCGATCATTTCTTCCCGGGGATCCACCCAATAATAGGTTTTTGCGGCACCGCCCCATCCATACTCGCCTGCCGACCCGGGTTTTCGTGATTCGGCTACATTAAGCAGGACACGGGAGCCGAGACCGAAGCCATAACCATATTCCGGAGGATCGACAACTTTGAACGGAAGAAGCTCGGATGAAAGGTGATTCGTATGCATAAGTTCGACAGTCTTTCTGCCCAGGATTCTGGATCCTTCCAGTTCTCCTCCATTCAAAAGCATCTGGGCGAATCGCAGGTAGTCCGATATGGTCGAAAACAATCCGTGCCCCCCCCTGGCAAAGCACTCCGGTTTCGAGTCCGGATAGGTTGCCGAGACGTCAATCCGTTCATTGAAGCCGTTTTCCCCTGCAACCACAAGCTTGCCCAGCGTCATGTCGGGAGATCCCAAATCAGGAAGACCGTACATGGTCGCTATGCGGTCGCGTTTTTCAGATTGGACATAGAATTTCGTATCTTTCATCCCCAGTGGATTAAAAAGCGTTTTCTCCAGAAAATGGTCCAGTGGCTGATCGGAGATGACTTCAATCAAATATGTCATCCGTTCCGCTATCCAGGATAAACTCTATATCGGCGTTTCTATATTCAAGCCGGTGGAGGCGCCTTTTTGTCCGGATTGCCCTCGTCCTTCTCGGCGTGGAAGTATTTCTTTTCCAGCACAGACGTTCTGCCTCATGCAATGACGAAAAGAATCAGGAGGGCGGTCGATAAAACAAATAAGCCGCTCTTTTTGGAAAATCCTCCAGTATCGAAGTCGGCCTGTTTTCTGATAAGGGGTTATACATAAACTGTTCTTGGATTGTCGACGACAATAATATCTTCGCTGAACGGCGTCAGCTTTTCAAATCCGGTATCGGTGATCCGGTACATGTTTTCTACCCCGACTCCCCCCCGGCCGGGGAAAAAGATCTTTGGTTCAATAGCCAGGACCATTCCGGAGGCAAGGACTGCTTCGCTTCTGGGGGCCAGTACGGGCCATTCGTCCAGTTCCAGGCCGATCCCATGGCCTATATACTTCATGAAATTGTCACCCACTCCCATGAAGCCCGCGGCATAAGGACTCTCCCCTATTGTTTCAAATGCGTAATTGCAGATACGGCTGGATTCCGTTCCCGGCTTCAGCATCGATTCGATTTCTGAATTCAGATGCATCAACACCGTATGAGCCTGTCGCATATCCTCCGGCAGGGAGCCCAAAGAAAAAGTGCGCGCCGCATCGGCCAGGTACCCTCCGTAACCGCCCGCGATATCGACCATCAAAGGTTCTCCAGATTCCAGGCGGCGGTGACTTCCGGCGTTGGATATGGCCGGATACAGGCATTTGAATCCGGTCGAGCCCGGGAAAGAGGTCGGGAAGCAGGCATTGTCGCCGGCAGAAAAGGCACCGTATCCAATTTCGTAATTGAACCCGCGTGTGCGCAGAATCCCCTGATGTCCCTGCAGGCGAAGGTGCCGCTCCATCTTGGCCAAAATTTCCAGTTCCGTTGCACCGGGACGGATCCACCCCGGCAGACATCGCCATGCGCTGTCGAGCATGCGCGATGCCATCCTGATCCGTTCGATTTCATAGGGTGACTTGATCATACGGTTGGTTCGGACCGTCTTCGAAGCATCCAGAAATTCTGTGTCCGGGAAGAGTCCGGCCATCCTTAAATAGTAGTCCGCCGGCAGAACATCCATTTCCAGGCCGACACGGACGAATGGTCCGAACCCTTCGGCTTCGAGGATTTTAGGTATGTTGTCCATTCTGGGAAGGGAGACAAGATGCTTCCACGCGGATTCCCGCTCAGCCCGGGTCATACTTTTATTGACCAGGTAGACCGGGTCTCCGCTGCAGGGGATCACCAGGAGTCCGCGCTGGATGGTGCCGGAAAAATAATAGAGGTCCGTATTTTGAAATATGAAGACTGCATCCATGTCTGCACTATGCATCCATGTCTGCAATTGCCTCACACGATCGGCCGCTTCACTCTCAGGCAGCGTGTGCGTCCATTCATCTATCATTCTGAAGATCTCCCGCTCCGACTATTTAATGCATGAAAGGGACGCCTGTCACCTGTTTTTCCCAGTGGCCCGTGGCCGAAACCATCCGGATTCCAGAATCGGATTTTGCTGCATTTCCGCAATTTTAGTAAGATAATTTTCACGAAAAGATAAACTTCCGATTCCAGAAATCATTAATAAAAGGAGGCATGTATCCATGGATGCATCCAAATATGACAGGTATGTAGTCTATGTACCGAAGAAAAGCGCGGCAGGGGCCCCATTCCCGTCCCTGACGCTCATGAGCAATGAGCTGGTTCCGGGATCAAACATCGAAGTTATGTTTAACTGGGTAGTGGAAATACCGGATATGAAATTCGACAAGCCGATCAGCCACGCCCACGATTATGACGAAATGATCCTCAATATCGGCACCGATCCCGACGACCCCGAAGACTTGGGAGGAGAGGTAGTCGGATTCCTAGGAGATGAAAAACATACCCTGAATAAAACTTCGGCGGTCTTTATTCCAAGAAACGTGGAGCATGGAGTCGCCGGGTTTAACCGGTTCGACCGGCCCTATATTCAAATGGCGATCAAACTGGACGGGAAATAAATAAGGTCCTGATTTTATGCCGATCCCAGTCTCTTCTTGGCCTTAAGCTGATCGGCCACGTGTTTCAGTTTGAGATCTTCCAGGGTTTTCCGTGTGGGATAACCCGTTTGTGTGTCCCAGCCTTCAAGCTGGTAGAAGGCCGTTTTCCATCGCTCGACGCCTTCTTCACCCAGGTACATGTCCCGGACCGGCTTCCACTCCCATTTTGACCCGTCGTACACCGGCATATTGGCCGGGGGAAACGAGGCCGCGGCGGCGCCGGGCCGATACATGAATCCTGCAAATTTTTCCATGTCGCGGTGCCGGCCCTGCATGATGAAAATGGCCCGCATCATGTTCATGGCTTTCCGACCGATTTCTATCCCGTCGGTAAATTTGATATCTTTCCCGGTTGCGGCATTGTAGAAAACCGGCTCCGCCTGGGGCGTCGCGCCTCTTCCGTCCTCTGCCACAGGGCTGTAGTAGTTGCCGAATCCCCAATCGCAGAGGAGAACCGACTCTTTGTAAAAAAGCGCGTAGTGCTGGTGATAGGCGACGAACTTCGCCCGGTGTTCGGAATAGATACCCGTTTTATAGGCCTGGTCGCCCTGCCAGCTGTAATCGAACATAAACGGGTCGTCGGAATAAGGCGGCATTTGAGATGCCATCCTTTTGACGTATTCCTCGCACGTCATCTTGTCGGTCGGCCCCATCTGGATATCGTGGTTATTGATATCGCGCGAATCCATCAAGTTGCCGTAGGCCCACTCAACGCCGGGCAAGGTGATGTGGTCCATGTATCCCCATACCGGGAGGCGCAAAATACCGTTCAGGTCGTCCAGCCGGCCTGCCTTTTCGGCAAAACGCGCGGCACCCTCGGCCAGCAGGTCTCCTATGCCGATACGCTTGGCTATTGCGGTCCCGAAGATTTCGGCGAATTCCCCTTTTTCGTATAACTCCATGGGGAGGGGGTATGTGTCTATCGCCTTGCCCGGACCGATGACTCCCATGTCGTAAAGCCTTTTAATGTACCAGCCCGATCCGGTCGTGCTCGGCACTCCCGGTTGTATCGGGTGATCCGGAGGGCTCGGGAAGGTTAAAGCACCGCCGAAGCAGCAGTCCGCGACATTGATTCCCAACCTCTGTGCGATATCCCCCGCCCTGTCCCGATCCTTTTGTGCCGTGCGCTGAAACGGCGGGGAAGGCAGACTGTACCAGATGGATTCCGTACAGGCGTCGGAATCGTTGCCGTAGACGGCGTTTCTTTTCCGGCAGGCCCGGTTGCAGCCCATACAGCACGAAACCCCGGTGCTCCTGTTCGTGCCGGGTCCCCGCTGCCCGTCTATCGGCCAGTTGCGCTCAAACCACTCGCGCGCATCCCTGAGCGCCATGGGATCGGCGACTTTGATGCTTCCGGTGCCGATAACCGATATCGCCTTCAGGTTCTTGGAGCCGAAAACACCTCCGAAACCACCCTGCCCGGCCCCGGATCCCGCTCCGTGAATCAGGGATGCAATCCGGCTTTTGTTCTCTCCCGCCGGCCCGATGGTAACGATGGAGGGCCTCTGTGTCGTGTAGCTACTACCAAGCTTCTGCCATTGCTCCCCGTACCGGACGGGAGATCGGGCGCTCATCGTTTTCCATATTTCTTCCTGGGTTTGCCAGGTATCCAGCCCCCAGAGCATTGCAGCGTCTTCAATGGTGACTTTGTCGTCGACGATCTGAATGGTGACGGGACTGTCCGACCGGCCCTCGACGACAACGCCGTCCCACCCGGCGAACCGGAGCATGGGAGCGAAACTACCGCCGAAATTGCTCCGGGAGAACCAGTTGACCGGCCAGGGCTGGGGCGCCACGCCCGACACACTGGTTCTTGCGGCATAGGGAATCCCGAGCCCGGCTAAAGGGCCGGTCATCAACGTTACGATATTCCGGGAATCGAAAGCATCCAGCAGGTCCCATTCTCCGGGCTCCACGCAAAGGTCCCAGAAAATTGCAATGGCGCTTCCGAGGCCCCCTCCGAAGGATTCATACATAGATGTATCGATCGAACCGATCTGTTTTGTGGTCAGGTTCACTCTGAGGATTTTGCCTGCAAAACCGGGTGATGCCATTGGAATCCTCCTTTTGTTGCTCTCCCCTACTGTATTGCCGTTTCTCGAAACGGCCAATCCATTTGTATTGCCTTCGTTGTATTAACCGGATCCCAGTTTTTTCCTGCTTTCAAGGAGATCGGCCACATGCTTCAGACCGAGATCTTCCAGGGTTTGGCGCCTGGGATATCCCGTCTTGTTGTCCCAGCCCTCAAAATCGTAGAAGGCGGTCTTCCACTTCTCGACCCCCACTTCATCGAGGTAAAGATCGGTGCAGTTTTCAAACTCCCATTTCGTACCGTCGTAGATTGGCAACCTGCCGCCCAGGGCTGCGCTGGACGCACCCGGCCGGTACATGAATCCGGCAAACTTTTCCATGTCGCGGTGCCGCCCCTGCAGCGAGAAAATAGCCCGTATCATGTTCCAGGTTTTCCGTCCGGTTTCAATGCCGTCAGCAAATTGGAAATCCTTGCCCGTGACCGCTTTCAGGAAGAGCGGCTCCGTCTCGGGGGTGGCTCCCTTGCCGTCCGATGCGCTCCTGCTCATCAGGTTGGCAAAAGCCCAGTCGCACAGGAGCATCGATTCCTTGTAGAACGTGGCGTAGTGCTGGCGCCAGGCCACAAACCTGGCCTTGTGCCCAGAGTAGATTCCTGTCCTGTACGCCTGTTCGCCCTGCCAGCTGTAGTCGAACATAAATTCGTCGCCCCCGGAGGCCAACGCTTGGCTTGCGGCCGTTTTCACCACCTCTTCGCAGGTCATGTTCGGGCCGCCCAGAGACATGTCGTGATTGTTGATATCGCGGGAATCCATGAGGTCGCCGTAAGCCCACTCCACCGACGGCATGGTCCAGTGATCCACGTATCCCCATGCGGGGCAACGCAGAATCGTGTCCATGTCGGAAATTCTACCGGCGGCCTCGGCAAACCGGGCCACGCCTTCGGCCAGAAGATCGCCGATCCCGATGCGTTTGCAGACCGCCGCCACATAGGCCTCCGCGAATTCCACCTGCTCGTACATTTCCATCGGCAGGGGGGCAGTATCGATTGCTTTCCCCGGACCTATGATTCCCCTGTCGTAGAGCTGTTTGAAATACCAGCCCGCTCCGGTATGGGCGGGAACGGTCGGCTGGATAGGATGATCCGGCGGGCTGGGAAATGCCATTGGTCCACCGAAAGCGATATCGAAGGCATTAATCCCGTACTTCTGGGCGATATCGGCCGCCTTCATTCGGTCTCGCGTGGAGGTGCGTTCAAAAGGAGGAGACGGAAGATTGTACCAGATCGATTCCGTGCAGCCGTCGGAGTCCTTGCCGATAGTGGCGTCCCTTTTTCGACAGGCCCGGTTGCAGCCGGTGCAGGCTGCCGATCCCGTGCTTGCCGGACGGCCGGGAAATTTTGTCGAGTACCATTCCCGGGCGTCTCTAACCGCCATCGCATCGGCGACTTTGATGCTGCCGGTACCGAGAACCGCGATGGCTTTCAGGTTTTTGGATCCAAAGACGCTTCCGAAACCTCCCTGCCCCGCTCCGGATCCTCCGCCATGGATTAGGGAACCGATACGGGTTTTGTTTTCACCGGCCATGCCGATGGTGACGATCGAAGGCAGCATGGTCGTATAGTTATTGCCGATTTTCTGCCATTCGCTGCCGTACCTGCCGCGGGTTTCAGAGCTGCGGGCCTTGAGAATCTCTTCCTGCGTTTCCCACGTGTTCAGTCCCCAGAGCGATTGGGCGTCTTCCAGTGTCACTTTGTCATCGACGATATTGATATAAACCGGGGCGTCGGATTTTCCCTGCACGACCACCCCGTCCCAGCCGGCCATTTTGAGCATCGCGGAGAAACTGCCGCCGAAATTGCTGCGCGAGAACCAGCAGACGGGCCAGGCTTGCGGAGATAGCCCGGAAACGCTTGTTCGCCCGGTATAAGGCAGCCCCGTCCCGGCCAACGGCCCTGTCATCAGAGAGACGATGTTCCGGGGATCGAAAGGATCCTGCAGATCCCAGCCTCCGGGCGCTACACAAAAATCCCAGAAGAGGGCCACGCCCATCCCGTAACCGCCGCCGAATTCCTCGTATCTGGAAGTGTCTATGGACTCTAATTTTTTGCTTGCCAGGTCCACTTTCAGAATTTTACCTGCATATCCCGGTGTCGCCATGATGTGCCTCCTTTTCTTTCTTACAGCTTTTTGGGGGCGGATTTGGCCGGCCCCTTCGATTTGGCGCCCGGAAACCCGGACTGACCCGGAGGAGGTGGCGGCGGCGCCAGGTTGACGTCGTAACCCCTGATGTCTGTTTGAGAGGGGAGTTCGTGGACGACTTTCAGGGCGCCCATGGGACAGGTGACGACACATGCCTGATTTCCGGAGGGCCCGCCCTGCTTGCTGAAGTAAGGGGAGTCGGTGCACAGATCGCACTTGGTTGCCTTATTCACGGCGGGTTTCCAAATGGGACGGTGCGGAGCAAATGGACACGACTTGAGACAGGTCTGGCAGCCGATACACTTGGATTCGTCGGTTCTCCGGACATTGCCGTTTGCGGTGTCGATGTGACAGGCGCCGGTCGGACAGTTGGCGACACAGAGCGGTTCGGGGCACTGCCGGCAGACAGCGATCTGGATGTCGTAGGGATAACTTGTGAGCACGCTGCGGGTAACCTGGATTCTGGCCAGGGACAGGCCGGCTTCTCCTTCGTGCACCAGCGAGCAGGCCAGCATGCAGCTGCCGCAGCCCGTGCATTTTTTGGGATCGACGATGAGGTAGCCTTCAGCCTCCGGTACAATCTGCTCAATGGAGAACGCCTGGTTTCTTTTCCCTTTTCGCGGCTTGGTCATATTGTTTTCCTTAAATGATACCCTGTCAATCGCATTATAAATTCCGGCCCAGCGGCGTGGACCAAGGCCGGACCGATGCACCCGACTATTTAATCCAACGTGCCCAGGTAGGCCTTTTCTATTTCGGGGTCATTTTGCATGCTATCCGCAGGGCCTTCATGCACAACGGTGCCGGACTGGAGAACGTAGCCGCGGTCGGCCACCGACAGCGCCAGCCCCGCCATTTGATCAACCAGCAAAATCGTGATCCCCTCGTCGCGCAGATCCGCCAGCACGGAAAAAAGGGTGTTGACGATCACCGGCGCCAGGCCGAGGGAGGGTTCGTCCAGCAGCAGAATCCGGGGTTTGGCAATCAACCCGCGGGCGACCGCCAGCATTTGTTGCTCACCGCCGGAAAGCAGGCCCGCCCGGATGTTTCGCCGCGCGCGCAGGGCTGGAAACCGGTCCAACATTTCCTCGACCTCTTTGTCGGCATCGAAATCCTTGCGGCAGTAGGCACC
>DKBB01000018.1 GCA_002451015.1 Acidobacteria bacterium UBA6911
CATTCTACCGCTGAATTACTCCCGCTCGTTATAGGTAGTTGATATCGCAAGATTCAGTGATCTTGCAATATCTTTTTCGCGTTAACCACGAAACAGGAGGATTTTGAAATCCTGACGTCGCACTTCCCTTCTCACTGTTTCGCTTTTGCGCTCAACACACTCACCAATTTAGCCTTGTCCGGATTTTTTTTCAAGGCTTTAAGTACATAACCGGCTTGCATGTTCAAGCAATAGTCGGATAATTAAAGGTATAAGTCTGACCTGATCAGCCGACGTCTTTCAACAATTCCCTGTATTTACAGTTGACTTGTTATCTCCCTGTTTTAGCATGTCTGGATAATTCAAGGAGAATGCCATGCGTCAAACTCAAGTCATCGCGATCGTGCTGCTTTCCATTGCCCTGTTATGTTCCTGCTCCGGTGAGGTCGAACGGGTTTCGGACGCGACCACGGCCCTGCATGCCATGCAGCCTGCCTACCGCACACCTTATGGCAGTCAATCCATTGAAACGGTCACATCCACGCTCAAGCGGGTACACGCCTATCTGGATCAATCGACTCCTATGCAGTTGATCGATCGCCAGTCTCATGCACCGATTGCAGATGTGGAACTGGCCGGAGAAAACGCTATCTTCGCCCAGGGTGACTTTCGCCTGATCAGCTATGAATGGGGAGTGACCTATGCAGGCATGCTGAATGCGGGCAAGGCCACGGGCGACGATCGCTTCAAGGACTATGTCGCAAAACGCCTGGCTTTTATCAAGACGGTCGTCGATCACTATCGGCAGGTGAACCAGGACGGTGAGGGTACGCCCGTAAGGTCCGTGCTTCAGCCGCGGGCTCTGGACGATGCGGGTTCGATGTGTGCGGCCATGATCAAGGCCGAGCAGGCCGGCCTGGTAACGGGTCTGCGTCCCATGATTCAAAATTACATCGATTACATCAGCGACGATCAGTTCCGGCTCGAGGACAAAACCCTGGCCCGCAACCGTCCGCTGCCCAACACCCTCTGGCTGGATGATCTGTTCATGAGCGTTCCGGCTTTGGCCCGGATGGGGAGTCTGACCGGTCAAGGACACTATTACGACGATGCCGTCACCCAGGTCCGGCAGTTTGCAGACCGCATGTTCGTTCGTGAAAAGGGGCTTTTCATGCATGGCTGGGTCCAGGGCATGGACGTCCACCCGGCCTTTTTCTGGGGCCGCTGCAACGGTTGGGCCCTGATGGCAATGGTGGAACTGTTGGACGTGTTGCCGGAAAGTCACCAGGGCTATGACCTGGTATTGGGGCTTTTGCAGGAACATATCAGGGGACTGGCCGCCCGCCAGTCCGGTGAAGGCTTCTGGCACCAGTTGCTGGACCGTGAAGATTCCTACCTGGAGACCTCGGCCACGGCCATTTACACTTATTGTATCGCCCGAGCCGTAAACCGCGGCTGGGTCGACGCAATGGCCTATGGCCCCGTGGCCCAGTTGGGTTGGAACGCCGTCTCGACCAAAGTCAATGACAGTGGCCAAGTCGAGGGCACTTGCGTGGGTACCGGGATGGCCTTTGATCCGGCCTTTTACTATTATCGCCCCGTTAACGTATACGCGGCCCACGGCTACGGCCCGACCCTGCTCGCCGGCGCCGAGATGATCGAAATGACCCAAAGATTCAAGACCGGCATAAACGACAGTGCATTCATGGTAGAGGAACGCTGATAATTTCGGTGACAGTCACCGAAATTAGGGAGTATCGATCATGCGAATGAAAACTGTAATGGCAGTATCTCTTCTGGCGGTTGTTGTATTCATTGCGATGGCTCTGTTGGCAACTGCCGTCGTGACAGAGGACAGGCCGCATACATTTGAGGCGCGCAATGGGGAATTTTTCATCGACGGGAAACCGACACTGCTCGTATCCGGAGAGATGCATTTCGGCAGGGTGCTGCCCGAAGACTGGGACACCCGGATCAAACAGGCCAAAGCCATGGGGCTCAACACAATCAGCCTCTACCTGTTCTGGAACCTGTGCGAACCGCGCGAAGGCGAATTCGATTTCACCGGCATGGCCGATGTGCGGCGCATGCTCGAATTGTGCCGGGAAAACGGCCTCTGGGCCATCCTGCGCCCGGGACCGTACTGCTGCGCCGAGTTTGAATACGGAGGCATTCCATGGTGGACGGCCAAATATCCGGAGGTGCCGATCCGTTCGACCGACCCGCGATGGCTCGAGTGGAGCCGCCGGTATATCGAGCAGGTGTATGCGCAGGTCGGCGACCTTCAGGTCACCCGGGGCGGCCCCCTGCTGATGGTCCAGATGGACAATGAACACGGAATGATATCGGGCGGCAACGAAAGCTACATGGTCGAAATGCATAAAATTTTCACGAACGCGGGATTCGACACCCTGCTGTTCACCTGCGATCCGGGCCGTGGAATGGGAGGCAGCGCACTCCGGGGCGTACTGCGCGGGCACAATGGATACAAGGGAAGACAAAGCGGCGGTCCGCAACAGGCTGGAATCTCCGGTAGCGATACACCGTCCGTGCAATTCCCTGTCTTTGTGCCGGAGCTTTATACCAACTGGTTCACCGGCTGGGGCATGCCGCTTGCGACCCGTTACGCTTCGATCAAAGAGGTGGTCGACTGGACGTCCGCCCTCATCGACGAGAAAGCATCCTTCAACTATTACATGTTCCATGGCGGTACAACCTTTGGATACCTCAACGGTTGCAACGAGTATCTGCCGGTGCATACGAGCTATGATTACAATGCCCCGATAGACGAAGCCGGGCGGACAACCGGGAAATACCGGGCGTTACGCCGGCTGATAGGCGAGAAGCTGGAAATTGCCCCGCCTGAGCCGCCGGCCGATCCGTCCGTGATTGAGATCCCCGCCATCCGGCTTGACGAGCGCCAGCCGCTGGTCGAACGGCTACCGGGGAAACCGGCTCGCGTCGCCGACAAGCCGGCAGCTATGGAGGAGCTGGATCAGGCTTACGGTTTTGTCCTCTATCGTAAATTATTTCCTGACGGTTTAAAGGGAGTACTTAAACTCCAACAGCCGATGGATTACGCTATTGTGATGGTCGACGGCAAGACGGTCGGCCGGGCGTTCCGCGGCTATGGCGAGGAGAGCTACACAATGCAACTGCCGGCGACCGATGGACCGGCAACGCTCGACATCCTGGTCTATAACCTTGGCCGAATCAGCGTGATCACGGCACCCTGGACCCAGGACCGCGCGCGCAAGGGCCTCATTGGCGGCGCTTTGCTTGAAGGAGAGGAATTAAAGGGCTGGGAAATGTATTCGCTTCCTTTCGAATCGGTCACGGACATCGAATCCTCGAACGTCGGCCACACCGGCCCGACATTCTATCGGGGAACCTTCTCGCTTACGGATGTCGGCGGCACCTTCCTCGACATGCGCCGGTGGGGCATGGGTGTGGTTTGGGTCAACGGCCACAACCTGGGTCGTTTCTGGGACCGGGGCGCCCTGCGTTCCCTGTTCGTGCCGCGCCACTGGCTGAATAAAGGCGAAAATGAGATCGTGGTTCTGGAACTCCACGACGCACCGGAAACAGCGGAGATCAGCGGCGGCTCACAGATCGTTACATCCGACCCCCAACCGTTCGATGTCCGGTTGGACCAGCCGGCGAGCTTCTTCCCCCGCGGCGAAAAACAACGCGATTATCCCGGATTCACAATCCGCTCATTCGGCGGCAGCAACTGACTCCTTCGTGCCCTCGCGTTCAGCTTTTCTTTGTGCCTTCGTGTCCTTGCATCCTTGCGTCAAGTTTTTCCTTGCGCCTTTGCATTTATTCATCCAGTTCCAGCCTCAGGTAGTCATACATCACTCCCGCACCGACATCCCCCGCCGGAATTGTCAGGGTCATGGTGTTCCTGCCGGCTTTAAGCATCGAGGCGTCGAAGGCCAATTCCCGCTGATACCATATTCCCTGAATCCCGTTGCGCCCGGAGAAGGTGGAATCGGGCATCGACAGTTCAACCTCGCCGACTGGATTACCGTTGACCGTAGTTTCGATCTTGCGAGCCCCCGTTCCGGAAATCGCCAATCGCAGGACAGCTCGCTCTGCCGCCGGCGCTTCGGGCAGATTGAATTCTATTGTCCATGGAGTGGCCGTGCCGACCTGCGGCGGGCCGAAGAAAAACCTGCGTCCGCTTTGAGCCGCCTTTTCAGCGGCTGCAGCCGAAGCCTCTTTATCCAGGTGCGGCACATGCTGGTAATAGATATCCTTAGTGAAATCGCTCTCGCCGACAACATAATGCACGTCGTCCGGGAACAGCTCGGCATACATCGCCTGCATCCCGTCGTGATAGTAGTCGTCGCCCTTCAGAAACTCGCGGCTGTTCCGGTTTGCAATGCCGATATCCCATAGCTGGCTCCCGTGCCGTACCGGAGTCCACCGGACCTTACCAAGATCAAGCACCCTGCCCGCCTCGATTTTCACATTCGCCCTTGCGAATTCACCCAGCACGCCGTCGGCAAACGCGCGTAGTGTATAGGTGCCTGGATACACGTTGGGAATTTGAAATGTCCCGTCGTCCCGGCCCTGTACCCAGAACTGGTAGTACCTGGCGTCGCGCTGCCAGTCGACCTTCAGGCTGCCGCCCGGACCGCCCATTTGCACCTCATAGTCGGGATGCGTCAGTCCCACCATCACATTCGACATTTTGGCGCCTTCGGGCAGGAGCGGGTCCTCAAGAACCAGTTGTCCTTTGATACCTCCGCGATCTCCGGCATTGGGATAGGCCGTCGTTTCCACCCATTCATAGGGCCATTTGGCTTCCTCGTCAATCTGCTTGGATCTGGCATCCTGCAGGATCGCCTGCGGATCGCTGCCCCGGTTGCAGTAAATCATGAACGGCCCGATGACTTTGGTCCATTGTTCACCTTCCCGGACGGAAACGACCGCTCCGCCGTAGTGGCTGCTGCGCCAGTAGTTCAGCACGCAGGGCGCGGCGATCTGGTTGGTGTCGCGGTGCGTCAGGAACTCCACCTTGGTCGGTCCGCCGCTCATGTATTCCATCGAGGGATTGACCAGGAAACAGCCGATCCCCTCCGTCGTGCTGGCCCAGCCGAAGGCGCGGTTTTGAAACTGGTTGGCCGTGTAGTTGTATTTGTTTTCCATATCCCCCTTGGGATACAGCTTGTTGCGCTTCTCATCGTTGAGCATCCAGTCGAACATGTCGTTCAATTTCATGCAGAACCGAGCCT
>DKBB01000007.1 GCA_002451015.1 Acidobacteria bacterium UBA6911
TAGGAAAGCAGTTTTTCATTCGCCCGTTCCACACCCCGCTCGATTTCGGCTTCATCCAGTCCGGGAATCCTTTCGGACAGATACCCCCCCATGCCGAACAGCAGTCCTGTCGGCAGGCCGGTCTCCAGATCGCGATCAATAATGCCGCCGGGCGGATCGCCGGTCGCAGCATCAATACCGGCATTTTGAAGCGCAAGGCTGTTCAGAACATGGGCATGCCCGGACCGGTGCGTCAGCTTGACGGGATTTGAGGGTGCGGCTTCATCCAGGTCATGGCGGGTTGGATGCCGTTTTTCATCGATATAGAATTCATCGTAGCTTTTCCCGCGCACCCACTCGCCCGGCGAAACCTGTGCACAAGCCGCACACATCCTGTCCTGAATATCAGGGATCGATCGAACCCCGTCCCCGGGAGACAGAGGGACGGACACCAGGCTTTCCGCGTAGGCGGTAACGTGACAATGTGCGTCGACAAATCCGGGAAGCAGCGTTTTTCCCGAACAATCGACAACGCGGGCCGCTTTCCGCTTCAACTCCTCCGAAAGCCCCATCCCACTCACCAGGGCGATACGGTCGCCTTTTACGGCGACAAACGAAGCCGCCGGGGCGGCGGTATCCAGCGTAATCACTTGCGCATTATAAAAAATTGTATCAAAACTCTTCTCAGACACCTTCGCATCCCCGCTACTGTATGAACCGAAACATCATTTCGTTCGGATGCATATTACACCAGGAGCCGGCTCTGTCATCCAGACATCGCAATCTGAATGATTGATTCTGAGTCGACCTCAATATATCATTGGCCGCTTGAGAATGACCTGAACGCATATTTTTTACAACAATACGAACTTTCATTTATGGAAGACATTGAATCCAGGCAGGTTATGACTACGACTCATTCAGATTCGAACAGTAAAAACACCGGTTCAATACTCAAGTTCGTCATTTGGAGTTTCCTGGGTTCCTTTATATTTTTTGTCCCCGTCACTCTGAACGACACAACCACCATCCCCCTGGACCATATTTTAACCGCGATACAAACAGCCGCCCCCTGGTTCGGTCCGATTTTCGCGCTTATCGTTATAGCGATCGGGGGCATCCTTCCCTTTTACGATAAAAGCTGGAATCGCGACAATGTGACAGCGATCCTTTCCATCCTCAAGCTGCTCGGCATCGGGGCGGGCATTATGGCCTGTTTCCAGTTTGGCCCGGACTGGTTGATGAAAGAGGACGTTCTGCCGTTTTTATGGACAAAAGTAGCCGTGCCTGTCGCCATTATCGTGCCGCTAGGGTCCATTTTTTTGACCTTTATAATCTGCTACGGACTGCTGGAATTTATAGGCGTCCTCATGCGGCCGGTCATGCGCCCCCTCTGGAAACTTCCGGGCAGGGCTGCCGTGGACGCCGTGACTTCCTTCGTCGGCAGTTTCGCCATTGCAATGTTCCTGACAAATCGAATTTACAAGGAAGGAAAATACACAAAAAAGGAAGCGGCGATCATTCTGACCGGGTTTTCCAGCGTTTCCGCCAGCTTCATGGTCATCGTGGCAAGAACCCTCGGTCTTATGGAACACTGGAATATGTTTTTCTGGACCACGCTGCTCGTAACCTACCTGGTTTCGGCCATTACAACCAGGCTGTACCCGTTGAGATCCATAAGCAACGAATATTATCGATCGAGCGGAAATCCCGAGCCCCCGCTGAAAGGACATTTGCTGCTAAAAGCACTGCGGTCCGGCCTTGAAGCAGCCGAAAAGTCCGGCCCTCTTCACCGCAATATCTGGATCAACCTGAAAGACGGCATGTTCATGACCTTCAGGCTGATATCCATCATAATTTCCGTGGGACTCATTTCGTTTGTCCTTGTGAAGACAACCCCCGTGTTCGATTACATCGGCTATATTTTCTACCCTTTCACTTATCTGACCCAACTGCCGGATCCCGGCCTTGTGGCCAAAGCTACCGCCGTAGCAGGCGCCGAGATGTTTATCCCGTCTGCCATTGTGGCCGGAACACCAGGCGTGGCCATGATGTCGAAATTCGTGGTCGGGGTCTTGTCGATTTCATTGATACTGTTCTTCTCCGGATCCATTCCCTGTCTCCTGGCGACCGATGTACACCTGGGAATCAAAAACCTGGTTATCATAATGTTGGAAAGGGCAATTTTAGCCTTGCTGATTGTAGCGCCGATCGCACATTTTCTATTTTGAATCCATTCCGCGGACTTTCCGCGAGACGAACAGGCAAGGTATGAACTCAGACCACCGGAGGATCTTACAAAATGGGATCTAAAAACCCGATAGATCAACTTGGTGTAAAAGGAGCGGATATCGACTCCATCGCCGACCAACTCGTTAAAAACAGCCGGCAGATTGCTGCACTGGTCGAAGCCCTGCAGGTTGAAGAAAGCCCCAAAAAATACGCCTATGAAAAAGCCCTGCGCCGCGTTTCCGAAATCAGGCCGGAACGGCTCTATTCCCATTTCGACGTCTTCACCCGGATGCTGGACAACGAAAACAGTTTCCTGAAATGGGGCGCCATTATGACCGTGTCCAACCTGGCTGGGGTCGATACCAAAAAACGTTTTGAGGACATCTTCAGGAAATATTATGCGCCGGTCGGCGGTCCAGTCATGGTCACGGCGGCGAATGTCATCAGCAATTCGGGAAAAATTGTCCGGGCCAAGCCGGCACTGGCCGATCCCGTCACGAAAGAAATTCTGAAGGTGGAAAAAGCCAACTATCTGAACAAAGGAGAGCCGTCGCCGGAATGCCGCAATGTCGCCATCGGGCACGCCATCGATGCGTTAGATCAATTTTACGACCGGATCGGGACCAAAACAAAAGTCCTGAATTTCGTCAAACGCCAGCTTAAGAATTCAAGAAAGCAGGTGGTTAAGAAAGCCGAGCGATTTATGCGCAACCATTCTTCTTAGAACGGATTTCAGGATATGGCAACAACTTAAAACAGGACTGATGGGGAAATTTCAATGACGTCTTCCGGAAGAGACAATTGGGGATCCCGTTTAGGATTTGTACTGGCGGCGGCCGGATCCGCCGTAGGCCTCGGGAATTTATGGAAGTTTCCCTATATTACATGGGACAACAACGGCGGCGCCTTTGTTATCGTCTATCTCCTGGCGGTCGTTATCATCGGCCTTCCACTCATGATGAGTGAGATCCTGGTGGGCCGTTCCACACAACTCAGCCCCGTACCGGCATTCACCCGGCTAGGCGGAAGACGCTGGTCCGGCCTGGGCTGGCTGGGCGTAGCGGCAGGTGCCGTGATACAGTCCTATTACATGGTCATCGCCGGATGGTCACTGCGTTCCTTCGTGCAGTGCCTGGGTTGGTCCTTTAAGGGATACGCGTCCCCGGCGGAAGGCGAATTCGGAGCTTTTCTGGCTAACGGGTTTCTGCAGATCGGACTCACTCTCCTGTTTACCCTGTTCACGGCGTTCATCGTCTATCGCGGCATCGGCGGCGGTATTGAGAAAGCGACAAAGATCCTGATGCCGGCACTTTTGATTATCCTTCTATATCTGGTATGTACAACACTGACTATGGAAGGACGCAACGAGGCTCTTGTGGAAATATTCAACCCGGATTTTTCCGAACTGAGCAAGGAAGGATTCCTGGAGGCTATGGGACAGGCGTTCTTCTCGTTGTCCCTGGGACTGGGAGCTATGGTTGCCTACGGATCCTACATGGGCAAAAAAGAGTCCATCTTCAAGTCGGCTCTCTGGGTTGTAGCGCTCGACACCGTCGTAGCCCTTCTTTGCTGCATCGCCATGTTCACGATAATCTTTTCGGTTCCCGGGCTGGAAAACCGCGTTTCCGGATCCACGATCGGGATGCTTTTCATTACGCTGCCCGACCTTTTTTATACGGAGATGCCGGGGGGATTCCTGCTGGGTCCACTCTTTTTCGTTCTGGTGGCATTCGCGGCCCTTTCGTCAACCATATCCCTGGGGGAAGTAACCACATCGCTCCTGATCGATCAGAAAGGCTGGCGACGGTCACATGCCACCATCACAACGACGTCCGTTGTTTTTATCGGCTCCATTTTGGCCGCGCTTTCTCTCGGGGCCAACAGGCTTTTGTCTTCATTCAGCATCTTCGAAGGCAAGGAAGGCGTCCTGTCCACACTGGATCACCTTGCTGCGAACTGGATGCTTCCTACAGGTGGCTTTTTGATAACCCTCTTCGTGGGATGGAAACTGGGCAAGAAATTCTGCTTGGAAGAACTGGGGCTTGAAAAACCCAATTGGGCTTTTACCGTCTGGCTCTGGATCGTGCGGGTTGTTGCCCCGGCCGCCGTGCTTATCCTTCTTATCAATGTAATTATGGGAAAGGATTTCTCATAATTTAGTATTAATCCAGAGCCCCCGGATACACCATCCCGGAAGGAAGCAATGATCTCATTGATTCTACAAAGATTTATAATTCTCTTCCCTGTTTTTTTATACACCGCATTCGCCGCTCAGCAGCCTCAACCGGAAACCTTTCGTCCGGTAACGGCCTCCACATTGAACCCCGTTTACGGGCCCCTGGCGGATCAAATTGTCTCGGAATTCGGGCTGGCGGAAAAAACCGGCATAGGAATTGATCTAGGCAGCGGTCCGGGCGACCTGATTATCGAACTGTGCAAACGCACCGAAAATCTGCACTGGATCAACGCCGACATCAATCCCCGCTTCTTCCCCGAATTCATAAATAGGGCCGGAGAAGCCGGTTTTGAGCAACGGGTAAGCGCCATCTATGCCGATGCCGTCGCCCTGCCCTTTCGCGATGATTATGCCGACATCCTGGTTTCCCGGGGTTCCTTTCAGTTCTGGGAAGATCTTCAAGCGGCGATTGCCGAAATAGTCCGGGTGCTGAAACCGGGAGGCGTCGCATTTATCGGTCGGGGATTTTCGGACAACCTACCCGTGGAAACCGCCCGGCAGATCCGCGCAAGGCAGAAAGAGCGCGATTTCGACCTGAGTTACGATGTCGAAGCCGTCAAACAACAAATGGAAAATATCCTGAAAGATCTCGGAATCCAAAATTACAACATTCGAATACCCCGCCCCGTCGGCGCCGGCGACGTCAAATACGGCATCTGGCTGGAGTTTCACAAGCCTGTGTCTTAATCTCCCGAGAACGCCCCCACTGCTCCCCGGCAATACGGTCCTCACTGCTGAACCATTCCCCGGATAGTCACATCCGAATCCATTTAAGCAGGCCGTAGAAGCGCGAGTCTGTTCCATTGATTTGCCGTAAGATTTCAAACAATTACCGGAAACGCCCCTGCCGCAGGTTCCCGGCACAATCCGGACGGCACCACGGAATGAGAAAGAGTCTAGCAGGGCCGGAAGCCTTGTTGAACTATTCCCGAACCTACTACATCCAACTCAAAGAAAGCTCCATGTAAATAATCGAAAATCCTGATAAAATTCAGGACATTCAGAATAAGAGAAGAATTCCGCGCAACCAGACGGATATAAAATACAGTATTCTGTACAACCCTATACGGGGGAATGCACATGATCCGATATCTATCTTTTGCAGTATTGTATCTGTGTGCACTGGCGGCGGCGCAAGCCCAGGAACCTGAAACGACAGAAGATGCAGCCGATTCCAGGATATTCCGCGTTAATGTAAACATCGTTCAGGTAGACGCTGTTGTGACGGACAAGGACGGTCGTCCCGTGACGGACCTGACCGCCGATGACTTTATTATCCGGCAGGACGGCAAGCGTCAGGAAATCACCAACTTCTCACTGGTTCGTCTGCAGCCGCTCGTCATTCCCCGCCCCGCCGTGCAAAAATCGCCCCCGGAATCCCGTGGAGCTCTGCTCCCGCCTCCGCCGACACCGATCCCCTTAACGCCCAAAGATGTACGACGGGTGGTTGCCCTTGTAGTGGACGACCTGGGACTCTCCTTCGAAAATATCGTCCGATCCCGGGAAGCAATCAAGAAGTGGGTCGATGAGGAAATGCAGCCGGGGGATCTTGTAGCCGTGATCACGACAGGGTTGGGGATGGGCGGCCTGCAGCAGTTTACGGGCAACAAAAAGATACTTTACGACGCAATCGATCGCATCCGCTTCAACATTCTCAGCCGTGTCGGAGGGTCCGGGGCTTTTTCGGAAGAGCGCATGAGGGGGATCACGATGGGAACCCTGGCAGCCATTCGATTTGCTCTGAACGGCATGGGAACTCTTCCCGGGAGAAAAAGCCTCATACTTTTCAGCGAAAACCTGATAATGAATTTCGACGATTACGATGAAGGGGACGCAGACGCAGTATTCTCAATGAATTTGAGCGACTCCGTCAAGGACAGAATGCTTCTGATGATTCAGGACGCCAACCAGGCAACTGTCGTCATCCACACAATCGATCCGAGGGGTATTGCCTGGGCCGCTAATCCAGATATTTCTACCCGTGCCATGACGAAATCGAGGGAGGGACTGGACGAAATGTCTCAAGAAACCGGAGGGCTGTTTATAAAAGACCTCAATCTTACTTTCCGCGGATTGCAGGAGACATCCAGGGACGGTGAAATCTACTACCTGATCGGCTACCGGCCAAATGCAGAAACCGCTGCGGAAATGCGGGAAGGCAAGTCCAAATATCACGACCTGGAAGTGCGTGTGAAACGGCCCGGTCTTAAGGTGCGCTCCCGCTCCGGCTTCTTCAGTACTACCGAAGATCCCCCGTACGCCCCTGCCCCAGCCGCGGATGCACTGGCACAGGCGATGCTTTCTCCCCTTCAGCACAACGATCTGATTGTCAATCTGCTTTCCGGTTACATACGCGATCCGGACGGGAAATACCTGCTAAGGGCCTGGGTGCATCTGCCGGGGCGTCAATTGACGGTTCAAAAGGAAAAGAACGGAAATCATCACATTTCCCTTGAAACGTATGCGGCCACAACCGGCTTCGACGGTCCGATCCGTGATGCAGACAGGACAGAGCATAAAATTCCCCTCAATACCCAGGACATCTTATCGGTCCGGGAGCAGGGACTCCGGTTTTCC
>DKBB01000201.1 GCA_002451015.1 Acidobacteria bacterium UBA6911
GCCTTGAATTCTCTGACAAATCTGTTGGAAATGGGAGAGTATCCGCTCGTTATTGTTACAATGATGGCGCGTCACACCAGGCAGGTCCTTATTGTCAAGGAGTGCCTCCGGAGTGGAATGCGTGCCGGGGTTGCCGGAAATGCAGCGCATGTGCCGCCCTTTATGCTTGAAAAATTCGTCCGACAAGCTCGAGATATCGATCCCGATACAGCGCGGAGAATGCACATGGGGCTTTCCGATATAGACAGGAGGCTCAAATCCTCCTCTGTGGACGCGCGGATCTTCCTGGAGATATTTATAAGCGCCTTGGTTTGAACCCAATCCTTTGTTTTGAAATGTGGTTTAAGGAGGCATGCTTCAGGACCGGCAGGCAGGGATCCGTTTTCCCAATGCAACCGTGTAAACCAAATTTTACCCCGCTCCCGCCACGGATCGATGCCTGCGTGAAACGTGGAATTTCCCGGGATATTCAAGCAACACCATTTGCCGGTATTATAAACATCAGGGAAAGAAAACTGTCTTATGCCTTGTCCGCTGGGGATAACGCGGCATTCAAGCGTTTTGTTAGGCGGGATTTCTGCCTGGCGGCGGCGTTTTCGCTAATCGCGTTTTTACGTTTTGCAGTATCGATCTCAGCATACAGGACAGGCAGGGAATTCCGGGCATCTTCTGCTTTTCCCGACTGCAATTGATCGTTGAATTTTCTCAGGAAAGTCCGCAGGCCGCTACGATTGCCGCGATTCATGATCCTGCGTTTTTTGTTTTGTCTGTCCGCCTTGAGGGCTGAGGCGTGATTCGCCATGCTTTACTACTCCTTTAATAATTTTCCAACTTCAGGCTCGAATCTACATGTACTTAGAAACTCTTTACTTTACAAGTATTTAACATACTTGTCAAATTAAATTTTCTCATTGACTTCGATCAAGCCCAGACCTAGAATTGATTTTAGAAATGTATGGAAGATATCATCAGCCCACGGCAGGTTCATTACAAAAATTAAGTTCTCATTCCCGCATTCCTTACTTTATCTACGAGGTAAAGCCAAATTAATAGATGAAAAAAGTCCTGCTATCCGATCGCAGCCTGCAACTTTTATTCGGTCCACTCGATGAAAACATTCGATTTTTGGAAAATCTCTTCGGAGTATCCATTCAGGCGCGAGATTCCTCGCTTACTATAGACGGGGAAGAAGCGGATGTCCGGGCGCTGGAGCAAATACTCCTGGACTTTTCCGCTCTAGCAGAGAAAGGACACCTCATCAGCAACGGGGATCTCAAATCAGCATTTAAGCAGATCGCTGAAGATACAGCCCTGACGCTGCACGATTTCTTCCCGAAAATGCAGCTTCTCGCAACAGGCAAGAGGCAGGTCACACCGAAAAGCCTGAACCAACGCCGCTACATTGAAGCTATAAAGGCAAATGATATCGTTTTCGGAATAGGGCCGGGAGGCACCGGCAAAACCTTTCTTGCCGTCACCTTGGCACTCGTATCGCTTTTCGAAAAACAAATATCCAGAATCGTTTTAACCCGACCGGCGGTGGAGGCTGGAGAACGGCTTGGGTTTCTTCCCGGAGATATTGAAGAAAAAATCAATCCTTATCTTCGCCCACTTTATGACGCCCTGTACTTTCTTCTGGATAACGAAAAGATACACCGATATATGGAAGAGGGGATTATTGAAATCGCTCCACTCGCTTTTATGAGGGGCCGCACATTAAGCGATTCCTTTATAATTCTCGACGAGGCACAAAATACGACCTCGGAACAAATGAAAATGTTTTTAACCCGAATAGGAATGCGGTCCAAGGCGGTTATTACCGGAGATGTTACTCAGATAGACCTTCCATTCGGTCGCAACTCCGGCCTTGTAGAGGCCCATAATATTTTAAAGGGAGTGGATGGGCTGGCCTTCTGCTTTTTCAACGAGAAGGACGTTGTCCGGCACCATCTCGTGCGCCTGATTATAAAGGCATACCAGGATCACGTAGAAAATGGAAAGCCTCCAAATGGAACTGCTCCAGATGACAAAGACAAAAAAAATTAAACTTGGCATTTTATTTGGTGGCCGATCGGCCGAATATGAGATTTCTCTGAAGTCGGCCGCCTCAGTAATAAGCGCTCTAGATCCCAAGATCTTCGACATCACAGCTATTGGAATCACTCCAAGGGGACAGTTCGCCGCCGCCGATGAAGTCCGTAAAATGTTGCCACAGAATCTTATGAAACGCGTTTCTTTTCCCGAATCAAATGCGTTTGCCCGCGACAATTTACTGCCACTCCCCGGACTTCCGGGCAAGTCCCCCGAAACTAAAGATAAGCCGGAGATATTCTTTCCCCTGCTTCACGGTCCCTACGGAGAAGACGGGACAATTCAGGGATTTTTTGAAATAGCCAATGTACCTTATGTCGGATGCGGGGTGCTCGCTTCCTCAGTTGGAATGGACAAAGACGTCATGAAAAGGCTTTTTATGCAGGCTGGATTGCCGGTTGCGCCCTTTCGGACCTTATATAAAGAGGAATTCTTCGAAAATCCCGATTCAATGAAACGCTCTCTTTCCAAAGAATTTGGCTATCCCATGTTTTCCAAACCGGCCAACCTGGGCTCCTCCATCGGCATTTGCAAGATTCATTCCGAGAGTGAATTCGAGCAATCCATAAAACATTCCGCGCAATTTGACAGTAAAATCATCGTTGAAAAGGGACTGGATGCCCGGGAACTGGAATGCGCCATTCTTGGAAACCGACATCCCGAGGCATCTGTAGTGGGAGAAATCCTACCGGCCCATGAATTTTACGATTATGACGCAAAGTATTTAAGTCCGGACAGCAGACTGGAAATACCTGCACGCCTTCCCGGTACCACAAGCCGGAAGGTTCGGGATCTTGCCCTGCGATCCTTCAAGGCAATTGAAGGTTCGGGACTCGCTCGAGTCGACTTTTTTCTAGATCGCAAAACCGGGAAAGTGTGGATTAATGAAATCAATACCATGCCGGGATTTACCCCGATCAGTATGTACGCCAAGCTTTGGGCTTCAACAGGTGTTTCTTTCCAGCAGCTGGTGAAAAAACTGATCGAACTTGGCATGGAGCGTTTTACAGAAAGGAATGAAAACTCGACGGTATAAACATTGAATCCCAATAGAAAGCCGTCGAACTGATTGAGAATATTGGCTATTTTTCTGAATCCTACCCGTCACTATTACTGGATTTTGCGGCAGAACAAGCAAAGCGAAAAAATCCTTTATAAGTACGGGACAGTCAGCAGGAGGAATTTATATGAACAGTGCAGTTCCTGAAACAGAACTCCGAGAGCAGTTATTTAGGGATAATGCAGAGTACAGGCGATTGGCAGAAGAGCATCATTCTTACGACATACAATTGGAAAGCCTGAACAGTAAGCATTTCTTGAGCGAAGAAGAACAGTTACAGGAAAAAACGCTGAAAAAGAAAAAACTTCTATTAAAGGACCAGATGTATTTGATGGTTCAGAAAATCCGCAAGGAGATGGAAGCAAGCTGATATATTAAAAAGATGTGACAAAGCGGCGACGTTAAAGGAAGGCGTCTGATAACTTGCCATGTTGCAGGGGACGGTTTCCCTTATAGCCTTCCGGAACAAAGCGGGAGGACCCCCTCATGATACGTGATGCCTACAGATTTCTTGTTCCGACACTTGCACTGGGCATCCTCTTTGCCGCTGCGGGTTTCAAGTATATAGCATTTTTGTTTTTCATTCTGGCCCTGTTCATCGGTTATTTCTTCAGCAATCCCTCCAGGCGGATCCCCGTAGGCAAAAACCTGATAGTATCTCCGGCCGACGGCAAGGTTGTAAAAATTTCAAGATCGGAAAGCGGGGATCATTGCATCAGCCTATTCCTGAATATTTTAAAAGTGCACGTCAACCGTTCCCCCATTTCCAGTAAGCTGAAGCTACTCCAGTACAAACATGGCAGGTTCAAAGCAGCTTTCAATGAACAGGCCTCCCAGGTAAATGAGCAGAACATTATCACTGTAGACGGCGGGGATATTCAGGTAACATTCAAGCAGATTGTAGAAAGGATTGCCCGGCGCGTGGTCTGCTGGAAAGAGGCGGGGATCTGTTGGAAAAAGGAGATCTCGTGGGTCTGATTCGGTTCGGCTCCAGAGTGGATGTCGTACTTCCGGAAAAGGTGAAAATTGCGGTTCAAGTAGGGGACAAGGTCCGCGGCGCCAGCTCCAAACTGGGAGACTATGAATGACTACCGATCCCAAAACGAATGAAATGGAACAACAGAATTTTCCGCGCAGGAGAATACGCCGAAGCGTATTTATCCTTCCCAGTCTTTTTACGGTCGGCAATATCTTCTGTGGATATTATTCCATTCTGTCGACAATACAGGGAAACTATATTTATGCTTCTTACGCCATCGGAATTGCCATCATTCTGGATATGATCGATGGGCGGATTGCGCGACTTACGAATTCAAGCACCGATTTCGGACTGCAACTGGATTCCCTTGCAGATGTTATCTCGTTCGGAATAGCACCCTCCATACTGGTATTATTCTGGGGCCTTTCTGCGAGTGATCCCCGCCTTGCCTGGACAGCAACTTTTACATTTACAATCTGTGGTGCGATGCGGCTTGCACGTTTCAACATTCAGGCGGAAGAACTCAAACATTTTGTCGGCCTTCCGATTCCTGCAGGTGGAGGAACCGTAGCCGCTATTGTTCACTTTTTCGAAGATCCCATTACGAATCCCATCGGAGCAAACCTGATGGTAGCCGGTGTATTCTTCCTGGCATTCCTGATGATCAGCACAATCCGTTATAGCAGCCTAAAGAATTTAACGCTGGGACGAAAATCTCATTTTTCAATTCTGGTTATCGCCCTTCTGGTCGCGTTAATATTCAATTATTCCAAGCCGACATTACTTGCACTTGCAGTACTTTACAGCGGTTCGGGACCTGTTTATCGTCTATATTCCCTGTTGCGTAAAAAAAAACCTGGAAATGAGATAAAGCTTGCGGATTCGGCACAGCAACACTGAATCCTTTTCTTTTCCATGAACGGCCATTCAAAATACATTTCTTAACCGATAATTCCCGATACCACTGAAATGCCAATTTATGAAGATCAAGCGATAGTCTTGAGACAATACCCGATAGCGGAATCCGACAGTATTGTCGTGTGTATCGCTCCGGAATTTGGAAAAATTCGAGCAGTCGCGCAGGGAATAAAGAAGCCTAAAAATAGGTTTGCAGGGTGCCTCGAGCCTCTAAACCACATAAATATAGTCTATTTTACCCGTGAAGGACGGGATCTGGGAAAGGTCCGGCATGCCGAACTTATTCATTCCTATTCAGGAAAAATCGCAACTCTTGACAACATCTTTGCATTCACCTATTTTGCGGAATTGATTAATGCCTTTGTACAGGAAAGCCAATCCAGTCATAAATTATTCCGTTTGTTGCATGCCTGCCTTAAAGCGGGCGAGAATAAGGTTCCGATTCCGCCGCTCGTTCGGTATTTTGAAGTCTGGTGTCTTAAGTTAAACGGCTTGTACCCGAATGATGCCTATTGCTCCAATTGCGGTAAGTATGTTAAAAATGAAGGTTTTTGGGTCCGGATAAAAAACACAGACACTTTCTGCGGTGATTGTGCTCCCCGGAGCGGTGTTTTTATCGGGGCTGCAGCTTCCAGGACTCTACAGACAATAATGTCGTATTCTCCGGAAAACTTTGCGGCCATCCCGCTGGATCCGGAAGCCGGACGCCAACTTGAGCATTTGACCCAGCAACTTTTAAGCCTGAACCTGGAAAGCCCACTCAAGTCCTACAGAATTTTAAGGGAAGTACTATGAAAGGTATTGAAGATTAAAGATTAAGGTTTAAAGTTTAGATTTTACGGAAATTCAGGTTGCCGGGAATCTCGTGGGAAGGATTCCCCGCACAGTGTTGCTAAACATTAACGTTTTGCGGAAATACGGAAGATTTCAAAGATAGCTGCTATCTTTTTCAATCCAAGCTTCTCCAAAAAGTACGAAGCGAATCGGACAAAGAGACTATGTAAGCGAAACGACGAAAACTTTTTAAGAATAGGCTTTTAGTGTTCGCATGTGGGAAATAGGACACGTCCGTGTTTCTCCACGAAACAGAACTGATAATAACTGCGTGATGCGCAGGGGATTGCAGAAATCATCGGCAGTCTCCCCGATAGTGTCAGCCTTCTTGAGGAATTAGAATATGAGCTCCAAAGGAATCGATATCGCTCCTGCAAAAGGAAAATTAGGCATTGTCCTGCCCGGAATGGGCGCTGTCAGCTCCACCTTCATCGCCGGCGTCGAAGCGGTAAGGAAGGGTATTGCCAAACCGATCGGCTCACTCACCCAAATGGGAACCATACGGCTGGGCAAACGTACTGAAAACCGGGTTCCGCTCATTAAGAATTTTGTGCCTCTTGCAGGACTGGATGACCTTGTCCTTGGAGGGTGGGACATATTTCCCGACAACGTGTACGAGGCCTCATCCAAAGCCGGTGTTCTTGAAAAAAGCCTTCTGGATCAGATCAAACCGGAACTCGAAAACATACAGCCGTGGCCGGCCGCGTTCGACCGATCCTACGTCAAACGCCTGGACGGAACTCATGTAAAAAAGGCGGCCAACAAAATGGAGCTGGCCTTGCAGATCCAGGAGGATATGAAAAACTTCCGGGAGCAGAAAAAACTGGACCGCATGGTGATGGTCTGGTGCGGCAGCACGGAAATCTTTTTAAAGAAGGAAGCCGTCCATCAGACGGTCGAAAGCTTTGAAAAAGGCCTGGTGAATAACGATCCCGGAATCGCCCCCAGCATGCTTTACGCGTATGCTGCCATAAAATCGGGAATTCCCTATGCGAACGGCGCTCCCAACCTTTCGGCCGATATTCCCGCCCTGATGCAGCTGGCACGGGAACGCAACGTTCCAATCTGCGGAAAGGACTTCAAGACCGGACAGACACTCATGAAAACAATTTTGGCTCCCGGTCTGAAAGCAAGGCTGATAGGACTCAACGGCTGGTTTTCCACCAACATTCTCGGCAACCGTGACGGGGAAGTCCTGGACGACCCGGAATCCTTCAAAACCAAGGAAGAGAGCAAGCTTTCGGTTCTGGAGCATATCCTGCAGCCGCAGCACTATCCGGACCTGTACTCGAATTATACCCACAAGGTCCGGATTAACTACTACCCGCCGAGGGGCGACAACAAGGAAGGATGGGACAACATCGACATCTTCGGATGGCTGGGTTACCCTATGCAGATCAAAGTTGATTTCCTTTGCCGGGACTCTATTCTGGCGGCACCGATCGTACTCGATCTTGCCCTGTTCCTCGACCTGGCATTTCGATGTGGAATGAGCGGCATCCAGGAATGGCT
>DKBB01000407.1:0-222 GCA_002451015.1 Acidobacteria bacterium UBA6911
GAGTATTGGTGACGCCCAGGGACTGGCGCAACCCTTCGTAGTTGCCAAAAAAGAAGAGACGGTTTTTTATGACCGGGCCGCCGAAGGAACCTCCGAACTGGTGCCGGCTGAAATCCGGAATGGGTTCGTCCGCGGCGTCGAAATAGTTCTTGGCGTCCAGGGCGCTGTTGCGCATGTAATAATAGGCCGACCCGTGAAAATCGTTCGTGCCCGACCGCGTGA
>DKBB01000407.1:260-3034 GCA_002451015.1 Acidobacteria bacterium UBA6911
GCCACGCCGGCCTGGAATGCGACCAACTGCCCGAGATCCCTTCCGTTGAGCGGGAGGTCTTCGATCTGCTGCTTGTGCACCAGCCCCCCGACCTGCGAGGATTGGCTTTCGAGGATCGAGGGCACCGCGGTGACCGTAACGGTTTCGGCGCTTCCTGCCACCTTCAGGACGATGTCGAACGCGACGGACTGTCCGATCGAAATCTCGATGTCCTCCCGGATGAAAGGGAGAAANNTCCGGGCACCAGGCCGCCGCTGCTGTCCGACACCGTGCCGACAACCGACCCGGCTATCTGGAAGCCGGCCGCGGAGGACGCCCCGAAACCGAGCATGCAGATTTGGATCAGTATAACTGCGAGGGATCTCATTTTAAAATCTCCTTCCCTTTAAAGTCCGCAACGAATCCGGGGCGGGCGTGGAATCGATGCCCCAGTGCGAGACACATCCTGGACAACCATTGCCAGCGCTTTTCGGCCAGCCAGAGCCCGAGAGCCAGGATGCCGAAACCGCAGGTGCCGCACTGAGCGCACACGCCGGTACAGCTTCCCTGGGGACTGTTGACGGCACCCATCGAGGCCATTCCGGCAAGGCAGATGCCGAAGCAGAAATTCTTGAATTTCGCCGTTACCTTAATTTTCCTCATGCAATCCTCCCCTGCCATACGCGAGCGCTTCCGTCGGGCAGATCGCTACGCATTCCTTGCACCCGTTGCATGTATGGCGGTTGATGGCAATGTTCTTCTTCGAAGGCTGGATGGCCCAGACAGGACACGCGTCCACACATTGCAGACAGTCGTTGCATTTTTCTCCCTTCAACAGGAGCTTGTAGGTGAAACTCAGCCTGGCCCCCAGCCAATGGGCAAGGTTCTGCATGGCCCCGGCCGGACAGAGAAAGTTGCACCATCCTCTTCCCCCTTTCATGAACACTCCAAGGAACCCGAAGGCCAGAAGAAAAGTGATGATGGAAGACGATGAAAACTGGAAAAGCGACCCGCCGGAGATGCCGTCCATCCTGCCGAAGAGCGCTGCCCAGATATCTTCGACCCATGTCCAGTTACAGTAACTGCAGCACACGCTTTTGTTGATGAACGGCGCGGCCATGAGGANNCTGGAAAGATACTCGGTCATGATGCCGGGGCAGAGCCATCCGCAGAAAAGCGGGCCGATGAAAACCGCAAGCGGCACCAGGACGAAAATCAGGGCATAGAGCGGGTTCCCCTCCAGTCTGTCCAGCAGCGTATCGGGACGCCAGATCATCCAGACCAGAGGCATCCGCAGGCACATGGCCCGATGAACGGTAGGGTCCGATTGTGCGGCGTCGGCACCGACGCCGGAGTCGTTGATGCCGGCCAGAAGCCCGGTTGCGGACAGGAGGAAGGCGAACGGCGCGACGAACAGCAGCATCCCGGCGATGAAGAAAAACATCCGGTTTCTGAAATGTTTCTTTTGCTGTTTAGTGGACATGGCCGGTATCCTCCATTTCAGGGGGCGGCGCCGTGCCTGTCTTTTGAATCGTGATCGGAATGGACAGCAGCGTATCGCCGCTGTCCGCGTCCAGAACCTCGAACCCCCCGTCGAATATAACCGGCCTGTCCCGCAGGTTCTCTCCAATGTGGTAGGTGTGGTGTACGGAGACCTTATCGCCGCGGTGCAGCACCCTGTCCACCGTCGCGGTTTCCAGGTTCAGGTCGCGCGTGTGGCCGCTGCCCCAGTGGATGGTCAGTCCATCGGGAACGCCCGTCATCCGCATGCGTATCTTCACCGCTTCGCCTTGGTTGGTAAGGCTGAAGGTGCCGTCCATTGAATGGGGAGAAATCAATTTGTGCAGAAGACCGTCGTCTCCGTATACGAGAAACAGGGGCCTGGCATTTTCATCCGGCAGCGTGTAGAACTTATGATACCCCTCCCCGCCGTCGACTTCCCGGTTATACATGCCAAGACCCGTGGGAATCATGATTCCCAGCAACGCCATCCATGCATACCGGATAAAAACCCGTTTCTTCCGGACAAAGCCTACCCAAAAGGACTTTTGCATAGTCTGCCTCCTGAATTCTGCAACCGGACAGATGTGCCGGATACACTGCGCCCCCTCAGAGGCACAGGCTCCGCACACGCCGGATGCACCCGGACTGCGGCTGCAATTTCCGGCGCGTACCGGGCAATAGGACTGAGATTAGACAGAGGTGTGGATTTCGCGGGAAAACCCTACTCTACTGCAATGCGCTTTCGACGCGAAACCTGCTGGGGAGTTCATGCTTCCGGAGGGGGGATCTCGACCGACAGAACGATGCCGGAGTAGGGGGACAGGTGTGCCGGGTTCCAATACCCGGACCCGAACGGCACTTCGAACCTGCCGTAAATCGGCAGGGACGGGATATCCCGGATCAGCACGATGACCGCGTCATCCGCCGGAGTCGACCCGTTGCAGTTGCATATCCCGTCTTCACTTTGACAGCAATGGTGCTCCCCCTCGACGTCGGTCTGGCACATGGCGCAATGGCAGTGGGTGGAACCATGGGCCGAGGTAAGGGGGAGACTCAGGGGCAATACGAGATAGAATGCTGCCGACAGAACCATGCTCGCAAGCGTGGAGCCTGATATCGCAAATACTCCGAAACTCTTCTTCTGATCCGACAGATATTTCATTGCCACTCTTTCAGATCAGTGCATGCCACCTGCCGGGTTCGAACGTGCTCCAGGACAAAACAGGCGGTATCGCATCGATGCTATTTCCTGCCTCTAATGGTTGCAGCTGTTTGATGGCTAATCGAAAAGT
>DKBB01000032.1 GCA_002451015.1 Acidobacteria bacterium UBA6911
CCACGCGCTGCCGTGCATGCAGGCGAGGGTTTCCGGCTGTTCCTGGGCCAGGCGCTCCAGTATCTTGGCGGTGTTTGGAGCGTGGGCATAGTAATCCATCTGTAGGCGGAACGCTTCGCTGGGTCCCAGGATATCGGTCTCTACGAGCGGCTTTTCCCCCGCCCCACCCTGCGTGAACAAATCGCCACAAAGCAACGTTCGGGTAGATTCCTCCATCATCAGCCCGCAATCCCAGCCGTGCGGCATATGGGGAGTGTCGAACCAACGGACTGCATGTTTCCCTAAATTGAGAACCTCGCCATCGGCCATTGCTCGTGGAGCCCGGTCGGCGACATCACCGAGGGATACCATTGCCGCTATTCGGCTGCAAAGCGGTTCCGCCGCAGGCGCAGACGCGAGCCAATCGTTCAGCGCCCCACACTCATCCGCCTCAAAATGAGAGACTCCAATATAACGTAACGTCTCAACCGGCATCACGCGTCCGACCGCTTCGCATACAAGTGGAAACAACCGACGTGGTCCCGCGTGAAACAGCAGGGGCGCCTCGTCTTTGATCAGATACTGGTTGAAATTAAACTGGCCGGGGCCACCAGGAATAGTGACAGGTGTGTTAATCCGATAGATGCCCTCAGCGACCTCATGGATGTTTGTACCCGACTGAGCATTGGTTATCATTATCCCTCCTCCTCTTTTCTATGATGGAAGTGTATCACATTGAAAATATCTCGGACACATTACCGCAAGCGTGAATCAAGTTCGTTCCAGCGGGCATATGCATCCGTGATCTCACTCTGCAACTCCTCCAGCCTTGCCAGCGCCTTGCGAATATTTTCAGCAGTTTCTTTGTAGAAATCGGGATGGGATATCTCGGCGTGCAATTCCAGCTGCTCGGCCTCCATGGATTCAATCCGTTCCGGAAGACCGTCGAGTTCGCGCCGTTCCATGTACGAAAGCTTTTTTACTGCAGGCACAGATTGTTTCTTAACAACAGGAACCGGAACGGGACAGGATGCAATAGTATCTTTCGTTTCCGTCGTATTTTTTTGATTCAACCAGTCGTTGTAGCCGCCGATGTACTCCTGCACATGGGCCTCCCCCTCGAAAACCAAAGTACTGGTCACTACATTATCGAGAAAGGATCGGTCGTGGCTAACCAGCAGGATGGTGCCTGAGAATTCCAGAAGCTGCGTTTCAAGCAGCTCAAGAGTTTCAATGTCGAGGTCATTGGTTGGCTCGTCCAGCACAAACACATTAGCGGGGCGCGTGAACAGGCGCGCCAGCAACAACCGGTTTCGCTCCCCCCCGGAAAGGGCTTTTACCTGCGAACAGGCCCTTTCCGGAGGAAACAGGAAATCACGCAGATACCCGTTTATATGCCGGGATCGGCCGTTTACCGTTACGGTGTCGCTGCCGTCGCCTATGGTATCGAACACGGTCGATTCCGGGTCCAGCTGCTCCCGCTGCTGGTCAAAGTAGGCTACCCGGACATTGTGGCCGCACCGGACGGTGCCGGCATCCGGAGTCAATTCACCCAACAGCAGTCGCAGCAGGGTTGTCTTACCCGCACCATTCGGACCGAGAAGCCCGATCCTGTCTCCCCGCATAATCCGCACAGAGAAATTTTTAATAACCGGAACCGTATCAAAGGCTTTGCTGACAGACTCCGCCTCGAAGACCATCCGGCCGGAAGGATCGGCAGTTTCCAAACGCAAGCGTGCCGACCCCATACGAGCTCGCCGATCCGCCCTTTCCTGCCGCATAGCCATCAACGCGCGCACCCGCCCCTCGTTTCGCGTACGCCTGGCCTTGATTCCCTGGCGCAGCCAGGCTTCCTCGCCGGCAAGCCGCTTGTCAAATTTCTTGTTTTGCAGGGATTCGTTTTCCAGCCATGCTTCCTTTCTGCGAATAAAAGTCTCATAGTCGCAGTGCCAGGAGACAAGCTGTCCTCGATCCAGTTCGACAATCCGCGTAGCAAGCCGCCGAAGGAATGACCTGTCATGCGTGACGAAAACTACTGTACCGGCATATTCCGCCAGGTAGCTTTCCAGCCACGAGATCGCTTCGATATCCAGATGATTGGTAGGCTCGTCGAGGAGGAGCAGATTCGGCCTGGCGACAAGCGCCCGGGCAAGAAGCACTCGCCGCCGCCAGCCGCCGGACAGTGTATTGACGGTCGCATCCGGTGGGAGCTTCAGCTGGGTCAATACCATTTCGACCCTCTGCTCCAGGCGCCAGCAGTCTTTTTCTTCCAGCTCATGGTGCAGGCAGCCCAGTTTTTCCATCTGTGCGGGAGTTGCCTGCTCGGCGGCCACCATCGCCGCATGATGGTAAGAAGCGACCAGGTCGCTCAGTTCGCCCAGACCCTCGGCGACAACATCGAACACGGACCGGTCGTCCGTCAAAACGACATCCTGCGCCAGAAGCGCGGCGCGCTTATCGGATTGTCTGTATATCGATCCGGAATCCGGAGGCAATACGCCGCCCAGGATACGCAGCAGCGTCGACTTGCCGGTTCCGTTGTGGCCGATCACGCACACACGCTCGCCGTCCTCGATCTGCAGGACGACATTGTCAAGCAGCGGGAGATGGCCGTATGCAATCGAGATGTGATCCAGCGTTATCAATGCCATCGAAAAACGTTACCTTGCGGCCCATGCATTCAGGGAGTCCGCTTCAAAACTGTTTTCGAAGAATCCCGAAGAGGAATCAGGCAATTTTCATGGTAATGGGCTTTTTGCCAAAACGATACTTATCGGCTTTAGCCAGGGCCTGAGGCACAAACTGCTGCGGCACATCCACTAAAGTGCGATCCTCCATAACACGGATGGCTCCGATGACCGATCCCGGGAAATCACCATGATAGGCTATGGCTCCTACTACATCACCGGGGCGTACACCCTGTGCTTTTCCTGCGCTGATTGAAAGCCGGACCATGTTTTTTTCAAAAGAGGAGCCGGACCGTTTCCTGCTCGCCTTTCCGAACGGGCGTTTATCCTGACGTTTGCCGCCCGATCCCTTCCACTTGACGGGACGATCCTCACAGAGTTCACTTACCGGCAGGATAGGAGGTTGTTTGGCGTTGATGCGGGACATCTTGATGGCAACAGCGGCGATATCGTTAAGGTCGTGTCCGGATTCCATCAACTCGGCCACAATCTCTCTTTCCCGGCTGCAGCGTTTGCGCTTGAGCCAGACCTCGAATCGATCGATCAACAGGCTTTTTCGGCGGGCATGTATTTCTTCTTCCGTCGGGATGGGGATCTCTCTAAGCGGTTGTCCCGTAAATTTAGCAATGCGCTTTAGCTGCCACCTATCCCGAGGCGTCAGAAAGGAAATGGCAATGCCGGCCTTGCCCGCCCTTGCCGTACGCCCGATGCGATGGACGTACACTTCAGGGTCCTGAGGCGGATCGTAGTTGAACACATGGGATATATCGTCGATATCCAGACCCCGCGCCGCGACATCGGTAGCTACCAGCGTTGTAATCTGGTTGTGCCGGAAGCGGTTTATCACCTGCTCCCGCAGATTCTGGCTGAGATCTCCGTTGAGCGCCTCGGCGGGAAATCCTCTCTCCTGCAGCTCTGCCGCCAATTCGCCGGTTCCGGCCCGTGTTCCGACAAAAACCAGCGCCCGGCTTACAGCTTCGATCTCAAAGATCCGCGTCAGTGCCGACAGCTTATCTCCTTGATTTACAAGGATAAAACACTGATCCACCGATTCCGCCGTAAGCTGCTTACTGTTGATTTTTACGGACTGCGGCTTCTCCATGTATTTTCTGGCCAACTGCTTGATTTGCGGCGGCATGGTGGCTGAAAAAAGCGCGGTCTGACGGTCCGGAGAAGTGCAATTCAGAATAGACTCAATATCGTCTATGAAGCCCATAGAGAGCATTTCATCCGCTTCATCGAGGACCACGGTATCCACGCGACTCAAATCGAGCACTTTTCTGTTTATGAGATCAAGCAGGCGCCCCGGAGTTCCGACGATAATCTCCACGCCCTGCTTTAAACCACGGATCTGGGTGCTATAGGACTGTCCTCCGTAAACCGGCATTACGCGTACCCTGGAATGCCGTCCGTAACTGTTCAGGGTATCGGCCACCTGGATTGCCAGCTCGCGAGTGGGAGACAGTACCAGCGCCCGGATATTTTTCTGCCGCACCGGGAGATTTTGCAGTATGGGCAATCCGAAAGCGGCGGTTTTGCCCGTTCCAGTCTGCGCCTGGCCGATAACGTCCGTTCCCTGGAGCATCAGCGGGATAATTGCGGATTGAATAGGGGTCGGGATTTTATAGCCAAGATCCGTTACAGCCTGCACTAACTGCGGATGCAGACCTAATTCTTCGAAGTCAGTAGTCATACAGCTCCTCTACATGGTTTATTCAACTCAAGTCCACTGTTGTCGCCGGTCCTTTTCAGGCCGGGATTGCTTCCATATGCCAACAGTCGACCCGATTCCCAAGTAGCGAGCCCTTACTGTTTCAACAAAAAACCGTCTCCCCTCTCGTAACAAAACGGGTAGACGGCATAATGCACGCATATCCTCCGACTCTATGGAGTAGGGGGAAATTATACACACACATTTCAAAAAGCGCCAGATGTGGAATACCCGGGCGCTGCACTTTTCTCTTAACCGGTTACTGCTCAGAATTCAGCCATAGCAGTTCCGCCCCCACCTTCGATGCCGGTACATACCCCAGTTCACCAACACCAGGAGATCAAGTTTGGACTGAATCTCCCCGGGTTTGCCGGTGAGCTGTTTTTTTGAATCATCTCCTTCTTGTATTTCCCCCATTTTAGTTCCAGTTGGTTGGAGTTGGATACGCTTGGATCCTCGCGGACATCCGCCTTCGCCCTAGCCGAATCGAAGATTCGGCCGGGCTACGCCGGACAAGCAGCACGGGTCACAGTTAAAAAAGGTCAAATGGTGATATAGGCCGTCATCCGGGGACTTGGAATATTCGACCGGAGGCAAGCTGATAATGCCGAACATGCCCTATCAGCTAAGGCATAGAATGTCTCTCATTTGGGAGGCCTGAAACTCTCATTGCTGCTGACGACATACAACGCCCAGCCTTGAGTTCAACAACTTGACAATACCGG
>DKBB01000245.1:0-59019 GCA_002451015.1 Acidobacteria bacterium UBA6911
GGTACCATTATGGTTTTCGGAAAGATGGGAATTCGTGCGGGAGCAGGATTGTTGCGCGGCACGATTGTTACTTTCAAACGGCCGGAGCTTCTGCCCACGTTCCGCTTTGACTGCAGATATTCCCCGGCTTTCCTGAAACTGATTTTTCAGGACCTGAGGCGCCAGGGCATCTCGATACCCGGCGCTTACGAGGACGGTCTCTACCGGCGTTACAGCGGGGATTTCAACCGGCTGGGGAAAGGAGAGATCCTGGTTTATGATCAGCGTTAACCAAAGAGCTGCGTCCATCGTTGTTCAGATGATCAACGAGTGTGAAGCGCTCGACATCGAAGTCAAACGGTTAAGAAACGGAGCGACCGTTCTGGATGCCGGAATTGAGGTTTCGGGAAGTATGGAGGCCGGGCGGCTCTTTTCCTGCGCCTGCCTGGGCGGGCTGGCCCAGGTCGGTTTCAGCGATAAAAGCTATCATCTTCGCGACTCCGGCGGCGATTCGGGCTTCTGGCTCCCGGCAGTTGAGGTCAGCGTCAGTTCCCCACCTATTGCCTGCATGGCTTCGCAGTATGCAGGTTGGGCAGTGAAAACGGATCAGTTTTTCGCCATGGGATCGGGGCCTGCCCGGGCGCTGTTTGCTGATGAAGAGATCTTCCGGAAACTGGAATACAGGGATCATTTCGATACAGCGGTCCTGATGCTGGAAGGGCGTCAGATGCCGGACGAGGATCTGGCAGCTTTTGTCGCGGATAAATGCGGCGTTAAGCCGGATCATGTCTGTCTGTTGATTGCACCGACAGCATCGCTGGTGGGATCGATTCAAATCGCGGCCAGGTCTGCCGAAACAGGGATGCACAAGCTGGTGGAAATGGGATTCGACGTCAGGAAGGTAAAAGCGGCTTCAGGCCTATGCCCCCTGGCGCCTGTCGCGGCGGACGATCTTCGCGCCATTGGCAGGACCAACGACGCCATACTGTACGGGAGCCAGGCCTTCTTCTCGGTTCAGGCGGAGGACGAAGAACTGGCTTCCCTGATCGACAGGGTTCCCTCTGCGGGATCACGGGATTACGGCACACCATTCTACGAACTGTTCCAGCGCTATAACGGAGACTTCTACCAGATCGATCCCATGCTTTTCAGCCCCGCCCGTGTTGAAATCAACAACTTGAGTTCGGGACGCACATTCCGCTCCGGGAATATCAATCCCGCGCTCCTGAAAAACTCACTTCTGGAAAACTGAGGTATGTCCGAAAGAATCGGAATCCTGTCCTCCCAGAGGGGCTATCACGCGCTGGCTCTGGAAGAATCTGTCCGCAACAGGGGCTGCGAACCTGTTTTTTTTAACATTGCCCGCCTGGCGGGACGAATCGGAGGCAACCCGGTTGTCGAGGCGCGTGGAGAGCGCCTGGATAATTGCAGTGCCCATCTCATACGGACAATTCCGACAGGATCCCTGGAACAGGTGATTTTCCGCATGGACGTCCTGCACCGCCTGGAAAAGCTGGGAGTCCCTGTGATCAATTCCGGCGCGGCGATAGAACGCACGGTGGATAAATACTATACCTCCTTTCTGCTGGCCGACGCGGGGCTCCCGACTCCCCGTTCCCTGGTAACGGAAGATTTTGAGTCCGCTTTGAATGCCTGTCGGGAAATGGGGGATGTGGTTATCAAACCCCTTTTCGGTTCTGAGGGGAAGGGAATGGTGCGGGCATCGGATGAGGAAACGGCCTACCGGGTGCTGCGGGCCTGGGAAATGAACCGTTATGTTTTTTATATTCAGGAATACCTGCCGCATTTTCAAAAAGACGTTCGGGCTTTTGTCATAGGGGACAGCGTTGTGGCCGCCATGCAGCGCAACGGAAAAGGATGGAAGACGAACTACTCCAAGGGAGCTGAATTGGTCCCGTTGGAATTGGGTGCCGAGATGAACTCCCTGGCGCTCTCAGCCGTCCAAACGATAGGATTGGATTACGCGGGCGTGGACCTGATGCAGGCGGAAGACGGCAAAATATACGTGATAGAGATTAACGGCATTCCCGGATGGCGCGGCCTGCAGAAAGTCACCGACGTGGATGTCCCGGGAAGGATTGTCGATCATGTGCTATTAAAAATTCACCGTGGAGATACAGAAAGCGCAGAGAAATAAATAATTTCCTTTTGGTGTATTCGTTGATGTTTTTGCCAGGGGTGGGAATGGATAAAGGAAAGCGGATCGCGCAACTGGTTCAGGAAGCCTGTATCCGGGAAGTCTGCGCCCCCAAACCCGGCAATGTGAATCGGAACCACGATTTTTCCGACACGTCTTTTGAAGATTTCCTGCTCAGCGCCGTTGCGATCGGTCCCGCATTCGAGAATGCCGGGAAAGCAGGTGTAGGCCGGACTATCCTCCAGGCCGTAGAGGACAGCCGCCGACGGGTTCCAACGAATACAAACCTTGGAATAATCCTGTTGATGGCTCCATTGGCTAGCGCGTGTCTGGCCGATACAGGGGGATTGCCGGAAAATATAGAAAATGTTCGGGAGAACCTGGGTGGTGTCCTGGGTGCGCTCACGGTGGAGGACGCCCTGCTGGTTTATGAAGCTATCCGGAAAGCGAATCCCGGAGGTCTGGGCCATAGCGCCGAACAGGATATTGCCGAATCGCCGTCCGTGACCCTGCTGGAAACGATGTCGCTGGCTAAAGACCGGGATTCCATCGCATTGGAATATGTCACGGATTTTGAAATCACCTTCGGTACGGGACTGCCGGCCCTGAGAAAAGCACGCTCTCGGGGAGCGACATTCTCCGATGCCGTTGTGCAGGCGTTTCTGACAATCCTGAGCCGTGTGCCGGACACTTTGATAGCCAGGAAGAACGGTGAGGCGTGTTCCCGCCAGGTTTCAGATTATGCAAAGGAGGTTCTTCTTCAAGGCGGCGTCTACGCCACTCGGGGACGGGAGAAACTGAAGGAAATGGATTGCGCTTTGTCCGACGGGGCCCACAAATTGAATCCGGGTACAACCGCCGACCTGACCGCAGCCGCAATCTTCCTCGCACTGCTGGACGAAAAAACCTTCGAAGATTAGCGACTCACAGCAGAAAGACCGGAGAGTTTTTGTTGTATTTCCGTGTTTTGAATTCAGAGTAAAATACAGATTAATTGGTTTTTATTTGATTCGACTCCAGGGCAGACATGACGGCCATTATCAGTAAACCGGACACGCAGCGAAAACTGGAAATTCTCAGCGCGGACTCCCAGTACGACCTGGCCTGCGCCTGCGGCACCAATGAACGCGACCGCCGGAAACGCGGCAAACAGGATCAATGGATTTATCCCGTAACCCTGCCCAATGGCGGAACGAGCGTTCTCTTCAAGACTCTGATTTCCAACGTCTGTTCCAACGACTGCCGTTACTGCCCTCTGAGGGCCGACCAGGATGTGCGCCGGTGCACGCTCAGCGAAGAGGAGACCGTCCATACCTTCCTCGATTATTACCGCCGCCGGGCGGTCTTCGGACTCTTCCTGACCTCAGGTATGCTCGGCACACCCGACACAACAATGGAGCGGCTGAACCGTGTCGCGCGCATCCTTCGCTACAAACGCAATTTCAGGGGATACATCCATCTGAAGATCATTCCCGGCGCCAGCGCTGCCGCTATTGAGGAAGCCCTTTCGCTGTCGACCGCTGTCTCCCTCAATATCGAGACTCCCGGCGCCGATCATCTGGCCAGGCTATCCTCCCGCAAGCGCTTCATTGAGGATATCGTCGAGCCCATAAGGCTCATAAGCCGGCTGACCNNGTAAAGTACATGTGGGGGCTGTACGACCGGCTCCATCTTAAAAGAATCTACTTCAGCGCCTACCAGAAAGGTCCCGGAGACGCTTCGGTGGATGCCCATAAAAGGCAGAATCCGGGCGATGTATTTATGCGCGAGCATCGCCTGTATCAGGTTGATTTCCTGATGCGCAAATATGGCTTCACCGAATCGGATATTTGTCTTGACACCAGGGGCAATCTTTCGCTCGACATCGATCCGAAGGAACATTGGGCATTGCAGCATCCCGAGTTTTTCCCTCTCGAGGTCAACAAGGCCTCCAAATACGAGCTCCTGCGTGTCCCGGGCCTTGGCGAAATAACGGTGAACCGGATCCTCGAACAGAGAAAAACAGCCAGAATCAAAAACATGGATGATCTTGGAAGACCTTCACTCCGCCTGAAAAAGGCGGGCGGATATCTTCGTTTCTGCTAACCCGCATTTCTTGAAATCCTACTACTGCGGCGCGTAAACAACCTGACTGAAATCCTTTTGAGAAATGTGGATTGGAAGACTGCTGACTGGACGACCGGTTCTCGGGCGCTCCATCCGCTCTCCAATGCTTGAATTCGGTCTGCTTTGGCGTGAAAGGCCTGTGGATAGTCTTGGTCCCTGGTTCTATTCTGTCTAGGCGCTATGTTGCTTCATCGTCCGGATTCGTGTTGACAAAACGGGCGCATCGATATATAGATCGTGCACCTGGTTAGATAGAAAATTGCTGATAATTCTATGGATCGTTGGTCTAATTCGGCCGTTTTTTGCCTGTTCGTGGAATAAATATTAGGAGGATTGAAATGGCAAAGATTGATCGTGTAATGGTAGGAGAAGCACTGGTAGGAGAAGGAAATGAAGTCGCCCATATCGATCTGGTGATGGGTCCGCGCGGCAGCGCAGCGGAGACGGCGTTCTGCAACTCGCTCGCCAACAACAAGGACGGTTTTACCTCCCTGCTGGCGGTCGTAGCCCCGAACCTTGCTTGCAAGCCTTCCACGGTAATGTTCAACAAGGTCACCATTAAGAATGCTACCCAGGCGGTCCAGATGTTCGGTCCGGCCCAGAGAGCTGTCGCGATGGCTGTGGCCGACTGTGTGGAAGACGGCACGATCCCGGCAGCGGAAGCCGACGACGTCTTCATCCTTGTCGGCGTATTCATTCACTGGGAAGCCGCGGACGACACCAAGATCCAGGATTTCAACTACGAAGCGACGAAGCTTTCCATTAAGCGAGCCGTTGCCGGTGAGCCTAAAGCGAAGGAAGTGGTTGCCAAGAAGAGCAAAGCGGCCCATCCTTTTGCGGCCCACCAGTAGGCAACGCCGGTAAAAAATTTACCGCAGAGGTGCAGAGATTTGCAGAGAAATGAAGTTGTATCGTTGCACTCTGCGAATCTTTGCGCTTTCTACTTTTCAGCGGTGGATTTTTAATCTGTTTCAGGGAAGGGACGGTTCGGTAGTTCCGGCTTTCGGGTCCGTGCCGGAATGTGTTGCGGTCCGATTGAGCCGCTATGCAGAGCGGTTGCTACAAGAACCCCCCTGATCCCGAGAGATTGAAGCCTTTTTAATTCTTGCGGGCCGGTGATTCCCCCACCGGCGAGCAGTGTCAGGTCGGGAAAACTTGCCTGTGCTTCAATTATCCAAGAGCGGTCTACACCCCGGCCGCTTCCCACCCTTGCAAGATCCAGTACGATGATCTCCCGCCAGCCTGAAGATTGCAGTAGTTTCAGAGCTTTTATAGGGGACAACGAGTCCAGATCGGGGCACTTTGAAAGGATTCTCCCGTTGCGGCAATCCAGGCTGAAGACGATCCGGTTTTGTGGAAAACTCGCTGGAATTCCGATCAGAACTTCCAAGGCATTCAGGGTTTCCGATCCTATCACGGCCTTGTGTATGCCGAGATCGAGCCATCTGGCGGCGCTTTCAATATCGGAAATTCCGGCGTCCAGGAGAACGCGGAAATTCTCACGGGAAGAAAGACGTTCTACCAGGTTTCTCTGATTCGTTCGCCCGGAATTCTGGATGGTGTCCAGATCGGCAATATAGATTTCATGCAGTCCCAACCGGTCGCGAAACGCCCTGGCGATTTCCAACGGATCGGATGAGTCGCAGAGCACGCTTTTTACCGGCTTGTAAAATTTTCGATCGCCTTTTATTGCGTGGACCGCTTGGTTGTTCAGCAGATCTATGACAGGGATAATTCGCATGTCTATGCCGTCAAAAGTGTTGGTATACGAATATTTTTCCGGGGGAGGTTTTCCCGAAGGGAAACTTCCGGATTGTCTTGTTGTTGAAGCCCTGGGCATCCTGTGGGCGCTTCTGGCCGACTTTCAAAAATGGGATGCCGTGCGTACCATTACCGTGCTGGATCCCCGGTTTGAGGACCGTATCCCCGGATTGAACCGGGAGACTCTGCCTGCGGACGAGGTGGTTCGTGTTTCTCCTGGCAAGCATGATGCCGCCTTCCTTTCGCTCTTGGATCGCTGTGATGCTGCACTGGTGGTTGCTCCGGAAACCGGTGGCATTCTATCAAGGCTTTCCTCTCAGGTCGAGAGTGCCGGGATACCTCTGCTGGGATCCAGTGCTTCGGCGACCTCCATAGCCGGGGATAAAGAAATCTGTCACCGTATTTTTTGCAGTGCGAACCTGCCTGCTGTGGAGACCTGCATCGCCGGATTCGACTCCGTGGAACAAAAGGCGGAAGAAAAAGGATTCCCGCTGGTTTTCAAACCTCCGGATGGAATGGGAAGTGAAGGTGTTTGCCTTGTTGCCGATCCTGCCGATATACCGGAAGCCCTGGCAAGGATTCGTCTGGCATCGTCATCCTGCGACAGGATTTTGCTCCAGCCTTTTATAGACGGAATCCATACGAGCGTTTCTCTGCTTGTTGCAGGAGGCGACTGTGTGCCGTTGAGTCTGAACCGGCAGTTGGTTCAGCCCGGCCTGCCGTTTGAATATCAGGGCAGTGAAGTGCCTTTCAGTCACGAGAAAGCTCGATATGCCATCGATCTGGCCTGTTTGACAGTGGATCAAATACAGGGGCTTAACGGATATGTTGGAGTGGATATGATCGTGACCGATGAATCTGTTCGGCTGGTCGAAATCAATCCCCGGCTGACCACTTCCTATATCGGACTCCGGCAGGTTTCCCGTCTGAACCTGGCCAAAATGATTTTTATAGCCTGCACACGGGGTAGTCTGCCCGACAAAGTCCCGCTAACGGGCCGGGTTGTTGTTATGAAGGATGATCCCGATTCCTGGGGATTCAAAAAGGTCGATTAAAGGTTGAGGATGGAAATTCTCTATTGTTCCGCTAAATTTCCGCAGTCGTAGAAGTAATAGGCGTAACCGTATTCGATGCCCTCCTCGTTGTAACAAACCGAATCGATCAGGATTTCCGGCTTGAAATCGGTCTTTTCTCCGGCTGTTCCCACCCAGAGTTCGATTTTTACCGGATAATTCTTCAGAGTCATCGGCTGGGCCGGGTTTCCGTGAACATCTTTAAGTTTTTCAGATTCATCGGTCACAAGGTAGGCCAGAAACATGCCGATATCTCCGATGTAGTCCCCCTGTTGGGTATAGGCAACGGAACCGTCTTTGAAGTGCCATTTGAATAGGGCCGTTTTCTCTGCCTGCGTCCGCGCGGTCGTCTGCGTCCACTCCGAAGCCCAACCAAAGCCCGCTTCGTTGGTATCGTATAGTACGAAATAGGTGTTTTCTATATTGACGCGGTCCTGCATATACGGACTGGTATTTCGAAGTTGAGAGAAAGCGAATGAGCCTGCGACATGCAGCAGAAATAAAAATAGAGGGATCCTTAGAAACCTGTGCATCGCTGTTCCTCCAGTATGCTCCATGAATATGAAAATGGCTATCCGATCATACAAGGTTCTCCGAGGGAGGGTATACGCCTAAACTTTCTACAAATATACCCTATCGCGACCATGCTGTGAACTTTAATACGAAGCGATGGGATCTATGGCGGATGAAGGTTGTACCGGTCCTGTAAGCTCAGATTACCCGGAATTCGGGTCCGGAAAGCGGTTTTCTCTCAATATCTGTTACATCTTTTTTTCGGGGAGGGATAAATGTGGGAATTTCTGAATTTCGACTGATATTTCCTGACGGTTTCGATTATATTTATGGTCCATCGGGATGAAATTTCCCGCTTATAATGGCTATTGTGTTTCCGTAGTGTGAAAATGATTGACGCAGAGCGGAAACGGCATTATGATGAAGTATTTTATATCAATGTATCCAGGAGGTCGTCCGTGAAGATACTGCGCGTTAATATGAAGGAATTCGAAGTTCGCTGGGAACCCGTTTCCTCTGAATATGAACAACTTGGTGGTAGAGCACTGATTGCGAAGCTTCTACTGAGAGAAATACCGCCCGATTGCGATGCTCTCGGACCGCATAACAAACTGATCTTTACCCCCGGACTGCTTGGAGGTGCGATCGTTCCAACAGCAGGCAGGCTGTCCATCGGAGCTAAAAGCCCCTTGACAAAAGGCATTAAAGAGGCGAATGCCGGAGGTACCGGCGGAGACAACCTGGGGAAACTGCGAATTAAGGCGATAGTTGTCGAAGGCCAGGGGAAGCCGAAACAATTTTATATCCTGGTAATCGACGGTGAATCGGCCGAACTTGTCCCTGCCGATGACCTGCTGAACACAGGGACCTACGCGACTTCGGACAAACTTCAGGAGAAGTATGGAACCGATGCCACCGTTATCTGCATCGGTCAGGCAGGCGAGCAACTGATGACGGGGGCAGGTATCGCATCCACCGGAGATAAGGACCAGAGAAGCAACCATGCTGCCCGCGGCGGTCTCGGTGCCGTGATGGGTAGCAAGGGACTTAAGGCGGTTGTTATTAAAAAGCCTCTCGGCAAATCGATGGAGTTGAAAGACGAGAAACTCTTCCGCGCTGCTGCCAAGGCTTTTGCCCAGGAATTGATTCAAAGCCCGAAACTGGGGACGAAAGGATCACAGCACCTTTACGGTACGGCCTCCATCGTGGGCGCCGTGAATGAAATGGGATCGCTTCCGACGAAGAACTTCTCCGAGGGGCAGTTCGAACCGTCTACAGAGCTCCGGGGCGAAAAACTCCGGGAACTTGTTCTGGCCCGCGAGGGGAAAGTGGGAACGCGCTGCATGCCCGGTTGCGTGATCGCATGCCGCAACCTCTTTCCGGATGCATCGGGCAAACCCATCGTCGGAACGGTCCAGTATGAAACCATTGCGCTGGTAGGCTCCAACCTCGGGATCGGCAGTCTTGATGATGTTGCCCAAATCAACTATATGTGCAACGATTTCGGTCTCGATACGATCGAAACCGGTGCTGCCCTAGGCGTAGCTCTTGAGGCCGGACTGGCTGAATTCGGCGATATAGAGGGAATTCTCGGTCTAATGAAACAGATCGGCGAAGGGACTGTTTTGGGTCGTGTCCTGGGCTGCGGCGCGGCAACAACCGGTCGTGTCCTGGGTGTGCGGCGTGTTCCGGTCACCCTGGGACAGGCGATGCCCGGCTACGATCCGCGGACACTGAAGGGGAACGGCGTTACCTATGCGACTTCACCTCAGGGCGCAGACCATACGGCGGGGAACGCTTTCGGAGCCCGCAAAGAGGTCAATCCGCTGGGTACTGAAGGCCAGAAGGAGCTTTCGCTGAAGCTGCAGATCATTGCAGCCATGCTGGACAGCACCGGACTATGCCTGTTTGCCCGTCCTCCCATTATTTCCAACCCGCAGCTTATGCTCGACATGATCAACGGAATCTACGGCTGGGGATGGTCCTTGGAAGATTATGACCGGTTCACCCGCGACGTGCTGCGAACCGAGCTGGAATTCAATCAAAAAGCGGGTATTACACAAAATGATTATCGGATTCCGGAATACATGCGTGAAGAGCCTTTGCCGCCCCATAACGCGGTCTTCGATGTGCCGGATTCAGATCTGGATTCGCTTTTCGACACCTTATAGGGAGAGTTCGGTGGCAGTCGATATTGAAGTTTTCGGGCAGCTTCTTCCCGGAAAGCCCCGGAGACAGACCATGGAAATTCAGAAGACCGAAACAGCCCGGGAGTTGGCAATGACTATCGGCCTGAATCCGGATGAAATCGGCCTGGTCACTATCAATGGAGTGCAGAGCAGCCTGGATGATCCCGTCCAATCCGACTCCAGGCTGTGCTTTTTCCCTTACATTACCGGCGGATAAAAAATTAGTGTCAGAAGGCTGGAATTTCCCCCATGAATCAGCCTTAATTCCTGAAAAAATAAATTTGAATTAATTGGGGAAATTCCAGTTAGACGCCGATTCCCCGCCCAGGTTCTTCCAAAAACAGACAATCGCAAGATTTTTACCTTCCTGCGTCCGGATTCTGTCTTCGATCGTTTCCTTTACGACTCTTGATTTCCGTATCCGGACACGATAAATTTTTACAATTCAATTAGATATCTCAGTTACAGCTTCGCTAACCGGAAGTGCGCACATAAAATTTCAGATGACCGGATCGCGGAAAGGGTCCCGTCTCTGCCATTGAATGTTTATGAAGTTGGGAAATCTCCTGAATCTGATACGGGATTGGGATTCAGAGAGAGGCTGGTTCAGAAAGAGAGGAGTTATGCTTCGAATCTCAAGGAATGAAAAATTTCAGATCCTTGGAATCATGATTTCATGCCTGATTCTTTTCGTGACGACGGTATTGCCGGCTAAAGCCGCCGACCCGTTATGTCCCCCGGGAACATATCCAATCGGGACAGGCTGCAACCTGATAAGCTTGCCTGAAGAAGGGATGTGGAACGGAGACCTGGTTATTTTTGCCCACGGTTATGTAAGCCCCACGATCGAAATGCCGGTAATAGTAGACTATGAAATACCGCCGGATAACAAAACAGTGTCTCAGATCCTGACCGGTCTGGGATATGCCTTTGCTACCACGAGCTACAGTGACAACGGCCTGGTGATCCCGCACGCGGTGGAGGATATCAAGCAATTGAGGGATTGGTTCTTGGAGTTTTCCGGTTTAACCCCTACCAATGTCTACCTGATAGGCGTCTCAGAGGGTGGACTGGTGACGGCGCTGGCACTTGAAGAGAACCCCGATTTGTTCAGCGGGGGATTGGCAATATGCGGTCCTGCAGGAAATTTCAGTAAACAGATCCATTACTTCGGCGACTTCTTAGTCCTCTTCAATTATTTCTTCCCGAATTTCTGGAAAGAACTTGAAGGGCGGCTTGAGGAGGTACTGGGGAAACAGCTTGACCTGGGAACACCGACGCCGGCAGGCATTCCCGATGTCCTGGTGGATCAGGATATATGGGATAATGTAATCGCACCGGCGGTCCTGGCGGCAATCCATGCAAATCCATCCGCGAAGCGACAGCTCCTGAGGGTTGCGAACGCGCCAACGGATCCCGATGACCCCTTATCGCGGGAAACTATCCTGGGAATTCTCTGGTACGGCATCTTTGCGACCAACGATGCTATAGACAAACTGGGTGGCAATCCATACGAAAACAGCCGTCGATGGTATTCCGGATCAAGCGGCGATTTGCGCCTGAACCGGCAAGTCGACCGGTTCCTTGCCGACGCCGACGCCCTCCGGAATATTGAATACGGGCTGCAAACCACGGGCGGCCTTTCCAGCCCGCTGGTCACGCTGCACACAACCCAGGATCCTATCGTTCCGTACTGGCATGAGACACTTTATAATTTAAAAACCTTGTTCAGCGGTTCCCTGATGCACCATCTGAATATCCCGGTTGTACGCTACGGGCATTGCGCGTTCAACCGGCAGGAGCTTTTAACGGCATTTGCCATTTTGCTCTTCATGTCGGGCGGTTATTGATAATAATCTAGCCTGACACCCAATTATTGGGCTAACGATTGCGGGTTTGTGTGACGATTGCGGATAAGGCAACGAGTCCGACTTCTTCTGCAATGACCTGGGCCATTCTGCGTATGGACTCTCCCAGTGCAGGCAACCGGTCTTCAGTGAACCGGAACGAGGGGCCGACGATTGCGATGGACGCGATCGGGTGATGGTTCACGTCGAATATCGGTGCGGCAACGGCGTTGATGTCCTTTTCGTACTCCTGCTGGGAGACCGCGTATCCGCGTTCCGCCGTCAGCTTTAAATCCTCCAGAATGTCGGGAACGGACACCGGACCGCGTTCCGTGTTTTCGGCCAGATTCTTATCGATGATTTTTCTGACTTGTTCTTCAGGAATATAGGCCAGCAAAGCTTTCCCGGATGCGGTAAACAGTGCCGGAAGACGTTGCCCGATGGCAGCCGCCAGCTTGACGCGCTGGGGGCTTTCTATAACATCCAGATAGATGACATGCGAATCGTCAAGGATCGAAAGGTCTACTGTTTCTCCGCACTCCTCCGAGAGGGTCTTGAGGTATGGACGGGCCCATCGATGGAGATCGACATCCTGCAGGACCAGGGATGCCATTTCAATAAAGCGGAAACCGAGACGGTAAAACCCGGTGACCTTGTCTCTGGTAATGAAACGCTTGCTTTCGAGCGTCGCCAGCAGCCGGTGTACCGTGGTCTTGGACATGTGAATCGCTTCAGCGATCTGAGTCAGGGAACGGGTCGGTTCTTCTCGAGTGAAGCAGAGGAGGATATCGAGGGCTCTCTCAACGGCGCGCACTGATTGTGACAAAGCGAACCTCCTTCATGAAATGCTTCCTGTTACAACCCGTTTAAGCGGGATAGGTATAAAAGCCGGCTTTAGCAGCCCGGCGTATAGAACACGCCGCTGGGTGGTTATGAATGATATGCCCGACGGCGTGTTCCGGTATTCAGGATAAATATTGGTCGCCTGTGATTGTGCGTTCAGACGCCAGTGCTGTTTATGGTGGATAGGCTATAGTATAAATATGTTTTCCACCATTCAGCGGGCCCTTCATCACGTCCTCGACCTCCTTCGGATCGCGCTGAGTGACCTTATCCGGTGGCGGCAACGTGCCGGCCGGGAAGGCGGTCATGATGTCGTTGATGAGCTTGCACATGTAATCGAGCAGCTCATTGAGACCGGCATAAGCCTTGTCCGCACTTGCCTTGGTCGGGCTGCCGATGACTCCTTCCGGGTAGACATTGATTTCCGAACCGCTCAAGCCGACATGCTCGTGTCCCCTGATGGGCCGGTGATACACTTCACCACCACCGTCCACATGCCCCTTTGGAATAAATCCGGCGGGTTTGTTGTCTACGGCCAGTTTCATGTCACAGAACTCGGGGAAGAGCGCAAGAGAGTAAGACGCCTCCGCTTCGTCCGCATGCGCGAACTGAGTTTCGAAGGGGCCGCCGAACTCTTTGGTCCTCAGGTGGTCATGAATGACCGTCTCCCAGTGCAGCGAAATCAGGATCGAAGGTATCTGGTACTTCTTCGCCCACTGGTGGAGAGCGAGTGGAATGACTTCTTCCTGCCCATGGCCGTTCAGAAAGATCTGCTTTCTGAAGCCCATGTTCCACAGGCCGGCAATGATGGCCCGCAGATTCGCCAGGAAGGCGTCTTCGGGAACGACAACCGTGCCCGGCATGCCGAGATGGTTGAACGGATGAGATCCGTACCACACCGGCATCGCGATCGTGCACCCCATCTTCGCGGCGACCTGTTCGGCCATACGCGTGACGAGGAAGGTATCTTCGCCGACGGGCTGAGATGCCCCATGACATTCGGTGCTTCCGACCGGGATGATGATCAGATCGTTTGTCTTGAGCCGTTCATTGATCTGCGCCATATTCATGGTCTGAAGATAGACTCCCGGGGTTTCCATGAGCCCGCCTTTTGGAGGCAGTTCCCATTCTCCCCAATCTCCCCATTTACTACCCATGATTCCTCCTGATCTGCGGAAAATAACTCCGCGAAAAAGGTGTTACTTAGACAACCTTGGGAATGCGCATGTCAGAGGCATTCTTCCCGGACTGTTTGAATTCCGGATAGTATCGCTTGATTATTTCGACGATGATGGCAGCCTGTTCCGCCATTCTCTTTCCGTCGGTCGCGCCGGTCATTTCGCCGTGTCCGCCGATGACGGAGTTTCCGGTCTTGCAATGCAGAGGAGCCGCAACGCGAACGATCTCGGGAGCTTCGAATGTACGGATGAATCCGCCGGATCCCGGAGGNNGTTGATGCTGTCGGCGCCCAGATCTTTCAGGAGCTTTACGGATGCAGGGTTGCAGTGGCCGAGATGGGCCGAGGTCTTGAAAATGATTTCCTTGGGGAGGTCGCCGTTTTTGCGCATCTCGTTGACGACCCAGAGCATGCCTTCGTCATAGATCAGGAATCCGAGGCAGCCATACTCATAACCGCGCTTGATGTCTTCGATCGCGCGACACAACTGTTCCTGACCGCGAAGGCGATAGCTGACGCGTACGCCCTGGGGGGACAGAACCGTTGCGCCGGTATCATAGGTTGCGCGGGGGCCGGTGGAAAGCAGCAGCTCACAACCATAGTCATGGCAGAGCTTACAGTATGCTTTTATCTCTTCAGCCGTGTGGCGGAATATACCGAAGGTTTCCGTGATACGGTTGATTGTGACGCCCATCTCTGTTGATCTGTCCAGAAGCGCTTTAACAGTTTCTGAGGAATTGACGGTTGGGCATTCAATACGGAAGTGCGCGCCGTCGGGAAATCTTTTGTCCGAAGAGGGCATATCGAAGGCGTCGCCTTCGGGGAGTCCCAATTTCTTCAATGCTTTACGGGTTTCTTCAAAAATCATGACTGCATTCTCCTTGAGAAAANNACACCAAGCGGTGAGTAGAAAGCGGTCTCGGGACCGATTTCATAGGGTTCTGAACCCTCCATAACGATCCGTGCTTTCCCGCTTATGAGGAATAAAACCTCTTCCGATTCGGTGTGGGTATGGTCGGGAATCTGGCTTCCGACCTCTGTAATATTCATTCCCATCGATACGTTTTTGACTCCGCCGAACTTGGGAGCCAAAAGAAGCTTTGAAGTGCGTGGCGGGTTCCGAAATTCGCCTTCCACATCAGCAGCCCTTACAAAAGGCGGTTTGCTCATAATACAAATCCTCCAGTCTGTTCCATTATGCGGAATCGCGTTCCATGTTAAGCGAAATTCCACTCTATGTCAATCAATTTCGCATATCGGAATTTTCCTTGAGTGTCATACTAAAAAATTGACAATGCTATCTTTGGAGATTTATTCTGCCCTATGGAACGAAATTTCGCAATGTGAAACTTTATTGGGCAAAATTCGATTCAGCGTGACAGCGGTCCAATGTTTTTTTTAAAGGTCTTTATCCGGACCATTTAATTAAAGATAATATAATATTCCGGTTTTTTTAACCCGCAGTGAAATATTAAGCGGGTGTCCCCGAATCGGGCTTCGATATGTATTCAGTGCCATTTGGAAAAAAAACTCTTCAATTTTCAGTTCCCGACGGAATGCAGGTGGATTGGGCGATTTCGAAGCCTGTTACACCTTTAGAGAATGAGCAGGCTGCTGTCGCGGAAGCTCTGGCTCATCCGCTTGGTACGCTGCCTCTAAGTGATATCGCTCATGCGGGAGATCGCGCCTGTATTGTCTTCACCGATGTTACGCGTGCCTGTCCGGACCATTTGCTGGTGCCGCCGCTTTTATCGGAATTGAAAAGGGGTGGTGTTCGGGACGAAGACATAACCCTGATTTGCGGTATCGGGATGCATCGTCCTTCGTCTCATGAAGAAAAGATCGCCAAACTGGGAGCCGACATTGTTTCGCGTTACCGGGTGATTGATAACGAGCCGCAGAATGTCGATGCGCTGGTGGATCTGGGGACGACGGAAGGAGGCGTTCCGGTATCCGTGCACCGCGCTGTTGTTGACGCGGACGTTGTAGTCGCTACCGGAATCGTGGAACCGCATCAGTATGCCGGCTATTCCGGCGGACGCAAGACGCTGGCTGTCGGAGCGGCGGGTGAAGACCTGATCGCCCACACACACGGACCCGCTTTTGTGGATCATCCGGGCACCCGGCTGGGACGGATTGAAGGCAATCCGTTTCATGAGGCAGTCACCGAGGCGGCGCATCGCGCGGGACTCCGTTTTATACTCAATGTAGTGCTGGATGACGACAAACGTCTGCTGCGGGTCACTGCCGGGGATCCGGACGAAGCTTTCCGTGACCAGGTTGATTTCGCCCGTTCGGTGTACGAGGTTTCGGTGCCGCATCAATACGATATTGCAATAGGAGGCGTGGGTTTTCCAAAGGACAGTAACCTGTACCAGGCCAGCCGGGCTCCCTCTTACCTGTTTTTCGCTCCAACCTGTATTGTTCGCCCGGGAGGTTATTTTATCATTCCGGCTCCCTGCCAGGAGGGGGTAGGAAGTGGCGTGGGGGAGCAGAGATTTTACAGGGCGATGCGGGAGGCTCCGGATGTTGCGTTCATCCTGGAGGATGCTCGAAAGAATGGATACCCTCCGGGGCAGCAGCGGGCTTTCGTTATGGCGAAAGTCCTTGAGGAAGCAAAGGTCATAATTGTCGGAAGCGACTGCCCGGAAACGGTTTCGACGTGCAAGATGATTCCGGCCGCGACTATGGAAGAAGCCCTGCAAGTGGCGGGGGAAGCGCTTGGTTTCACAAGCGATGTACTGATTGTCCCTCATGCGCTTTTAACGCTGCCGGTTGTTCGGGAGCAGGAAAAATGATGATGAATGCTTTGCAGGTTATGCGTCCCAGGGTGTTTGAAACGGTTCAGGTTCCCGTACCCAAGCTGTCCCCCGAAGAGGATGACGGCATACTGGTGCGGAGCGAATGGGCGGCCCTGTGCGGCAGCGACATTCCATTCTTTACCGGGAACAAGCGGCACAGGACCTTTCCGCTTGTTCCCGGAGCCCCTATTCATGAATGTGTCGGGGAAGTCGTGGAGAGTAATTCGGAACGGTTTAAGCCCGGTGACAGGGTTCTGGCTATACCCGAAGAGAACAGGGGATTGGCCGAGTTTTTCCTTGCCAGGGCATCCAAGTCCGTGGTTCTTGAGGGCGGCATCGATGATTTCGGTGCCGCCTGTCTGATTCAACCGTTGTCGACAGTGATGAATGCGATAGACAGACTGGGGGACATTAGCGGAAAGTCCGTTGCCGTTGTGGGGCTTGGTCCTATGGGATTGCTGCTCTGCTGGTATGCCTCGCAGAAGGGAGTCGGCTCTATTGTCGGAATCGATCCCAGCACGGAACGCTGCCGTATTGCAGACAGGTTGGGCGTTGCCCGTACGATCAGCAGTCGCAGCATCGAAGTCGTCCAGGCGGCTCGTCTTTCAGCAAAAGAATGGGATCCGCCCGATATCTGTATTGAGGCCGTCGGCCACCAGATGGCAACAATCAACGATTGCCTGGAACTTGTGCGCAAATACGGTACCGTGGTTGCGTTCGGAGTGCCCGACCAGACGGTGTATGCCCTGGAATATGAAGTCTTCTTTCGCAAAAACGCTCTGTTGATGGCAACCGTTACCCCGGACTGGGCCGAGTATCTGCTTAAGGCTCGGAATCTCTATATTGAAAATATGGAGGTTCTGTCTCCCCTCGCTACTCCCAGGATGCCTGTAGGGGAAGCGGAAAAAGCGTTTCACAGGTACGAACGGCACGAAGAAGGCATACTGAAAACCGTGTTGGATGTGACTTGTTGGCGGGAAAAATAAAAAAACGCAGAGATCCGAAGAGTAAATAACTCTCTGCGAACCTCTGCGTTCTGCCTGTCTGGCCGGGTCTCAGCGGTGTAGTATTTACTGAAGTTTTTCCAGACCGAACTTTTCTCCATAGCCGGCAAGCATCTGCAGTTCATCGTCATCGACGTCGACGCCTTCAGCCAGGGATTCCGTCCGTTTTTCCAGTTCCTTCTCTCCGTGAATGAAGATCCGGTCGTGGCCATGGGCTTTTTCACTGTCACGTACCTGCTGGAGGATGCCTTCCACGTGGGCGGCGATTTCGTTGGAATTTCCGAATAGATTGGTGTTCAGTGCGCCGAAGAAATGGGTTACACCGCAGCCGTTAACCGGGCTGAAGGTGTCGCGGCACCAGGAACCCATAGACATTCCGGAGCAGAGAAGATCGACCAGCAGACCGAGTCCGTACCCTTTGTGTCCGCCGAGTTCTTCGCCGGCGCCGCCGAGGAAAAGATGCCCGCCCATATTGCTTTCACGATAAATTTTCTGGAATGCGTGGATGTCTGTCGTGTCGTTGCCCTGTTCGTCGACACACCAGCCGATCGGCATCGGTTTGTTGCGGCGCTCGTGGACCTCGACCTTGCCGTGGGCGACGGTCGTAGTGGCCATATCCAGTGTGAAGGGGGTTTTTCCTGTCGTCGGAATCGAATAGCAGATGGGGTTGGTCCCCAGGATGCGTTCCCGTCCGAAGGTAACGATCGAGCAGATCCGGGTGTTGGTGAAGGACATTCCGATGAATCCTTCCTTCGACGCCAATTCCGCCCAGAGTGCGGCCATTCCAAAATGGCTTGAATTGCGAACCGAGGCGAATCCTGCACCGGAATTCTTTGCTTTCTCGATGATGCGATCCATGGCGAACTTGGAGATGTGGCCGCCGATACCGTTGTGGCCGTCTACGGTCAGGGATATAGGCGTTTCGTGGACAATTTCAGGCTCCGCATCCGGGAAGACAAAATTTTTCTTTATGTTCGTTTCATAGAAAGGAAGACGCCCGACACCGTGAGAAGGGACGCCGCGCGCATCGGCTTCTACCAGAACCCACGCAGTTATTTCCGCCTGGGGTTTGGGATATCCCAGTTTTTCCAGTACTTTAGTGGTATAGGCTGTCAACGCATCGTATGTGATTTTTGCACTCATTTAGAATTCTCCTTCTTCCCCCGCATTTCTTCTGGGTAATCGTTGTATTGCCGGCCTAGCCTGCATTTCTACAAGGTTTCTACTGCGACGGCACAGAGGACCCTGTCCGCTCCGTTGATTTCGATCGAGCGTCTTGTATCCAAGACCTCCGAGCCGTCTCACCATGAAATCCTGTGAGAAATGCGGGCTGGCAGTGGTGAAACCCTGTGGCAAAAGCTTACAAGAGCTGTATTATGAATCCATATTGTTCCATCATACGGAACAAAGTTTCATGATAGCCAACCAGGCTCCTTTGTGTCAATCACTTTCGAATAGGCAAATGAATTCGCAGATCCAGCAATGAATCGAATTCACATGGAGTAAAAAATATTCTATTCTATAGAATGGAACAAGATTTCGCTATATGAAATATTTGTGGAGATATAGTGTCCAGTTTTCGAGAATCCAGAAAAATATGGGAAAAATATGGACACCCACATATCCAGAATCAACAAAAATGTGGCCACCCATATTCTCACAGATCCTGAACAGGGTTCCAAAAGATGGGTGGCCACAATTTTTCAGGAAGTTATGGATCGTCTGGCTTCTGACTCCCGGCTTCCTGTGTCATGATTTAGTGGTATAAAGAGTTCTAAAATGATGGGCTCGATCGGAAAACCTTTTAGAAATAACAGAGTGTAGTTTTGGAACTGAAAAAGCCGGAAGAATCCTCCTATCACAATTGTATCCGCTGTGGTTTGTGCCTGGCAGTCTGCCCGACATATCGAGAGTACCTCAACGAAACGACTTCCCCGCGGGGGCGTGTTGCCCTGACTCGCAAAGGTCTGGAAGGGGAGCTTCAGCTTTCGCCGAACCTCATTGAGCAGATGTACGGCTGTTTTGCCTGCATGGCATGTGACGATATCTGCCCGGTCGGTATCAAGCCGGCAAACCTTGCCCTTTCAATGAGGTACGTTCAGGAACAACGGCAGCCGAAAAAGTGGAAAGAGATCTTTTTCAAAGGATTGCTGTCGAAAGCAGGCCATCTAGAGCTCGCAACACTGCCTTTGCGTCTCTATGAAAAACTCGGGATTCGACGCCTGGTCTATTTTTTCAGACTTAACCGCCTCCTGCCGGATCGTATGCGGGATCTCGAAGCGATGCTGCCGAGGATTCCACAGAGGCCGCTGAGGCGGGTTTTGCCGGAAATAACCGAAGCGCATGGGGAGATGCGATATCGCGTCGGATATTTTCTCGGTTGCGCGCAAAGCCTGCTATTTGCTAAACAGAGCGTCGCAACCCTGCGNNCGAATGGATCTGGTCATGAGTCAGGCTCAGAACAATATCGCAGTTTTCGAACGCTGGGATGTCGATGTGATCGTGGCCGACTGTGCCACCTGTGGCTCGACCTTAAAGGAGTACGATTCTCTTTTTGCCCAGGATCCCGAATGGGCCGGTCGTGCGGCTGCATTCCGGAGCAAAGTGCGAGACGTAAGCGAATTCCTCACGGAGATTCCCCTGGAAAGACCGACCGGTCGCGTCGATGCCAGGGTTACTTATCACGATCCCTGTCATCTTCGTCGCGCCCAAAAAGTATGGAAAGAGCCCAGGAAGCTTTTATCGTTTATCGACGGCCTGGATTTTGTTGAGATGCCGGAAGCCGACTGGTGCTGCGGATCGGCCGGTAGCCAGTTGATTACGCATTACGACACTTCCCGCAAGGTGCTCGAAAGGAAGCTGGATAATATTGAGAAAACGGAAGCGGACATTATAGCTTCGGGATGTCCCGGGTGCAGGATGCAGCTGAAAACCGGACTGCAGCGGCGCGGGAAACGGGCGCGTGTCGTGCACCCGATAACCTTATTGGATGAAGCTTATGGGGGTGGGGATGGCCAACAGGATGATTGAGGAACTCGCAAAAATTGTCGGAGAAGACGGTGTCCTCTCGACACCCGAAGACCTCGCCGTGTACAGCTATGACGGGACCTTTGCCGAGGGCACTCCGCAGGCAGTCGTCCTGCCCAAAACGACCGGGCAGACAAGTGCAGTAGTGAAACTGGCCGCCGAAGCCCGGATCCCGCTGATCCCCCGCGGAATGGGATCCGGGCTGGCCGCCGGATCGGTCCCCATAAGCAACGAAGGCATTGTAGTCTGTTTTACCCGGATGAACCGGATACTGGAGATCGATACCGTCAATACGACCGTCCGCGCCGAAGCCGGGGTCATAACGGCGATCCTTCAGTCTGAGGTTGAAAAGGAAGGCCTTTTTTATCCTCCCGATCCTTCGAGCATTCGGCATTCCACCATCGGCGGCAATATTGCCTGCAATGCAGGCGGTCCGCGGTGCCTGAAATACGGCGTAACCGGAAATTATATCCTGGGATTGACCGTGGTGCTGTCTGACGGAAGGATCCTGAAAACAGGCGGCAAGCCGATCAAGGATGTGACCGGGTACAACCTGACATCCCTGTTTGCTTCTTCGGAAGGGACGCTGGGATTGATAACGGAGGCGCTTCTCCGACTTGTAGCCCGGCCACTTCATGTCAAAACTGCTCTGGCGGATTTTGATTCCCTGGCGAACGCATCCCGTACGGTGAATGCCATTCTGGCTGAGGGGATTGTCCCGGCTACGCTGGAACTCGTGGATCAGACGGCCATTGTCTGTATTGAGGAAGCGATGCACCTGGGCTTGGCCACAGATGTTGAAGCCGTGCTGATAATCGAGACGGACGGTTCCGACGAATCTGCTGTTTTTCGGGAAATAGAGGCCGTAGGAAGGATTTGCAGGGAAAGCGGTGCACGGACAGTGAAGGTAGCCGATACCGAGGAGGAAAGGAACGGATTGTGGAAAGCGCGCCGTTCTGTCGGATCTTCACTGGCACGCAAAGCCCCGAACAAACTCGGAGAAGACATCACCGTGCCGCGCAGTGCCATTCCCGCGGTCGTAGAACGTTTGCGCGAGATCAGCTCCCAACATGGACTTCCGATTGCGATATTCGGTCATGCGGGAGACGGGAATCTGCATCCCAACATTCTTTTCGATAAAAGAAACCCGGAGCAGTGGGCAAAGGTCAAACTGATGATGGGCGAGGTTTTTGAGGCGGCCCTTTCGGTGGGAGGAACTCTTTCGGGCGAGCATGGCGTCGGTGTTCTCAAACGCCCCTATTTCGAGAAGGCGCTCGGGCCGGTATCGGTGGATGTCCAGCGGCGGATAAAGCAATCCCTCGATCCGTTGAATATTCTCAATCCCGGAAAAATGTTTGAAGATTAAATGGGTGTCAGGCTACATTGGCACCCATTACCTCTGGTTGTCATAAAACAGTTTCTATAATTTTGCGTTAGTGGTGTGCTGCAGTTATCCTATAAACTTCTGCATTAATGGATGCCACTCTAACCTGACACCAATTTATCCGTAAAGGACATCCGGTTTTACGGGAAAAAGCCGGAATGCCCCAGCCTTTTGCTGGGGCCCCAGCCAGAGGCTGGNNCCTTAGGAAGAAGCTCCGACCTACGGTCGAGTTCTTCACTGAAACATACCATAACGTTACTGCACGGATGTTTGAAAAGGCTATGATTCCTCGAACAGTTCTGTTAGAAACGCTGGAAAAGGAGGAGCCGTGAAGCCGCGATCGGATGAAGAGACGATCCCCACATTTTGCGCCATGTGCGGCCCTGGACCGGGATGCGGTATTTACGCTCATGTGCGAAGCGGGAGATTTACCAAAGTTGAAGGGATGAAGGAATCTCCAATCAACAGGGGCAGGCTTTGCGCCAAGGCCTACGCCGCGCCTCAGTGGGTGTATTCCCCCAATAGGCTAAAGTATCCGCTCAAACGCACAGGTAAAAAAGGCGAAGGAAAGTTCGAACCTGTTTCATGGACCCACGCCCTGGATTTCATCGCCGGAAAGCTCAAGGAGCAGAAGGAAAAATTCGGTCCGGAATCTCTCGCCGTTCTTTCACCGGCACGGCGATCCTACAGCGATTTCTTGAACCGGTTCCTGGTGACGCATGGAAGTCCNNTACTCCGGAAGTACGCGGGGGAATCTGAAAGATATTCTCGATGCCAGGGATCGCGGCGCCAGAATTGTCGCCATCAAGCCTACGATGGAGCCGGACGTGGCGGTTTCCGACCTCTGGATTCCCATCCGACCGGGTACGGATGCTGCATTTGCCTTAGCCGTTCTTCACGTTGTCATTGATGAGAATCTATACGATGCTGCTTTTGTGACCCGATGGACGTATGGATTTGAAAGACTGGCTGAGAACATCCGCAAATATACACCAGCGTGGGCGGAACCGATCACGGGCATTCCCGAAAAGCGAATTGTCGATTTTGCACGCCTCTACGCGTCGACAAAACCCGCATGTATCGACCATGGAAACGGCCTGGAGCATGCCCCCTCTTCGAATGATGCCGTCCGGGCCATTGCCATCTTGATGGCGATCAGCGGGAATCTGGATCGTCCGGGCGGTGATGTTTTTCCGACAGGCGGAGGCACGCCTTGGCCGAAAAACCCGAGCCTGAAAGACAGGTATACCGCAGAGTGGGTGGACAAACTGGTCGGTCCTGAATTCCCAAAACCTTTTCAGCCCTGGATAGAAGGAACATCTTCTGCATACTACCGGATTATCGAAAGCGTTCTTACGGAAAAACCGTATCCGGTAAGGACTATAATCGCTCCCGGCACACAGCCCGCGGTCAGCACGCGCGGAACACGAAATGTCCTGAAAGCTCTGGAAAAACTCGATTTCTATGTCGTCATCGATGTGATGCAAACGGCTGATATGCAATATGCCGATATTGTGATTCCTGTAGCTACCATGTACGAAACCGATCATCCTTTCGAATTCGGCTCCAACTGGATTATGGCGCGCAGGAAAGTCATTGAGCCGCTCGGAGATTATAAATCGGATTACGAGTTCTGGATCGATCTGGCCGTCAGGATGGGATATGAAGAGGATTTCTGGAACGGCGGCATCGGGGCATGCATGGATGCATTGCTCGAGCCTCTGAACCTGACGATGGAAGAATTAAGGAGACACCCGACGGGAATAATTTTTCCGAAAAAACCCCAGGCATACGAGAAGTATGCCAAGGTGTTCGTGCACCCCAGTACCCGCTTGTCCGGCGAGCCTTATCTGCCGGAGGGGAAGGTGGCGATCTACAACACGACGTTTGAAAAACATGGATTTGAGCCGCTGCCTGTTTGGGTGGAGCCGCCTGAGAGTCCGACCGGCACTCCCGAACTCCTCAAACGATACCCGCTTGTATTTTCGGATTTCCATACTTCCAAAGTCTACAATGCCGGATGGCTCCGTAACGTGCCCGGCCTGCGGGAGTTGCTTCCATATCCAACGCTGCAGATGCATCCCGATACAGCGGGAGAACGCGGGATCCGTAATGGTGATTGGGTGGATGTAACGTCCCCGCACGGGAGTATGAAAATTAAGGCAGAGGTTAATGGCGGGATACGCCCGGATACGGTTATGGCATTGCACGGTTGGTGGCAGGGCTGTGAGGAACTGGGTTTGCCGGGATTTCCTCTGCTTGATGGAAGCGCCAATACAAACAGCATGTACAGCGTGGATGCGCGCAAGGCCTACGATCCTCTGACGACCGCAATGTCCAGCCAGACGCTCGTCGAGGTCAGGAAAGCGGATTAGGACAAAAACATGGGGAAACAATACGGATTCTACATTCGCACGGAACGATGCGTTCAATGTCATGCCTGTGAACTGGCATGTCAATCCTGGAATGAAACTGGGCGGGAATTGCGCTGGAGGGAAGTGATGGAGGTATGGCGCGGAGAATTCCCGGATATTGTAAACCGGAGTCTTTCGTTTTCCTGTGCCCATTGTGAAAAGCCGGCCTGCGTGGAAGCCTGTCCGGAAGAAGCTCTTTCGAAGAGGAGTGAAGACGGTATTGTCGTCGTCGATACCGCAAAATGTGTCGGATGCAGGACCTGTGGTGGCGCCTGCCCGTTTCAAGTGCCCCGGTACGGGGAAAGCGGCACCATGCAGAAATGCGACATGTGCCTGAACAGGGTGCAAAAGGGCCGGGCCCCGGTCTGCATCGAAACGTGCCCCGGCGAGGCTTTGAAGTTCGGTGTCCTGGAAGATCTTATCGTGGGATCCGCTGGTAATTCCGCTTTTAGGTTATCCGCGCCCACTGTGCCGTCCGTCCTGATCGCGGGGGATTGGACAAACGATTCCGTCATGAAGCTCTTTAAAAAGAGAACGTAAAGCGCACCAACGAACGTGTCGACAATTCCGCAGCTCATCCGGTCCAAACACCCGCAATTTTTTATTTTCTTGAGTCACGGAAAGATCTTGCATACCGAAAATTCCAACAAATAAGATCCTTGAAGTAAAGCCTTGGAGATCGTCCCGGCAAAATGGGACGAAAAAAAATAGTGATATTTAAGTTGCACCCTAATAGGAAAATGGATCTAACTGGCGTGAACCAAGCAATATTACCGGCATTCCGGCTGAATACGGGATCGCGTGTAAGTGGAGAGGTCTATAACTGTTAGATATGCTTTGGTCATACTCGTAGGCACAGTATTTAACTTTGAATTTTCCTCAAATAGCACCGGTTCAGGCAACCTTAAGCTATGCACAGCTTAACGGGACCGTCCTGGATCCCAGCGAACAGGTATCGTCGGGGCTGAGATTACCGTACGCAACACCGGCACCAACCGGGCTTTCAATACGGAATCCAATCAAACCGGTTCCTATATCGTACCGAATCTTTCCCCGCCAGTATGAATTGTCTGTTTCTTATTCAGGCTTTGCCGAGAGCGGCTCTAGCCCGCATCTCTCACAGGATTCCGGTCGCTTCGCTTATACCAGGCGGCGCAGGTGGCGTGGATACAAGGCGCACAACGGAGGGCCCCGCAGTCATACTTGACAGTATGGCGAGGAACCCGAGGTGAGCGTGCCCAATTTATACCTTGAATTTATTGGGTACGCAGTAGACATGCCCAAATCCGTCGCCGCAGTAGAAACAGGGAGTAATTTTGTCTATTGAATCTCTCCTCGAATTGCCTTTGCTTTACCTTCAATAAACTTTCGTAGCCTGTTATGGGGACAAATCCCCGATCAGAGGCTCTAAGCCAAGATCCTGAACAGTCTCTTTGAACGGTATCCCGGTCTTGGCATCCCATCCCATTGCTGAGAAATAGCCTTCCCTCAATGCCTGAAAGTCGATTTTAGGCAGCGTATCCTCGCCCGATTTGAGGGGTTCGTTTTTTATTCTGTCGGGCAGGTCGATAGAATCGGGAGCCAATCCTTCACGGGCGTTGAATGCCTGCCTCAGGGTTAAAACTCTTCTCCCTGCCTTCAGGGCTTCCTCCCATCCGAAGTCCCATCCGGTAACCCGGGCGATCAGTTCGGCCAGGTCCGGCGGAGGGGTATTGACCGTATACAGGGCGCACATTCCGGAACTGTCCAGCAACTGGTGATAGGCCGCGCCTATGGCGTACATCGGTCCCTTTTTGTCAAAATCCTCGAAAGGATTCATCTTGGGCACCTTCAGCGCAGGATCGCTTCCAATAGGCGCGCCGTTTTCCAGCATGCCCGTGATCTGGCTGTTCATATGGTGGCCGGGATTGGCGTCGGCTATGAAGGCAGTGCCCCCGGCGGGGCTCATGCGCGGATCGTGGAAGGCTATCCCTTTGCCTCTGATTGCCATGGCATATTTCCCGGCCCCCTTCCCGATTCGTTCGGCCGCTTTGGATGGCCCGTCCGCCAGAACGGCTCCAAAGCCTTCCCGTTTTGCGATCTTCCCGGTCAGCGCCACGACTGCGTCCGCGTTTCCCCAGGTAAGTTCGAGCCCGCCGGTATCTTCCCGGGTTATGAGAGAATTCTCGTAGCACTCCATTGCAAAAGCAATCGTGGCTCCGGTCGAAATGGTATCGATGGCATACCGGTTGCAGATATCGTTCGCCTTGATGACGGATTCCAGATTGTCATTCATTAAAAGACTGCCCAGGGCTGCCAGAGATTCATATTCGGGTCTGTGCATTTCACCCCGGATGGCGAACGGTCCCTCGTTCTGTTCGATAATAGCGCCGCATCGAATAGGACATGCGTGGCAGGCATAGGCGCTTATCTTGTATTTATCCATGTTGCCGCTGTCGAGATTGGCTGCTGTCGGCATGGAATCCAGGCCGCTTGTTCGCCAATTCTTAACAGGCGAGTCGCTTATGGAGACCAGGAAGCTCAGGGCCCCGCCGGTACCGGCGGCAGTCAAACCTTGAGCGAACTCGCTCGCTTTGATGACGGAACGGTATTGCGCTTCGGCTTCCTTGAGTTTTTGCCGGTTGGCGATAGAGATTTTCTTTACGCCTCCCTTGACGGCAACCGCCTTGAGCCGCTTGGAACCCATGACGGCCCCGACTCCGCCGCGGGCTGCGACCCTGCCTTTTTCGTTGACGATTCCGGCGAGCAGGGATTTTGCTTCACCCGAAGGACCGATTGTTGCAACCTTGACCTTCGGATCGCCGGTTTTCTCCCGAATCCAGTCATCGGTTTCATAGGTATCTTTGCCCCAGCACCCGGAGGCGTCCTTTAATATCGCACGACCGTCTTTAACCAGCAGATATACCGGCTTAGGGGAGATGCCCTTGAAGAAGATTCCATCGAAACCCGCGGTCTTCAGTTCCGGTCCGAAAGTGCCGCCCCCGTTGGATTCGCACCATGCGCCTGTAAGAGGAGATTTTGTGACGACGCCGTATCTACCGCTTCCTGGGACGGAGGTTCCCGTGAGTACGCCCGCCACGAATCCCAGCATGTTATCCGGACCGAGGGGATCGGCTCCGGGCGGCATTCGTTCGTACAGCATGCGGATGCCCAGCCCATATCCACCAATGAATTCCCGATATGTTTTTTCCGGCAAAACGGTTTCTTCGATGGAACCTACAGATAAATCAACGATAAGGATTTTCCCTGCATACCCGCCAAACATAAGCCCTCCCCAGCTATGGAATCAGCTTCGTTGACCTGCATTAAAATATGTAATTGCTCCGATTCTACTTTAAAAAATGGTGACAGGCTAGAATTTCCCTTTTTTATAAAACCTATTCTGTTTTTGTGTGAGGATGGTTTTAAAGAGTGAAATTCTAGCCTGTCACCATTTTTTCGAAGTATGATGTTTCCCAAACGTATTAATATACGCACTTATGGAGGGAAGGGTTATGAAACGGGAATGCTCCGCTATCGCGCTACTTTTATTCATCCTCGCTTGTACAGCCTGTACAACGGGTAACGATTCCACTGTCGAGCTTGACGCACCCGATCCCTGTGACAGGGCGTGCCTGGAAGGTTTTGTCGACCTTTACCTGGAAGCCCTGCTTGCACACGATGCTTCAAAACTGCCTGTGACTCCGAACGCAAAGTATACAGAGAACGGTCAGGCATTGGAGATGAATGACGGCATGTGGCAGGTTGCCACCGCTATCGGTGATAAAAGACTATATTTTGCAGATCCGCAGTCCGGACAGGTCGGCTTTCGTGGGATTGTGGAAGAAAACGGCCACAAGCAGATCATCATGACCCGGATCAAGGTTGAAAATAAAAACATCAGCGAAATTGAAGCCATTGTCTGCCGCACGGGCGCGGCTCTTCACAATCCCGACGGACTGGTCGATCATCCCATATTCGCCGAGGCACTGGCAGCAGACGATAGGCCGTCCAGGGAAGAACTGGTTAATATCGCAAATTCCTATTTCGAAGGGCTGGAACAGAACAGGGGGGATATTACGCCGTTTGATCCCGGCTGCACGCGAATGGAAAACGGTACGATTACGGCCAATAATCCCGGCTCCGACTTTATGAACAGCCATCTGACCTGCGGGGAGCAGTTCAATATTCACGGATTCGCCGCGGTCATTACCAAGGTCCGCGAACGACGGTTTCCGATTGTGGATGAAGAAAGGGGCCTTGTTTATGCGATACTTTTTTTCGACCATGCGGGTCTTCCCGAAGTTGTATTGGACGATGGATCGGTCCGGAAAATCAGTGGATTCGGAGATGCTCCGTTTTGTTTCATGATCGGCGAATTGTTTAAAATTAAAAACAGAGTCATTACACGGGTGGAAGCCGTGCTGTTCGAGGTTCCTTACGGCATGCCTTCCGGTTGGGTGACGGCTGATTAAACGGCTAAGCTGCATCCTGTGCATCTAACGTTTCAGAGTCCGGAGGTCGGTATGTTTCAGGTCAAGGCAACNNGGTTTTTCGGCCGTCCTGGTGCCGAAAATGATCGCAGTTTATGCGGCCGGTCCACGGGAAGTGCCGGATCCAATGGTCTATTTTCCATTCTGGTACGCCCCGGTCAGCCGCCGGGATCCCGGCAAAAAGAAATACGACGGGATCGGCTTCAGAAATATTCTGCATACCGAAGTGGAACCCGAAGATTCTATCGCAAGCATGCAGCCGAAGCATGCTTTCGAGTGGCCGCCATGCAGTAAAAGGATAATCGGTCTGGATACCTCGGTCGTCACCTGCGCCGACACCCGGACCCGGGTCATGATGAAGGTAGAGGCTTTCGACCTGGCCGAGAAGGGCGATTCGATCCCCTATTTCCGACGGGAAATGTCGATCCTTCATAAAGTACGGCCCAAACCGGGAATCCGGGTGAGTCAAATTCTCAATGAATTTACAAGTGAACAGATTGAAGGTATCTATCCGGCGCTGAGTCCGATCATGGTCCAGGCTCTGTGCGAAGAGCTGGAATTGATGGGATACCTGGATATAAAAAGGGGAAGGGTTTCAGTAACAATAAAGGGGGAAGCCAAGCTGAAAAACTTCAAGAAAAATCTGACTGCACAAGAAGAAAGGGCGCTGAACATCTAATCCGTTTTTAGCGAAAGAGAGGGAAACATGACCGGGGAACTTGCAGGACAAACAGCTCTTATAACCGGCGGGGGGCGCGGTTTCGGCCGTGCGATCGCGTTGAGGCTCGCATCCGAAGGAGTCGCAGTTACGGTTACGGCACGCACCCAGGCGGAACTGGATCAGACCGTGTCGGAGATTAAATCTGCCGGGGGAAACGGATTTGCCGTCAGCGGAGACGTGACACGTCCGGAGGATGTGGCCCGTATCGTTCATGAAGCAACGGAATGTTTCGGTCCCGTCACACTCCTGATCAATAACGCCGGGATTCCCGGCCCCTTTGCCCCGACCTGGGTGGCCGATCCTGCCGAGTGGTGGTTCGCCCAGGAGGTGCATATACGCGCTCCATTCATGTTTATCAGAGAGCTGTTGCCATCCATGGTCGAATGCCGCGCCGGCCGGATCATCGTGGTGTCTGCCATAGGATCGTATCGTGTGGACCACAGCATGTCGGCCTACTGCCTGGGGAAAACCGCCCAGAACCGGCTCGTCCAGTTGACGGCCGCCGAAGTTAAAGAATTCGGGGTCAGCGCTTTCGCCATCGATCCCGGTTTCGTCATTACGGAACTGGCCGAAATCACCATGCGGGATCCCGGTGCACAGCGATGGAGGCCGGAAATGATTAAAATTTTGAAGCAGCGCAAGGCGGAACCCGGCTCCGACCGGGATCTCGAGCGGTGCGCGCAGCGGTGCGTGGATCTGGCTTCAGGCCGTTACGACGGGCTTTCCGGCAGTTACCTGGAGTTGAACGACGACCTGGAGGAGCTGTTGCGCAAAGCGCAGAAAACAACAGAATGAAAATGCACGTTTTCAGGATCAGGAGGTTCCAATGACAACCGAAGAAGAAATCGCCGCCTTGAAGGCACAGGTGGCCGAACTGACGCATCGCACCGGTGTTGTCGAGGATATACAGGCAATACGGACTCTGCACTTCAAGTACGGCTACTACATGGATAAATGGCTGTTCCCGGAGATTGTGGATTTATTCGCTGAGGACGGCGAGTTCCATTTTCTGAACGGCATCTTCAAGGGAAAACAGGGTGTAAAGCGATTTTTCGGAGACGGCTTCGGAATTGACGGGCCGACATACGGTGTCCTGACCGATCATCTCCAGGTCCAGGATATCGTCGATGTCGCTCCGGATCGCCGGACCGCCAGGGGCCGTTTCCGATGTTTCCTGATGGGCGGAATCCATGAAAGCAGAAGGGAGCCTACTCCCATTCCGAGCCAGTTCTGGGAAGGAGGAGTCTACGAAAATTCCTATGTGAGAGAGAACGGTGTCTGGAAGATCCAGGTTCTGAACTACAGCNNGTTCCTTTCCACTACCCCCATCCCGTGACCGGGGAAAAAGGACGCCATACCACCTGATTTTTACCTGTCCGTGGTTTTAGGTTTGCGAGCAATGCGGGTTAATTCAGGCACTCTTCCCGGAGGACTCCGTCACACACCGCTGCCACAGGACCGGTCATTGTAACGGAGAAATCGTCATCAAAGGAAAGCTTCAGTTTTCCGCCGGGCATGTGAACGGTAATTTCCTTGTCGCAGAAGCCCAGTTTGCGGGCGACGGCCGCAGCGGCACTGCTGCTGCTTCCAGAAGCCAGGGTGTAACCCGCGCCGCGCTCCCAGATCTCAATCCGGATGTTGTTTCGGTCGAGCACCTCGAGAAACTGGACATTGGTGCGGTTGGGAAACCGCTTTTCGACTTCAATAAGCGGTCCCAGTTTTCGAGCCGTTTCAGGTGTAACGGGTTCGCTTGTAACAACGCAGTGCGGATTTCCGACTGTAGCGGCGCAATAAGTTAGATTTTTCCCGCGGATGACCATTTTACAGTTCAGCACATCGCCGATTTCGCCATGAACCGGGATGGCTTCGGCATTGAAGGATACTTTCCCCATGGCTACCCGAACAACGGCACCGTTTTCGAGTACCTGTGCCGTCACGTCCCCTCCGGCGGTACGGATAATAAACGGATCATCTTTGACTTTCCCGGAATCCCACAGGTAACGGGAAAAAATCCGGAGGCCGTTACCGCTCTTTTCCGCTTCACTCCCGTCGGGATTGTAAATCTTCAGTTTGAAGGTATTTTCAACGGTTTCCGGTCCGAAAAGTATTCCGTCCGAACCGATGCCGAAGTTGCGGTGGCATAGTGTCTTGATTGTATGGATGTCCAGCTCCCGATCGCATTCCTCGGGGTCGATGACGATGTAGTCATTGCCGAGTCCGTGGTATTTGTGGAATTTCATGTTACAGGCATCCTTGTGTTATTGGCCGACAGTTGCAATATACTTTATCCCGGTTCTATTTAAGAGAGCTTTTATCAGTTTCTCGCCCTGTTGTTCCCGCTAATGTGGGCACCCCTGACGATTATCCGTCTTTTCCGGAAGAGAGAAAATATCCGCGACGCTTCGTCGGCATTGAAAGAGGGATCCGGGCGATGCCCTGTCATTGAGTCGGAAAGCTTGCCATCGGATCGGGCAACGGTGTATTGTCTGAAGATATCAAGCGCGCAATGGACTCCGGGTGAATCATGGAATTAAGGCATCTTCGATATTTCGTTGCGGTTGCAGAACAACTGCATTTTCGCCACGCCGCCGAGATCATGCATGTGGCGCAGCCGGCGCTTAGCCAGCAGATCAAGCAACTGGAAGAGGAAATCGGCGTGACGCTTTTCGAACGATCGCGCCACAAGGTCCATCTGACGCCGGCTGGAAAGGCTTTTTACGAAAATGCCCAGCGCATACTCAAGCAGGCGGATCGAGCGGTGATGAAAGCGCGAAAGGTGGAATTCGGAGATGCCGGGACGATCCGGATCGGATTTGTCAGCACGGCAGCAATTCGTGTACTGCCGATTGCCATGAAAAAGCTGCAGAGGCAGGTGCCGCTGGCTGAAGTCGAACTGAATGAGCTGGCCGCAGGGGAGCAGGTCGACGGACTTTACAGGGAGCAGCTGGACATTGGTTTTGTGCACGCTAAATTGTCCCAGGATGTTTTGAAAACGATGGTTGTTGCCCGGGATCGCCTCATAGTGGCCGTGCCGGCTTCCTGCAAACTGGCCCGCTGCAGGCGTGTCGACCTCAAAGATCTGGCTTCCTGGACCGCGATCATGCCTGCCGGCCATTCAAGCTCCGGGTTTTACGAACAGGTGCGCATGGCATACCAGCGGGCCGGCGTGCGGCCGGAACGCGTTCACAATACGCGGCTGCTGCAAACCGGACTTCTTCTGGTGGCGGCCGGATTGGGAGTTTCACTCGTTCCCGAATCGTTTCATTCCATTCATGTGAAGGGTGTTGTTTATAAGAAGCTGCAGGTCGAACCGCCCATATCCGAACTGGTGGCTGTTTGGCGCCGGGACAATCCTTCTCCGCTTCTGGGCCGTTTTATAAAAAACCTGCCGGAATTACGCTGATGTTCCCATTTGTTTCTGATAATTTATTATTATCACCGCTAGCTATTCTTAATATTGGACGCGGATTACCGATCCGGGCTATAAAATACCTGCTGGTTTGCAGGATGATCTTATCCGAATTCGTGCAGAAATCCATAGGGATCCAACTGAGGAGCCAACGTCCGACAACAATAGCCTGGCGGATGTCAGGGCTGGATTAAGGACAGAATCAGCATTCGCGAACATACTTCCGAAATGATGCTAAAATATAAGTTTTTGGCATGGAGGCAAACGGGGAATGCACAGCCGGAAGCAGGACTCCGGCCCCTATCAATAGATAAGGAGAATGGGATTCATGGCGAAGGGAGCATTGGAAGGCGTCAGGGTTTTGGATTTTACACAGTATTTGTCCGGACCGCACGGTACGAGCGTATTGAGCGAACTGGGGGCCGAGATCATCAAGATAGAAAAGCCGGGAGACGGCGAACCGGAACGGCAGGCTATGCCCAAAACCTCTAAAGGAGAGTCCTACCAGTTCTTCTCCTACAACCGGGGGAAAAAGAGCGTAACCCTGAATCTCAAGGATCCGAAAGGAGTGGAGATTGCCAAGAAGCTGGCGGCCAAGGTGGACATCCTCGTGGAAAATTTTGCCCCCGGTGGTATGGATCGGCTTGGATTGAGCTATGAAGAAGTGCGTAAGATCAACCCTCGAATTATCTATGCCTCAATTTCAGGATTTGGACAAACCGGTCGCCGTCGCAACGACGTGAGCTATGACGTGGTGGCCCAGGCGATGGGCGGGTTGATGAGCGTGACCGGCCAGCCCGACGGCGAACCGCTGAAGGCGGGCATCTCACTCGGGGACTACATGGGGGGATACAACGGGGTGATCGCCATCCTGGCGGCCCTCTATTACCGGACCGTGACGGGTGAGGGGCAGTCCATCGACATCTCTATGCAGGACGGCATCTGGGCGATGGTGTTCCCGGATCGAGCCGATTATTTCGATACACTCGAAGTTCCCAAAAGATTCGGCAACAAGCTCAGCAGTTCGGCACCATTCGGCGCCTATCACTCCAAGAACGGGTACGTGGTTATCTGCACAATCACAGATCCTCAATGGCAGAAGGTTCTTCAGGCGATGGGCCGGGAGGACCTGAGCGGCGAGGAACGCTTTGCCACCCGGGAGAACAGAACAAAAAATATGAAAGAAGTGGACGGTGTTGTGCAGGCATGGTGTCAGGAAAAGACCGTCGAGGATATTTTCGCAATCCTCAAGAAATTCGGAGTTCCCTGTTCTCCGTTACCCACTTTCGACCAGGTTGCCAGCGATCCCCATCTGCTGGAAAGAGAAATGATCGTTGAAGTGGAACAGCCGGTTTCCGGCAAAGTGAAGCTCTCCGGTTCGGTTTACAAGATGTCCAAGACACCGGGCGACCGACGCAAGCGCGTTCCCGATGCAGGTGAGCACAACGAAGAAATCTACCGCGGGCTTCTGGGGATCGGAGAAGAGGAAATGAAGAAGCTCAAGGAAGGGAGCGTCATCTGATCGTATTCATGCTTCGGAGACAAATCAGGCTTTAGCGGACCGGTTTGACGCCTTCGGGGCAGCGTGATTGTTGACAGGGAACAAGGATGGCAACATGATTGTTTTCAGGTTGCCGGGATCTGTAATTTGTTCTAGAAAATAGGGTTCTGTCAGTTGTTCCGAGTGCGGGCACGCCCTGCACGAGGTTACGGATTCTTACGGCAGAACCGGCACTTAATTATTTTTTCAAGCTTGGAGGTAAATCCATATGACGGGCCAAGAATTTCTGGATGTACTCACATCGAGAAAGAGCATCCGAAGATACAAACCGGATCCAGTTCCGGATGAGATGATTGACATGATCCTGGAGGCCGCCCGATGGGCGCCTACCGGTGAGAATTATCAACCGTGGAAATTCATCGTTATCCGCGACCAAGAAACCAGAAACAAGATCGGTGATCTCTCCAAGCAGGGGAGCGGATCCCGTATGACCTCCTGGTACTGCCTCAATGAGCTGCAGCAGAGATTTGAAGGGATCGAAGATCCTGAAAAGCGGGCAGGCGTCCTGGAATTCATGTACTCCGGCAGAGTGTCGGAATTCTGCAAACAGGCGCCGGTGATTTTCGCCGTAATCGGAGATCTGCGCATTGGAAGCGTCGACGTTCCCTATGATCTTTGCGCGGCTATGGAGAATATGATCCTTCAGGCCCATGCCATGGGACTGGGATCCTGCTGGGTTTATGGCCCGGTGGCCAGCACCAGGGATGCCATCCGGTTCAAAAAGATCCTGGACATTCCGACGGGCTTTGGTGATTTCAAAGTGCTTTCCTACCTTGCAGTCGGATGGCCTAAGGAACAGCGTAAGCATCCGAGGCCGAAACTGCCGCTTAAGGAAATGGTGTACTGGGAAAAATTTGGAAATAAGGAGAGGCCCTAATGGATAAGATAAAATATTGCAACGAGGTGCTCGCACGGGTTGAGGAACTCATGTACCAGGAACTCTCCGGCATGGCCTACTGGAAGTGTGAGTTTGTGGGCGTCGACTTCATCCGGTCTCACAAGATTGAAGGAGCGTCCGTGCCTGAAATAGTCGAAAGCTGCGCCAAGGTGATGAAGGAAGAGGGCATGGTTGAAGACGTTAAGTACAAAACGGGCGGCGATGGAGTCATGCTCAAGCTGACGGTAAAGGGTTGCATGCATCATGGCAAGGAAGCCCATGTCAAGGCGGAAGGCGTTAGGCCCTACATCTGCCCGATCGCCAATATGGTTCTGGACCAGATTCACGAAAAGCTGAAATACACAACCAGCTATCTGACCAAGATTGCCATTGACGATGAGAAGAATCGGTGCCTGCTGTATATGGCCCTGTATGAAACCGGCGACATGATCGGTCACGTGACGGATTGGCTTAAGGACGACGAGGACAGGGAGTGGCTCGAGAGTCAGGGTTCACAGATCCTTGCCGCAGCCGACAGGAAGAAGAAGGAATAACCGTGTGTTCCCTATGGGAATCCTGATTTCTAATCGAAGCCGTGCAACAAGCTTTTTAAACGCTATTGCGCGGCTTCTCTATTTCCCCTCCATTATATTTACGGGAAAAAGCCAGAACGCTCCAACCTATCGCTGGTAATGAACGGCAATCCGGGTTTTGAGGCAGAGGCTCCCATGGCTTTTTCCTTGGGAAGAAGCTCCGACCTAAGGTCGGGTTTCTTCACTGCCCGCCAGACCTTTCTAAATCCTGTTTATCGAACAGGTGCATGCCCGCCGGAATAACTGTTCAGGAAGACAATCGGAATGAGCGGAATTAACCTGTCGACTTGCGCATGGAAGGTTGATGGCGTAGTCTGTTTTTTCCCCGTCAGTGGGGATGGATCCAGCGCCGGATAAAATTAATGTTGCCGGGAGTAATTCATGACAAAACGGACCAGCCTGAGTGAAGCGGTACAATCAATCCCGACAGGTGCGCATATAGGGCTTTCGGGATTTTCAATTGCCCGATGCAACATGGCCTTTGTACGGGAAGTGATCCGCCAGGGCATCAGAAGATTGACCGTATCGCAGTGTGTCGGCGCAATGGATACGGATATGCTTGTCGGTGCCGGGGCGGTGGATCGCCTCATTTACGGCGGTGGATCGCTGGACCGTTTCGGGCTGCTTGCCAATGTCAATGCCGGAATTGAAACGGGTAAGCTCGTTGCCGAAGAGTACAGCAGCCTCTCGATCGCATTCCGTTACCTGGCAGCTTCGCTGGGTCTCCCTTTCATCCCGATTCGTTCGCTGGCCGGGTCCGATTTATTGTCCCGGATCCAGGAAAGATCGGGATCGGAGGTTGCCTTTGTTGACGATCCCTTTACCCAGGATCGTTGGCTCGTGTTGAAGCCGCTTGTTCCCGATGTTGCAATTGTGCAGGTGCAGGCATGCGACGATGAAGGGAACAGCTGGATTATGGGGCCGAAATGGGATTCCGGCGATCAGGTAAAAGCGAGCGAGCGAGCGATCGTCATTGCCGAGCAAGTGGTGTCGACGGAAGTGATCCGCCGGGAACCCGAGCGCTGTGTTATTCCAGGCCTCCTGGTTTCGCATGTGGTGGAACTCCCATACGGCGCGCATCCGACATCCGTGTATCGCGAATACGATTACGACGCCGACCGGATAGAAGAATACGTTGAGGCGACCCAAAGCAGGGATGCATTCAATATATACCTGGATAAGTATATATACAGCGTGAAAGATCACGGGGATTACCTTGAAAAGGTCGGAGGTGCCGAACAAATGGAGAGTCTTCGGGCCGATCCTATTCTGGGATATTAAGGAGTCGAAACTATGGATTACACTCCGTCCGAATTAATGGCGGTTTCGGGCGCCCGGGAACTGCAGGATCGCCAGGTTGTGGCGGTCGGGGTTGGGCTTCCGATGGTGGCGTCGTTTCTGGCCAAGCGGACGCATGCTCCCAATACGACGCTTCTGTTTGAGTTGGGCGTGATCGATCCCGAGCCGATTCACACCGGCGTCGGACTGGCAGATCCGCGCGTGTGGTACAGGGCGAAATACCTGAGCGGTTTTGTGGATATCCTGGGGACTGTTCTGCATCGGGGCCGTGTGGACATAGGATTTCTCGGCGGTCTGGAAGTCGACCGGTACGGGAACCTCAATACTACCCTGGTCGGGAATCCGAATGGAAAATTCCGTCACATGGTCGGAAGCGGAGGCGCCAACGACATCGCATCCTGCGCGCGGAAGACGGTTTATATCATGCGCCACGAGGCACGCAAACTCCGGAAAACCATTTCCTTTATTACCAGTCCCGGGTATATTGAGGGTGGCGACAGTCGCGCGAAAGCGGGTCTCCTGGGCGGTCCCAGCAGCGTGATCACCGACAAAGCGATCTTCGGATTCCATCCGGAGACGAAGCAGCTTTCGATCCAATCCATTCACCCGGGGAATACCATAGAAGACGTTGTCAGGACAATGGGATTCACTCCTCAAATCCCGGATCAGGTTCCGTTCACGGAACCCCCGACGTCGGAACAGCTCAGGCTCATCCGGGATGAGATCGATCCTGACCGGATGTATATTGGATAGAGAGAAGATTTGTTCCGTTATCAATCATAAATACGCAATTGCCTTCTGAAGCTGGGGGAGGACATGAAAACAAAAATCACGCCGGACCGTTTCCGTGCAAAATACCTGCTGCTGGCTCCGTTAATTTTTCTGCTTTTCGCCGTAATTGTGCCCGCACCCGATTTAATGGCTGCTGAGGACGTCCTCATCCTGAAGAACGGGGACAAAATCAGGGGAGAGATCAAGAAGCTGAATAAAGCCGATCTGGAAATCGATCCCGATTACGGTGGCAACATTTTCAAAGTGGATTGGAAGGAAATTGAACACATTCAGGCCCTGAACAATTTCATCATAGAAACTTCCGACGGGTTACGCCTGATCGGGACGTTCGAAACCGATCCGCAATCTCCGGACCATATCATAGTCAAAGATGTCCGGGGTCCCATTACAATAGAAAAATCCCATATCGTTTACCTAAATCCGGTCAAAAAGGATTTCTGGGGGCGCATGGATCTGGCTGTCGATTTTGGATTAAGTTTGACCGCCGCTAATGACAAGAAAAAATTGAATGCCCGTGTAAAAGCGGGATATGTTGGCGAAAAATGGTCCACTAGTGTTCAGTACGACACTTTGTACGACATCCAAACGGATAGTGGGACAGATACTGAAACCAGGGTCGAACGCACCGAACTCCGCAGCGATTACCGCAGGGATATTTCCGGCAAATGGTTTGCCCTGGGATTTTTAGGTTTACTGCAGAGCACCGAACAACAACTGGATCTCCGCACCACCCTGGGCGCCGGTATTGGTAATTATATCGTTCGTAACAACCGGTGGCTGATTTCAGCATCGGGCGGCGCCAACTGGGCCAATGAACAGTACACGGATCCGGATGTCATGGAAAAAAACAGTGCTGAAGCCTTCGCGGGAATTGAACTTGATATTTTCGATATCGGAGACCTGGATATTTATTCGGCTTTCAAGGTAATTCCAAGTTTTACGGATCCCGGCCGAGTCCGAATGGATTTTAAAACGGATTTTAAATGGGAATTGATCAGCGATCTGTTTTTCAGGGTCGGATTGTCTACCAACTACGACAACAACCCGCCGGAAGGGACGCCCAGAAACGATTATGTCTTTGATACTTCGGTCGGATGGTCTTTTTAATCAACATTCCTTCGCGATTCCCGCCGCTTTACGGCAATCCTGTAAGAAGGACTCACTATTCGATATTTGCAGCCGTCGTAAATCACCGGCCGTGCCGGGCTTTCCCCTAGCACGGCCGGTGATGGTTTGAAAGGACTAGTGCTCACCCGCTGTCTGCAGCTTTTCCATCACCTGATCCAGGCTGAAGCTGGCCGCTTTCTGACGCGGGGGGTATTCCCTGAAGGTTTCGAGAAAATTGGCGACATAAGCCTGGGCGGGAACCAGCAGGTAGGCCCGGTCAAGCAGCCAGTCATAGTAGGTATTGGATGTAATCTGCGAGCGTTCGTAGGGATCGCGGCGCAGATTAAAAATCAACGGTACCCGGAGCGGTATGAACGGTTCCATCCAGGCCTGGAATGTCGCTTCAACCCTCTGCTCCAGGAAGATCAGTTTCCAATCCTGATAGCGCAACGCGGTCAAATCGCCGTCATCGGAGAAGTAAAAGATTTCCTTGCGTGGACTCGGAACCTTCTGTGGATCCTTGAGGTGCGCGGTAAGGTCGTATCCATCCAGATGGATCCTGTAGCTGCGCCCCAGGGCTTTTGAAGTGTAGCCGTCCAGAAGGTCCTCTTTAATATCCGTCTTGCCCGCGGCGGCCAGGAAAGTCGGCAGCCAGTCCATGTGGTGGACGATTCCGTTACTGACGGATCCGGGCTGGATCAATCCGGGCCAGCGAACCGCGCAGGGTACGCGCCAGCCGCCTTCCCAGNNCGCGTGCCGCTCCACCAGCAGAACCATGGCTTGCCGGCCTTGGTATTCCGTTTGATGAAATCGATGGCAGCCGCAACGGTATCGTCATCGACCGTTTCCATGCGCTTTTTGGTCAGCGGGCCGGTGTCTTCAATTTTGCCGTCCGCACTGGATTTGATCACCCCTCTGGGACCGAATCTTTCTCTGAAGGTCCGGCCGTCGGCGAGCTTCATATCCCCGGGATAGTCCTCATTCTCGGGCTCCTCCTCTGCGTTGAGGTGGTACAGGTTGCCGTAGAACTCGTCGAATCCATGGTTTGTGGGCAGGTGCTCGTCCCGGTCTCCCAGGTGATTCTTCCCGAACTGCCCCGTGGCATACCCCACGTCCTTCAGCAGACCGGCAATGGTAGGATCTTCCTCGCGCATTCCGATTTCGGCTCCCGGCAGGCCGACTTTCGATAACCCGGTGCGAAAGACACTCTGGCCCATGATGAAGGATGAACGTCCGGCCGTACAGCTCTGCTCGCCGTAGTAGTCNNGTGTAGGCGCTGATGTTCGAGCGCCCGACGTCGTCTCCCCAGATTACCAAAATGTTGGGTTTATCGGCTGCAACGGCAACTGTCGCCAGAGTAAGAAATAAACCCATGATGGCTACTCTGCATTTTACTGACATTAGATCCTCCCTATTGTATTGCTATCTTTTGGTAGGAAACCTTTCTACAAAGTATTTTTGTTTCTAAAACAACGGACAGTCAAGAGAATTAGTTGAAATTGTAGGCCTGTCCGACATCGCCGCGGCCGGACGGAATCAGCACTACTCGGTTCAATCCGTGTCGGATTCTTTTGCCGATGCCGGCAGCACTTCCACCAACGGCGTACCCACCAGGCCTGACGGGTATTTTATACTCAGATAAGCCGAGAGGGTGGCGGCAATATCCACCGGATGCACAAGCCGGCTGATCCGCTGCGAGGGGACATTCCTGCCGGCGAAAAAGATCGGTACGTAGGTGTCGTAAAGCCAGGGAGAGCCGTGTATGGAGCACAGGGCGATGTCTTCATCGGAGCAGAAGAACCAGTACGGCTCCTGTACCAGATAAATGTCGCCGGAGCGTTTCGGGTGAAAATTCCTCCGGATCTGCCGGATCAGTGGGGTGTCGGGCAGGTCGCCCTTCAACAAGTCGCTGCTGGATACGGCCGCGGCGATACCGTCGAATTTCATCAGTTCCGCAGCAAGCGCTCGTTCCACTTCCGCCTGATCCAATCCATTTTCGCGAATTACCTCGCGGTTCAGGTAGATGTAGGGATGATAATAGGGCTCGATCAACTCTTTCCCGATACCGAAACGTTCTTTCAGAGCTGTTATCAGCGGTTCGACATCCATTTCTTTCGGTATCAGCCGGGCTACGTCCAAGCCGAAACTGGCCATATACTCCGGTGCTTCCGGGCCGCCGTGATCCGCCGATAACACGATCAGGGTGTTGTTCAGACCCACCTACTCATCTACATACTTAAAAAGTTCGGCCAGAGTTCGATCCAGCCAGACATTTGCCGCCATGCCGCTGGTTGAAGGAAACGCTCCCGTAGCCAGGATCACATAGCCGACGATGGTTTCGGTATTGGCATGCTGATACCGGGCATTGTCGTAGATCGTACCTTCCTTCAACAGAAAACGAAAACCGCCTTCCGCCAGACGGTTCTCATAACGCATGGGCATGTCCCCGCGTAATTGATCGACGGTAATTTGCAGCACAAGTTTGGGAGGCCCGGCGGCATCACCCGAGACCGCCGTTGGAAGCAGATTCTACACGAGCAGTACGGTGATGAAAATCAGAAATCCTTTTGCTGTCTTCATTCTTATCTTCCTTTAGAGATGAAGGTGGAAATGCAGGGTTTTTATTTATAAAAAATAGTAAGTCAGAAAAATTACATCTTACAGTAAATTCTGCGCGATTTTCTGAAAACATTGTCAGGTCGAAAAAAATCTCATCGCACCGCTCATAAGAAGTTTGCCCCCCTCAACCGAATCCATGGAGCCGTGCTGTAAAGGCTCTTCTTATGAGGTTTTTAAAAATATGCTAGGATAAAGATACCTGTGTCTTATGGGAGACCGGAATACCGCGGTTTCGATCGCTTGCCGGCATCTCAACCCTGTTTGGCAGACGAAGCTGCGGAGAAGAAGGGCTGCTAGTTAAGTTTCAAAGTTTCTGAACGGCATACGTTCCATGAAACTGTAAGATCACTGCCTGAAATTAAAGAAATGCTTGTATATAACCGCTTATTGGAGTCACTGGAAGCCGCTTGACAGGAACTGACTCTTAAAACCGCTGTTAATTTCTCCTGTTATGGAGCAGTCAACCCCGGGCAAGCCTCCGATATCATGCATATAGTAAAGGGAAAATTTACGGAGCTCAGCGACGTAAGAACGGTCGCCATTCTTGCGGATCCGGCATGCCGGACCTGTTGGAAAGGTAGTACTCCGCCTTTGCTGGAGTACGTATGGCGCAAACACAAACCGGAGCTGTTTCTCGTCGCAGGGGACCTGGCAGTTCAGGGGGCTTCCAGGGAGTACCTGCAATTTATCTCCGCCGTGAGACGCTATCCGGCCTGGCTGGCTGCGGTGCCGGGGGATCATGACAAATCCCTTAAAACCTTTATGAGTCATTTCGGCGCAACCCGAAAGGTCATCGATGTAGGAAAATGGCGTTTCATAGGTTTAAATACGGCAAACAGAATGTTCCCGGTGAAAGAGGCCGACTTTCTGGAAAGTCACCTTCGTCCCAATACTGTGATTTTCACCCACATCCCACCCGGTGTAAAAGGATGGACCTTCCACAGTTTTCGTCCCTATTATTCCAACCGGTTCCTCTCGATAATCGACCGTCACGCGTCGAAGATCAAGGCCGCCTTCTTCGGGCACATCCACGGATATTCACGAAGGGAGTACGCGCGCGTCCCGCTTTATACAACCGGAGGCGTAGCGGAATCCTGGGTTGTCAGCAACAACCGGTACGCCGGCCCCGGCTCTCCCCAGATGATGATATTTAAAATCGAGACCGGAAAAGTAACTCTCTGCAGAATGGATTGAGGCAGTACATACGGTAGTTCAAATATCCTATGGGATGCTTTGTCTCGTTCCATTTCATTCCGGCCAGGAATTCATGAGTCTTGAATTGCTTCTTAACAAGCCCTTATCCTGAATAAAATTTCGACAACTTTCTGCCAATCCTTCATGGGCAATCATGGCCATATAACTGTCTTTAAAACAGGCAATTCCAGCCTGTGATTTTGGTCACGCCCTACGATGCGAAACCACCCAGGTCCGGAGTACACTATTTTCAAATAGAACATGGATAAATCGAACAGGGTTGTAAATGGAGAAAGGGTTGTGCATAAAAACCACAGGAAAGTCTTATCGCTGGCTGTTTTATTCATGTTTCTTTCTATTTCCGAAGCTTCGGCTCTGACTATTGTCACCCGATTTATCGGAGGCACGCCCCCGTTGGACTCTTCGGGATCCGGCAACCTGACGGTCATCGTGAATGCCGCCGCGCGTATGTGGGAATCCGTGTATGCCGATCCCATCACGGTTACACTGGATTATGGTTGGGCGTCCATTCCAGATGCAGGAAATCACATAGCGATCGGATTCAATGAGCGGGGCGATCAAGAGCTCGTCGGTTTGCTGCTTTTCGACAACAGTGGGGCAACGCCTTTCTATCTCGATCCAACTCCGGACATTAATGAGGAATATCAGCAAAACGTAGAAGAGTACCAGGATTTCGGGGGCGGATCGATCAATGTCGCGCGCATCTTCAAGCAGCCTGCCGGAGATGCTGCGAAATTTGTGGATTTATTCTCCGTTGTTTTGCATGAGATCGGGCATGCCATGGGATTATCCGTCGGGAATCATTCGTTTGCATTAGAAAGCAAAAACGGTTTTATCCTTCTATCCGATCGTCTTCCATTTGCCGGAACCACGGCACCGTTGGCCCGCAATAATACCGGATTCATTCCACACTTTGATGTTACCGAAGTAGCCTACGGAAGCTTAATGGGGGGAGTGAATGCGGATGAGAGGAGAATACCGTCCGAGCTGGACATTTTAACCAATGCACAGATAAGCGGATACACGATTCGGAGCCTTGCCCCTGCAATCGAATCCAAACCTGCTCTTGCCGAGGTTCTGGCGGATTTCTGGTGGCCGGTCTGGACAAAATTTTTCGATGCAGAACGGATCTTCATCTCAAAAACGAGAAAGACTCGGACGAGTTTAAGCCCCCGAGTGGTTCTTTGGCGACGCTGATCGATTCGGGAAACGAGAACGCATACCGTTTGGAGGCAAATCATGGATTTTGAACGTAGACGAACCCCCCGGTTAAAAGATCCTCTGCCGGTAATTGTACGCAGTATCAATAGACGCGAAAAACGATTTCAATTCAATTCCGTTACACAGGATATCAGCGGCGGCGGCTTGTGTGCCGTTTCCCCCGGGCTGCTGTATTTGGGAGAAAGAATCAATCTCCATATCCGCTTTGCTGTGCCCGGCAGTAACCCACTGCAAGCCCCTTCAGGCTCCGCACGCGCCGTTGTCTTGCGCGCGGAAGAACTTCCTGACGGCACCTATGTTTTTGCAGCGTCATTCCTTTTTAGGCATACGCATGAATCCTTCAGGAATTTTCATTGAAACACGAGAATCCCTAAAGAAGATGCGGTCCGGACAGGCTCGTCGGTATTCTGACTATGCGCCGGCCGGCAGCCCGGAACTTTCAATGTTTCTCTGAGAATTATTCTTAAGAATTCTGTCAGCGGGGTATTTCCGCCAAGCGGTTCCGATAGGCAAATATTAGCAATTCAAAACGGTCGGCAACCTCCAACTTGGAATAAATGGAGGTCAGGTGATGGTGTACCGTGATTTCGCTGATAAATAGGGCTTCGGCAATCTTCCGGTTTTTGAATCCCTTGCCGATCTGCTCGATCACTTCGCGCTCCCTTTCGGTCAGGGAAGCGATTTTTACCTCGTCAGGATTCTGTTTAACAACTTTGTTTCCTGGAGAAAGCTCTCGGAGCAGGCTGGCGGTAGTGAACCGGTCCAGCCAGACTTCCCCTTCGTACACACACGTTATAGCCTTTACAAGAATTTTGGTGGACTTGTCCTTGGACACCACTCCCACAGCTCCCAGTCGCACCGCTTTACGATGGAACTCCTGATCATTGGCGTTTGAAATTATGAGGATTTTAGCGGTTTCCGCCGCATTCAGAATTTCGGGCAGGAGGTCTATCTTTTCGCTGTTCTCGGGACCCAATCCGACTATGACAATATCGGGCTGTTCGCGGTGAATCATGGCCAGAGCCCGATCCCCGGCTCCGGCATCCCCGATAATCTCAAAATTCGCCTGCTGGGAGAGGAGCAGGCATATGCCCTCACGGATAATTTCGTATTCTTCCAGGACGATGATGCGGATTCGTTCTGCGGCTACCGCCGTTGCTTTTGTTCTCATAATCCGACCTACAGTGAATCATCGGCGAAATTTCCCTATTCTTGAGTATAATTTACGGCCTTTTATAATTATTCTGCAGCTTTAACATCGCTATCGCGAAAGGTTTATGCCGCTTAATAAATTATGAGGAGAACGAAACAACAGGAAGCGTATGAAGGTTTTGCCGGCAAGGATATCCAGGAATTTCTTAGGGGCGAACACAAGGTTCGCCCTCTGTCTAACATCAATACATCCCGTCGATTATCGCGTTCAATGTGGGGCTCGGACGCATCTTCTCCGAGGTTTTAGCGGTATCGAAGTAGTAGTAGCCTCCCATGTCCACCGGCTGACCCTGAGCGCCCAGTAACTCGGCGTTTATCCTTTCCTCGTTTTCAATCAGTTGTTTGGCTAAGTCTTGGAACCGAGCCCGAAGTTCCCTGTCCTCTGTTTGTGCCGCCAGGGCTTCGGCCCAGTACATTGCCAGGTAAAAATGGCTGCCGCGGTTGTCAATGGCGCCCAGCTTGCGGGCAGGGGACCTGTTATTTTCGAGGAATTTCCCGATAGCCCGATCCATCGTTTCGGCCAGGATCGCCCCCTTTTTATTGTTGAAAGTAACGGCTAGATGATCCAGGGATGCGCCGAGCCCCGAGAATTCACCGAGAGAATCCCAACGCAGATAGCATTCCTTCTGGAACTGCTGGACATGTTTCGGGGCTGAACCGCCCGCACCGGTTTCGAACAGTCCTCCGCCAGCCAGCAATGGGGAAATGGACAACATCTTGCCGGATGTGCCGATTTCCAGAATGGGGAAAAGGTCCGTCAGGTAGTCCCGCAGCACATTGCCGGTCACGGAAATAGTGTCCAGGCCTTCACGGATGCGTTTGAGAGAGAACTTCATGGCTTGAACCGGATCCAGGATGGGCATTTCGAGTCCGTCCGTGTCATGGTCTTTCAGGTACACTTTCACCTTCTCGATGACCTGCGCGTCGTGGCCCCGGTTAAGATCGAGCCAGAATACGGCCGGCGCGCCGGTGGCGCGGGCGCGCCGCACGGCCAGCTTGACCCAGTCGCGGACAGCGGCATCCGTGGTTCGGCAGGAACGGAAGATATCACCTTTTTCGACGGTTTGTTCCAGCAATATTTCACCGGTAGCCTTGTTGACAACACGGATTTTCCCGGGTCCCGAAGCGATAAAGGTCTTGTCGTGCGACCCGTACTCTTCGGCCGACTGGGCCATAAGCCCAACATTGGGGACGCTGCCCATCGTTGCGGGATTGTAGGCGCCGTTCTGCCGGCAATCATCGACAATGGTTTTGTATGTCGTCGCGTAGCAGCGGTCCGGGATAACGGCTTTGGTGTCGTAAAGCGCTCCATCCGGTCCCCACATCTTGCCCGAGTCCCGGATCATGGCAGGCATCGAGGCATCGATAATGACATTGTTAGGAGTATGGAGGTTGGTGATGCCGCGGTCCGAATCCACCATCGCCATGGGCGGGCGTATGGCGTACACGCCTTGGATGTCCTTTTCAATTTCGGATCTCTTTTCTTCAGGCAGGGCTTGGATCTTGGCAAGAAGATCACCCAGGCCGTTGTCCGGATTTATCCCCAGTTTATGGATCGTGTCGGCATGTTTTTCAAAAACCGGGCTGAAATATGCGCTGACGGCGTGTCCGTAGATAACCGGATCCGATATCTTCATCATGGTCGTTTTAACATGAAGAGAAAAAAGAACTCCCCGTTCCTTCGCATCCCGGATCTGCTCCTCGTAGAATTTTCGGAGTTCCCGGACGTGCATGACGGAGGTGTCCAGAATATCGCCTTCCTGCAGGTCCATATTTTCTTTGAGTACTTTGACGGTGCCGTCTTCGGCGACATATTCATAACGCGCATCGGCAGCTGTTTTCATGGCAAGGGATGTTTCGCTTTCGTAAAAATCCCCTCCGTTCATATGCGACACATGCGTTTTCGAGTCCGGACTCCACGGGCTGAGCTTTTTGGGATGTTTTTTCGCAAATGCTTTCACCGCCAAGGGAGATCGACGGTCGGAATTACCCTGCCGAATGACGGGATTGACGGCGCTGCCGAGAACGATGGAGTATTTTGCCTGGATGGATTTTTCCTCTTCATTCCGGGGCTTCTCCGGATAGTCGGGCAGGTTGTACCCCTTGGATTGAAGTTCTTTGATAGCCGCCTGGAGTTGCGGGATGGAAGCGGAAATATTCGGCAACTTGATGATATTGGCTTCCAGCTTTTGGGTCAAGTCTCCGAGCATGGACAGGTAATCGGGGATACGCTGCGATTGCGTAAGGTATTCCGGAAAATTGGCAAGAATGCGGCCTGCCAGGGAGATGTCCCACATTTCTACGGAGATCCCGGTTTCTTTTGTGAATGCCTTCACGATAGGGAGGAAGGACAGGGTTGCCAGAGCCGGCGCTTCATCCGTCCAGGTCCAGATTATCTTTGATGGAGTATTCGTCATAACTTCTATTATTCCTCTCTATTTGGGTCCCGAAAAACTCTTTGCCGCCGGTCCCCGTTAATTAAAGGTAGACATGTTCCAGGATCGGGAAAACCGGCCGGTTGTTTTGGAATGCCGGATATTTCTCCCGGTATTCCAATGATTGCAGAATCTATATATTCTCCGGACAGTGTCCTGCTGCCAACATCAGGAAACAGGATTTTACACCATCGCCTGATATCTCACCAGCTTTCTGCTGTTTTGACGGATGCATGCGTCGGCAACATGATGTTGCAAAACACCCAAAGAAATGCAGGCTGCAGGAGATTTGAGGATATATAATACCGCATCTTTCTTGTTCATGCGGGGAGTTAAAGTCGTACCGGTTGAATTTAGCGTCTGATTTTAAGTATTTCTCAGTTTTGTGTTATTGATACCCTTGGCGGTTTCAGGCATTGTCTGCCGGGAGACGGCTTTAAACAGTATTCGAATTGGTTGACAAGAGGAATGTTAAATGAAACGAATCTGCGTCTTTTGCGGATCGAGTCCGGGAGCGGACGCCTGCTATACGGACGGGGCAGAACAGCTTGGACGTGCGATAGTTGCAACTCGTTGCGCCCTGGTTTATGGAGGCGCCCGCGTCGGGTTGATGGGCCGTGTCGCCGATGCGGTTTTGGAGGCCGGGGGCGAGGTTATTGGAGTGATTCCGAGATCATTTGCCCGTCTGGTAGCACACCGGGGATTAACAAAATTGCATATCGTCGATTCGATGCACGAGAGAAAAACCATGATGTTCGACTTCTCGGATGCCTTTGTAGCCCTGCCGGGAGGATTTGGAACGATGGAGGAGGTCCTGGAGGTGTTGACCTGGGCGCAGCTTGGTTTTCATAAAAAACCGTGCGGTCTGATCAACGTGGACGGGTATTTCGATTCGTTTTTAATGTTTCTGGATCATGCGGTTTCCGAGGGGTTCATCAAGCGCGAACATCTGGATATGCTGTTCGTTACGGACAACCCGAAGGATATACTGGTGCTAATGGAAACATACAGCGCACCGGAGGTTGGGAAATGGATGAATCCTCTTTAAATTTATAGGCGATGGCGGTGAGAACCCGAAAGGTTATGCGGGTGCAGATAGCATTTATGTCCGGCAATTTCCCGTTAAAAAAAGGAACCGGAATGAATGTTCAAAAGAATGAATTTAGGAAATGCAATGGCGGGCTTAGTGGGGTGGGATATCGGCGGGGTGAATGTAAAGGCCTCCTGGCTGGTCAGGGAACAGGAGCGGATCCGGCAAACGCGAGTCGTTTCCAGGCCATTTGAAATATGGCGCGACAAGGAACTCCTGCCGGAGGTTCTACGCGCAGCCGTGGGCGATATTGCCGCCGATATGCCGATTCGGGCAATGGCTGTAACCATGAGCGCCGAACTGTCCGATGTTTTTGCGACCAAGCGCGAGGGCGTCCTTTATGTTCTGGGTTGCGTGCATAACTGTTTTACGGATTATGAGATCTATGCCTTGAACCTTTCGGGCGAATTGGTCCCGCTCAAGGAGGCGCTTTCCTCCCCTCTGGAATTCGCTGCCGCGAACTGGGTGGCATCAGCCCAATGGCTTGCCGGGCGTCATCCCAACTGCCTGCTGGTGGATGTCGGCAGTACAACGACGGACATCCTGCCTGTTTTGGATGGAAGGATCATGGCCAGCGGAAATACAGATACGGATCGCCTTATTTCCGGAGAGCTGGTTTATACAGGAGCCTTGCGCACCAACCTGGCGGCGATCGTTCAATCCGTTCCCGTCAACGATCGGATCTGCAGGGTCGCTTCGGAGTACTTTGCCGTCAGCGGGGATGTACACCTGATCCTGGGGAATCTGAAGCCGGAGGATTATACCTGCACGACGCCGGACGACCGGCCGCCCTCGATCGATACGGCTAGAAGTCGTCTAGCCCGTCTGGTCTGTGCGGATGGGGAATCGTTACCCGTATCGGAAATTGACGCACTGGCCCGTTTCATCCATGCCCGACAGGTGCTGCAGATCCGTTCTGGTATGGAGCAGGTGCTTTCCAGGCTACCGGGCCTGTTCGGTTATCCTGTTATTGTGTTTGGAACCGGAGCATTTCTAGGTAAAGAGGCCGCCGTCGGTCTGGATCTGGATGTTCGGGAGCTGGAGAGAGATCTCGGGGAGGAAAAATCGGCCGCCCTGCCATGTCTTGCGGTCGCACATCTGCTGGCGGATCGGTTGAAACAGGAGTTTTAATGCATCTCGATACAGTCGTTAAAGTAGGCGGAAGCCTCTGTTGCGGCGATGGATTAGCCGAGCTCTGCAGGGAACTCGGCTCTCTGGGAAGGCGGCACCCCGTACTGGTTGTTCCGGGCGGGGGAGAGTTTGCCGATATGGTCCGGAAATCCTATCGGCAATACGATCTTGGGGAAACCGCCGCGCACTGTATGGCTTTGCTGGCCATGGATCAATACGGGTATCTGTTGAGCCGATTTATCGAGGGCAGCTCTCTCGAGGCTGAAATGGTATCCGCCCGTCAAACGGCTGAGTCCGGAAGGGTGGCGATTTTCCTGCCTTCCGCAACGGTTATTCGTGCCGATCCTCTGCCTCATTCGTGGGAGGTGACTTCCGATACAATTGCAGCGTGGACAGCCTGCCAATTGTCCTGCAGACGGCTTGTTCTTCTTAAGAATGTGGATGGATTGATCCGGTCCCGGAGTTCCGGCTCTGTTGCCGAGGAAATCATCGATCAGATGACGATCGAACAATTAGCCTGCCACAGCGGGGGCGTGGATGCATACCTGGGCCGTTTCCTGAACCGGAAACAGCTGGAGGCCTGGGTGATTCATGGATTGAAACCGGGGCGCATTTCCGAGTTGCTGGATTCGGGGACTACGCTCGGAACGAAGATAATCCCGTCCTTACTTTAGGAATGCGTGGGTAGGGTGTCGGGATTAAGGGCCGGATTCCGGAGGAGCCGGCGGATGCGTTCCGCTTCCAGCGGACCGTTGCGTTGATTGTTGCGGCAAACGGCCGTGCGTAATCCTATGATATCCGCTCCCAGATTTCTTGCCAGAGGCAGATCCTTTTCTGTTAAGGCGCCGGCAATTCCGAACAACATGCCGGCCGTGTGTATTTGGTCAGCCATGGAACGCAGCTGTTTCGGATTAAGGTAGTCCAATAACCTTTGATTGTCTTTGATGGCTGTGTCCAGAAGAATTCCCTGGATTCCCGAGATAGCGGCCGCGCGGGGCAAACAGGCAGGATCCAGTGCGCCGCATCGTGCATGGTCTGCATAACCGGCGGCTATTACGGAAACAGGATATTCCCGCACCGCCTGCCGTATTTCCTTCAGTAAAACCAGCGCTTCCGATTCGTTGGCAGGCCCATGGAGACCGACCTTGATATAGTCCACGCCACAGGAAGCGGCGCCCAGGGCTGCTAGAGCCGCGGTGCCCGGCAGGTTGGGCATGTCACCGATGGCGGCGCTGACGGAAATCCTGCCGGCACTGATTTTTCTAATCTCCCGGATTACCTGTGGCGGTTGGGCTCCCAGGGATCCTTCCGCAGGATTCTTGATATCCAGGATCGCCGCACCACCTGAAATGGCATCCAGCGCTTCCGCGGCCGACAGGACGCTGATCATCAATTTCATTCGCATTCCACCGCTGAACCATATTTTCATGAAAATATGGTTTAATTATCCTCATAAGTTTGTATCAATATGCATAGAATAGCATTTGAGGGATTGAGATTATAAGAATGGGGAACAAAAATAACCTGAAATTTTAGTGCACTGATTCGGATAGAAAAGGGAAAGGAGAAATCAGCACATGGAATATACATTCGATCAGTTAAAGGGAATGACTGTGGCGCAGATGCGCGAAATAGCCTCAGGTCTTGAACATGAGGCAGTGAAAGGTTACACACAGCTGAATAAGGAACATCTTCTGGAGGCACTGTGCAAGGCTCTCGATGTCGATACGCATACCCGGCATAAAAGCAAGGTTACCGGAAAAGACAAAACCAAAATCAAGGCTCAGATGAGAACCCTTAAAGTAAAAAGGGATGCAGCGCTTGAAGCTCACGATCATGCGCAGTTGAAAGCGGTTCGACGGGAGTTGCATGCTCTCAGGAGAACATTACGAAAAGCTGCTGCCGGTGCTGCAAAATAATCGGGGAGCGGATTTGGATTTTCTGAAACGAAATTGCATAATCGAAAGCTGTAACAGAATGAAGCCGGCATATTCCTTTAAGGCGGCTGGAGTCCGGGATACATGAACTGGGTAAATCTGCTGGCGCTTGCGGTGGCTCTGGCAATGGATGCATTTGCGGTTGCCGTTATTGCCGGACTTACAATTAAAGCGCTGACAAAAAGACATGTATTCCGCTTGTCATTTCATTTCGGCTTATTCCAGGGGCTCATGCCGACTATAGGGTGGGCGGCCGGATTTGCGGTGCATAAGTACATCGCTGCGTTTGATCACTGGATCGCCTTTTTCCTCCTTGCAAGTGTCGGTGGGAAAATGATCTGGGAAGCATTGTTTGATGATAAAGAAATTCTGGACTCTTCAAAGGATCCCACGTCCGGCTGGTCGCTCGTCATTCTTTCGGTCGCGACAAGTATCGATGCTCTGGCGGTCGGTCTTTCACTGGGGGTGATCGGTTCAGCCATCCTGGTGCCGGTTCTGGTTATCGGGATAGTCGCAGCCGGATTCACTGTTTCGGGTATGTTTCTGGGGCGGCAGATAGGACTCCGATGGGGCAAAAGAGTTGAGGTGCTTGGAGGGATCATCCTTATCGGTATTGGATGCAGGATTCTTATTGAGCATCTGATGCCGTGAATTGAGATTTATAATTAAGGACGGGCTTCCTTCAAGCCAAGGGAAGCTGTTACTGGCGCTCTGCCTTATAAAGCATCCATTAAAACAAAGGAAGCACCAAAAGGTGGCTAAAAACTTCGTAATAGACCTTCACATTCATTTGATTTCAATATTCATGCGTCCCCTGTTCGAACCCAGTCGTCCATAGTGGTACCTCATGGTAAATTCTTTTTTCCCGCTACGCGCATCTGATCGATCCCGGACTTTTTAATAATTGGATCCATAAGACTGTTTGTCGAAATGGGGACAGGGAAGTATTATTTATGGATTCCATTCGACACATGCTTAAAAATTATTAAAGGACTTCATGAAAAGAAATCTAACGAGAATCAGGAACGACCTGAGAAAACTTTTACAGTCCCAGTCGCTGGCAGTGCTTTCCACCCAGGAGGGTGGGCAACCGTATGCGAGCCTGGTGGCTTTCGCTTCCAGTAATGACCTGACCCGTCTATATTTCGCTACTGTTCGTTCTACGCGCAAGTATGCAAACATTCTGAAGGATTCGAGAGTCGCGGTGCTCGTCGATAACCGCGCCAACGACTATACCGATTTCCAACGGGCGACGGCAGTGACGGCTACAGGCAGAGCCGAAGAAGTGGCGATGGATCAACAGAACGATGTATTGAATCTCTACCTCGCCAAGCATCCCTACCTGAAAAGTTTTGTCCAATCCCCCACTTGCGCTCTTTGCGAAGTCCGCGTCCGGACTTATCTGGTCGTTACGCGATTTCAGAATGTTGTGGAGGTTCATGTCAGCGAATGAGAGTCCTCTTTCCCCTCACCGAAATCACCGCTGCGGACCGATCCCGAATCGGGGGAAAAGCCTACGCCCTGGCGATGATGCAAAGAAAGGGCCTACGCATACCTGAAGCGCTTTGCATAAGCACCGACGCTTATCTGGAGTACATGGCATCCACTGGGATTAAGGAACAAATACAGATGGAACTGTATCGGAAGCCATTCGATGCCATGCGATGGGAAGAGATCTGGGATGTGTCTCTTCGAATACGAAACATGTTTGCAAAAACGCCGCTGCCGCAAGGTATCCGTGCGCAATTGCAGGATACTCTGGATTCCTTTTTCCTGCAGACACCTGTTTCGGTTCGCTCTTCCGCACCCGGTGAAGATTCTACCCGAACCTCATTTGCCGGCCTCCATGAATCCTTCGTTAATATCAGGGGGGTGGAATTCATCCTGGAACACATCCGGCTAGTGTGGGCTTCCCTCTGGTCAGACCGTGCTCTTCTCTATCGGAAGGAATTGAAACTAGATCCCGAATCAAGCGCTATGGCCGTAATTGTACAGGAAATGGTTCTCGGCCGGCGTTCTGGGGTGATCTTCGGCAGAAGTCCCGTCCACGATAAACAGGCAGTCATTGAGGCTGTTCATGGATTGAACCAGGGTTTTGTCGACGGCACTATAGAACCGGACCGATGGATTCTGAACAGGAAGACCGGGCGAACCCTCAAGCACCACCCTGCCCGCAGGGAAAAATTTATGGTGCCCGGACGTCGGGGAGTGCAATTAAAAAGAATGCCGCGTACCATGCGGGATCGTTCTCCCATAGACGAACGGGAGGTCGATGAGGTCTACCGGCTTGCTATGAAAGCGGAATCCCTGTTCGGATGTCCCCAGGATATTGAGTGGACCTACCGCAGGAAAATTCTGCATACCCTTCAGGCCAGGCCGATTACCACTTCAGTTGCCTCGGAGGACGAGCGACCCTGGTACCTCAGCCTTCACAGAAGCTTTGAAAATCTGAAATACCTGAGAGTGAAGATTGAGAAAGAACACATTCCCGGAATGGAAAAAGAAGCACAGGAAATGGGTCGCATAGAGCTTTCCGAACTTTCCGATGCTGCCCTTGCCCGTGAAATAAGCAGACGGAGAGAGGCATATGACAGGTGGCGGCAGGTATACTGGAATGACTGTATTCCTTTTGCCCACGGGATGCGTTTGTTCGGAAAAATCTACAATGATCTAATGAAGCCCCGGGATCCCTTTCAGTTTGTGGCGCTCCTGGAAAATTCCTCAATGATCAGTGTGAAGAGGAACAAAATGCTGGGAGATCTCGCGGCATTGATTGAAAAAGATTCAGCCAGCAGGGCTTGCATCCACGCCGGAAAGGCGGATCAATGCAGTCGATTGATTTTGTGGAAGTGCGACCGCATCCTGGAGCAATTTGAAGACCTGGCGTGGGGAAAGGGAAGCATAGGCCAAGACCGAGACCGACTGCTGAAGATTGCTCTGCAGATGGCCGATCTTCCAGCCAAGGGGATTCCCGGGAAAACTCAAAATCCTGCCGTTTTGGAACGGCGGTTCCTGGCAAGTTTCGGGAAAGACCGGAAGACCTATGCCCGCGAACTTCTGGATCTGGCCCGGGCCAGCTATCGGCTCCGGGACGACGACAACAGTTACCTGAGTAAGATTGAAAGCCGTCTGCTTGCCTCGATGGAGGAGGGATCCCGGCGTATCAGGGCAAGGTCCGGCATATCCGGGAAGAACTCGAAAAAAGATGCTCTGAATGCTGCGGTGCTCGCGGAATTTTCTTTGTCGGAAAAAGTGCGGCGGGTGTCCGGAACATCCGGGGGAAAAGGTTTTTCTCTCAAGTCAAGACAGATTGTCGGCCAGCCTGCGGGTCCCGGTATGGCTATGGGAACGGCCAGGGTCCTACTCGATGCTTCGGATCTTTACAGCTTTCAGAGCGGGGAGATTCTCGTTTGTGATGCCATAGACCCCGGCATGACTTTTATCGTTCCCCTGGCTGCTGCCGTGGTCGAGAGACGGGGTGGCATGCTTATTCACGGGGCCATCATTGCCCGGGAGTATGGGCTGCCATGCGTCACCGGAGTGCCGGATGCCACCGATCTTATTAAGACGGGCGACTTTGTCACCGTGGACGGACACCTGGGCATCGTTACGATCGGCGAAGCGACTTTGCTGACTTTATAGCCATTTTTGAAAAATCGCCACTATCCGTTAAACTGTTTTATATTCCGCCCTTGCCCAAAATGCCCCGTGGCCTGCATCCAATCCCCTTGCAGGTTTTATTCATGCTATCCTTAATAATTGGTGTTTATTGGCAACTATTCTGATCTGGGCATGAGGCAAGGAATTTTTATGGGAGTACCCGGTTGTTATGCAGGCAAGGTTCTTTTCGTGAATCTTACGGATGGAATTCTCAAGGAGGAGGCATTGCCGGAGAACATCTACAGGGAATTTATCGGCGGCAATGGCCTGGGTGTACGCATTCTTTACGAGAAGATGAAGGCGGGTATCGATCCGATGGGACCGGATAGCATTGTCGGTTTCGTTGTCGGAAGCTTGACCGGAACCGCGGCCCCGGGGAGCGGGCGTCATATGCTGGTTGCGAAATCCCCTCTTACGGGCACATGGGCGGAATCGAATTCCGGCGGCAGTTTCGGCCCCGAACTGAAGACGGCGGGTTACGATGCCGTTTTTTTCTCCGGTATCTCTCCTCACCCGGTGTATCTGCTCCTCAAAGACGGGAAAGCCGAAATACGCGATGCCGCGCATCTTTGGGGCAAAGATGCCTATGAGACGCAGGATCTGCTGAACGAAGAGTTCAACGACAAACGGATGAAGATTTCGTGCATCGGGCCATCGGGCGAATTGATGTCTCTTTTGGCCGGTGTGGTCAGCGAAAGAGGGCGGATGGCGGCTCGTAATGGTGTCGGCGCTGTTATGGGTTCCAAAAAGCTGAAAGCTGTTGCCGTGAGCGGAGGAGTCCGCAAAATAACCGCAGCAGATCCGGAAAGCTTCAGACAGGCAGTGCAGGAGTTCATGTCGATTATCAAAAACAACGAGTATGCCAAGGGTCTCGCCGCTGCCGGGACGGGAAAGGACATCAGTCTTTTAGTGTCCATGGGAAATACGCCGCTCAAAAACTGGCAGTTGAGCGGGATAGAATCTCTGCCCAACATTTCGAATCTGGACGGCGGCAATATGGATAAATATAAAGTCGGCAAGTTCGGCTGCTATGCCTGTCCCGTAAGCTGCGGCGCTATTATCCAGCAGAAGGAGGGGCGGTTTGCGATCAAGGACCAGATGCACCGGCCGGAGTACCAGACGCTCGCCGCCCTGGGCGGTATGTTGATGAACGACAACCTGGAAGCCGTCATTAAAGCGAACGATATCTGCAACCGGTACGGCATTGATACCATGGGGGTCGGCGGTACGATCGCAATGGCGATGGAGTGCTACGAGAAGGGTCTGATCACTAAAGCGGACACGGACGGCATTGAGCTGACATGGGGGAATGCGGAAGCCATTGTTGCCATGGTCGAAAAGGTTGCGAAAAGGGAGGGATTCGGTGAAGCGCTGGCCGATGGAACCCAGAAAGCCGCGGAACGTATCGGCAAAGGGGCCGAGCAATTTGCGGTTGCCGTACGCGGGAAGAGCCTGGCCTATCATGATCCTCGCCTGTCGCCGGCCCTCGGGACAGCCAACATTGCCGACGCCAATCCGGCCCATCATATGGACAGCCAGATTACCGGCATGTTGAGTGAAGGCGCGACCATCGGTTCCGATCCCGCCCTGAAAGTGCCAAACGGCAACCCCTTCGCCTCTTATGCCATTGGTAGCGCATACCATCAGCTGTTGAATGCATCCGGGCTGTGCTCCCTGTTCACGATTGCCACAACCCCGCCGCCGATTGCCGAGCTGATAGCCGGTGCGTGCGGGTGGACTTTCGATTGGCGGGAGGCATTAACGACCGGTCGCCGCATATTGACTTTAAGACAGGCATTCAACGCCAGGGAAGGCTTGACGCCGGACCAGTTCGAGCTGCCGAAACGCATTACCAAAACAACGAACGTGGATTACAAATCTCTTCGGGATGGGTATTTCAAGGAAATGCAATGGAATGCCAGGACAGGAAAACCGTCCGAGGAAGCGCTGGAGAAACTCGGTCTTCTCGAATTGACCTCTGATCTGCATCCTTAGGCTGTGGGCACCGGACGAACATGGAAGCAATGTGCGCCCGCCCTGACGACTCAATATTCCGTCTATCGCAAAAATTTACAATTCCCTGAAATAGGCCTGTCGCCGGGAATGGCTCTAATTCCCCCGGGTTTCTATAGAATTCCTGAAAAACGGCCGATGTGATTTTGGTACAAAAGATTACAGGAACCGTTTCACGATGGCCGACACAATTCAATGCCCCAAATGTGGATTCGAGCAGAATGAAGGAACCGAATGCAGGCGATGCGGCATCATTTTCAGCAGGATGCGCCAGGCCGCGGAGATGCCTGTATCTGAAAAATTTACAGGTTCCGATAGGGATTCAAGCCCCTCTGCAACCGGATGTTTCCGTCGATATTTTCGGATACTCCGATGGATGAGTCTCCTGGCTATTATTACGGTTACAGGACTGATCCTTTGCGATTCTACATCTCCGGAAGTCGAAACCACTCCCTATGCGACACAACAGGCGGAAATCAAGCTCCGTCAGTTTCAGTCGGATATTGGACGAGGACGCAAGGGCAAGCTGGAATTGGATCAATCTGAACTGAATGGCTGGCTCGAAACAAACCTGGCAATGCAGGGCCCGGCAGATTCTGGTTCCTCCCGTTTCCAGGACAGGGAATCGAGCATTGGGACGATCGATACTGTCCTGGAACAGTATGAAATCGGCGAAGAGTCGTTCGAAGAAGCGAAATCCTCCATACGCGATCTGCAGGTCGAGCTATTGACGGAAACCCTGCGTCTTTACGCCCTGTTTGAAACGTACGGGATCGATCTTTCACTTGAAATTGAAGGGCGCCTGCGTGTTCAGGATGGCTATCTTCGCCTGGATCCGATCCGCGGCCGGTTGGGATCTCTTCCGCTTCCTTCTGGAACCCTGCAAAGCGCAGTGGATAAGATATTCGAAGCCCCGGATAACAGGGAAAAGTTCCGGCTTCCTCCAAATATCAGGGATATCAAGATCGACAGAGGCCAGCTTGTCGTTTCTTCAATGTAGATCCCGAATCTATGCATTTACAATGCTNNTTTATTCTACCGCAGAGGCGGCGTGATGATCCGGAATTCTCCCGCGGCGTGAAGTAGGCTCATCATGTAGAGCAGGCCGTCATAGTAGCGAAATACCTTGCTCGAGGGGACTTCCAGTTCCCAGAGGGCTTTGACGAATCTGTTCGCGCGTTCCCTGTTTGTCGAAGCCAGAGAAGCGGCGCCGTTTGTGGCGACAAGGCCCGGCGAATGCCGTTCGCGTATCGCCTTGCCGTCGAGTTTCCAGTTGTCGCCGTAGGTTTCCATTCCCTGGCTTTCGAAGAAAGCCTGGATGCGGTCGCTCAACTCCCGCTGCCGTTTGTCCTTGCCCCACCAGTTCCAGTCGACGGACC
>DKBB01000245.1:59032-59236 GCA_002451015.1 Acidobacteria bacterium UBA6911
GAGTTCCTCTCATCGGGAGAGAAGAGGATCATGTTGTGTTCTTCGTTCACTTCCTTGCCCACGGTATGTTCCCGCACCCCTCCCCAGAATTTCTGCTGCACCATTCCTGTGATGGGCTCCCTGTGAACCATGGCGTCGAGGATCTTGTCCGCGTAGGCTTTGTAGTTGTAGATGCCTTCCCCGTTGCCCCAGCGGTTGGCGGCG
>DKBB01000112.1 GCA_002451015.1 Acidobacteria bacterium UBA6911
ACGTCAATTCATATATGGAGCGTCCGACATGAAAGCATCGATAACAGGTTTCCGCCAAGTCTCGTTGTTGCTGATCGGCCTCGTGTTTCTAAACGGGGCTGTTATTGCTCAAACGCAGACAAATTCTCCGCAATCGTCCAAGGGAAGTCTCGAGCGCGTCAAAGTGCATGGTGCTTCGCTTGAAGGCAACCTGGAAGGCGATGACCCGGAACGCGACGTCGTTGTGTATCTGCCTCCCGGTTATTCCAAAGAGCCTGCCCGGCGCTACCCTGTAGTCTATTTCCTCCACGGCTACTCCGTCGGCGTTGAAGCATACGTGAAGCTGCTGAATCTGCCGGATATGGCGGACAGCGCCATCGCCGCAGGCGCAAGTGAAATGATTCTCGTGCTGCCCGATGCGCTTACCGTTTACAGCGGGAGCATGTACTCCAACTCTCCGACGACGGGAGATTGGGAGGGGTACATTTCACAGGACCTGGTTGACTACATCGACAGTCATTACAGGACCGTGGCGGATCGCAACAGCCGCGGCCTTTCCGGACATTCCATGGGCGGCTACGGCACCATTCGCGTGGGGATGAAACACCCCGAAGTGTTTTCGGCGCTTTACGCCATGAGTTCGTGCTGCCTGATGAATAATCCGGCGCCAAAGATGCCGCCCTCAGGCAAAGCGTCTCCTCCNNGCCTGGGCGCCGAATCCGATGAATCCCCCCCAGTACTTCGATCTTCCCACCAAGGACGGCCAGATTCAACCGGTCATTGCCGCGAAGTGGGCGGCCAACTCACCGCTGGTGATGGTGGATCAGTACGTTCCCAGTCTGAAGAAGTACAATGCCATTGCCATGGATGTCGGTGACAAGGATTTCCTCAAAGACATGAACATCGATCTCGATAAGGCGCTCACGCGCCTCGGAATCGATCATACTTTTGAAGAATACGAAGGCGACCACGGGAATCGTGTGACGGCACGTTTTCAGGACAATCTGCTGCCGTTTTTCTCGGAGCAGCTCAAATTTCAGGAGGCGCCTCGCCGCTGAAGATCTTGCTCCCGCATTTCTCGCAAATCCACACTGTCTTCCTTCACTTTAAAAGTCCTGTTACGGGGCTTGAGGGGGCAAGGGCGCAACAATCATCATGTAGACAAGGACCAGGAAGATCAATGAAAGCAGGGGGAAAACGTACCAGGATACTCGGCTGAACGCAGATGGCGCGCCGGTCCGCCCTGTCCGAATAGCCCGATCTTCCAAATGTAACCGCGCAAGCAAATGATTTTGTTTACTCTTATTTTGGAATTCCTGGCAGTTTTAGAACGGACCTTCTTTAAATTTCGGAATATCGGGGGCATTATTCCGTGGCATTTGTACGCACCTGGGGATGTTTGGCGCAGTGGCAAGCCAGGCCAGTGCTGTTTTGTCCCAATATTTTCAATGCAGGTAGGCTGCTAAATTATTAACAAAATGGTAATTAGAGTAATATGAGGTAAACTGGGATTAATTGGTTTTCCTTTTTTAACCCTTTTATCAGCAAAATTTATTCGTGCCCGATAAAATTAGCAGTCAGATTCTTGAAATCTCGCAATAAAAGTGTAAAAATGTGAAGCCTTTTGAGAATGTCCCCATCGTCTAGACGGCCTAGGACACCGCGCTTTCAATGCGGCAACACGGGTTCGAATCCCGTTGGGGACGCCAATTCTCATTCCCTGCCGATACATCCAGAAGCTTACTATATAGAAATAAGACGTATGTGGATTGTGAAAACAGGAATTCGTTGATCCGATAGGCTTTTGGGGTGAGATCTATTGGTATAAATCTTCGCTCGTCAATATTTCTCTTGCATTTCTTCAGTGCGGCAACTGGAAAAATGCCATTGAATGTTATATTCGATGGCAGGAGCTTTAAAACAAGCCTCATCGCCCTTTGCTTCCGGTGCGTAGCCGGTTGAATCCTCGATTTTTCCTATCCAGAGTTCTATCTTCACAGGATAATTGACGAGCGACAATGGCTGGATCTTGTTTCGATGGATATCTTCAAGAACGCGGGACGTATCGGTGATTAAATATCCGGTGGTTTTTCCAAACTCTCCAACACCCTCTCCCTGCTGCGAATACGCTTTCTTTCCATCCTTAAAATGCCAGACCAAAATCGCAGATTTGCCGTCAGCCGCATACGCAGTCGTATGGGTCCATTCGGATACCCATACATATTCAGCTTCGCCTGTGTCGTGAAGCACGAAATAGGTTTGTTCGGTGTTAATGCGATCCTGAGTGTATTCGCTCATATTGCGAAGCTGGGCATTCGCAAATGGGATAATGCTGCTCATCAGGATTGTAAAATAAAGCGCTCTTTTGCAGCATCGCATAGTTTTTTCTCCTGATAAGGACGTCATATAAGGCATTTTACTGGAAAAAGGAATGGATTTGACAAAGAAATAGCATGATAAAATGCAGGCGTATCTATCGTATCCACTCCACTGCAATAATTCTCTGGCATCCTGCCACTTGTATTATCCAGTTGCGAAAATCGTCCGCCAGGGGATGCCGCTAAAAGAGAGCTGCCGGTGAGTATTACTTCTGAATCCGAACGGAATCCACCATAGGGCGCATGATGTATTCAGAAGCCTGCTCTGGATCCATGGGAGGCTCTTCGAGTTCAGCAAAGGCTGCAACTTTGTTATTGGGTATCTCGCAGAGGTATAACTGGCAGATGCCGCCATACATTGTTGAACAGCGTAGAACGGCAGTGCCGGGATCGTAGCAAATGTCCGTGTAGGTTTGGATCGGGACAAGATAGTAATAAACCACTTCAATTCGAATCCCTTCCTTAAAATTGGAAATCGAGCCCGAGAGATTCAAAACCGGCAGTGAGTCCACACAAATAGCCAGACTTTGTTGAAGCCGGCTCCAAAAAATGGGGCCTTCCTGTCGTAGAAAAGGGGATGCCTGCACCTCCGACTGCCGAGCGGCTTTCTTCTTTGCTTCGGCAAGCTCATCCTCCTGTCGTATCTTTCTCATCCATTCCGGAACAAGTGCTTTATCCATTTGTTTTATCTTCAGTCTTCAAAGAGAGAATACGTTTATGTCACCTTCGCCAGTCGAGGTCTACGGTCGGATCAAACAAAAACTGCACGAATCGACACGAAATGTTTCGTGCAGTTCGTGCAGTTTTTGTTGATGTCCTTAGCCTAATTTATCGTTCTTTTTCAGTGTTTCCGCAACTTTCGGCATATTCATTTCTGAAAGAGTTGCCTCGGTCGGGAAGCCGTTATCGGGATTGTAGCCCTCGAATTTATAGAACCGGGTTTTGAAGTCCTCGAATTTGGCTCGATCCAGTTTCCGGCCTCGGCCTCCTTCATAGACCCATTTGCCGTCGATATACATGGGTAGGACATTCTCCCCCCCTCCCTGATCGTAAATATAATCGGGGAAGGTTTCCATTTTCTTGGTTCTGCCCTGCAGCACCCAGATGGACCGGTCAAGAGTATATATCTTGTGCCCGATTTTCATAGAGTCGGCAAAGGTAAGATTTTGTCCGGTAACCGCATTCCAGAATTTGGGTTCGGCATGCGGAGTGGCGCCACGCCGGTCCGCGGTATTGTTGGTAATGCACATCGGCCATCTCCAGCCGCAGAATCCCATGCCCATCCAGAATTTTTCATAATGCTTGACCCAGGCTACCAGTTTGATTTTGGAGTCCGAGTAAATTCCGGTTTCAGGACTTTCGCCATAGTCCACAAGGTAACGATCGTCGTCATACGGTACCATGGCCTGCCTGTAGAGATCGGAACCCTCTTCGGCTGTGAGGTAGGGATTTCTCTCTTGTGCC
>DKBB01000308.1 GCA_002451015.1 Acidobacteria bacterium UBA6911
CCAGGGCGTCCGCCCACTCGATCCTGCGCCACTTTCCCTCGCCCCGCGCTCCGACCCGCTTCAATGGATAGTTGACACGGCCGGGATGATAGAAGTACTCTGCCGCCGCCTTACGCCGCACACAGCCGGCAGGCGGGGGATAGCACTGGATCGGCCACTCCGGGTCTTCTTCCAGCTTGAGAAGCCTGCCGTTGTTTACGTGCGCAAGCAGTCCGCATTCCGCCTTGCACCAGAAGCAGACGGTCGGCTTCACCTCGGTCGTCGTGTCGGATTCGAATTGATGTCGAGTTTCCTGCCCTTGGATTATCATGCCTGCCCCCGCCCCCTCGTCTGTCGATTCTCCATAATCTCAGGAGGCGATTCTACTACATTCTGGGAAAGGGTAATGGCAGCTTTTGGCCGAACACAGGATGTGGAAAGTCTGGCTCTTGCCGTTTCGTGATGTTTCGTACCGGATTCAAAACCTATAAATCCAATTTACAGGAAGTCTGAGACACCAGCAACTCAGCAAAATTTCCCTAGATGAATGATCTATCAGAGGTAAAATCCTCAGCGTTAAGTTAAGTGAAAAGCACAAATGGAAGTATGCGCTGTAATACGTCCACTAGGAATCTGGAAATAGCTGATTTTGCTCTCGCATAATCCTCTGTTAAACATCCGTTGCTTTCCACCACGGATTACTTATAATCGATTCAGTTCTCATAATTCCTAGGTAATGCGATGATCCAGTGCCCGAAGTGTTCGGCGGAGAATACTCCCGATAGTCATTTAAAGATAACTGTCCATTCACGGAAAACCCAGCACTCGAATCAATAATTCAGATATCCGCTGAAATCGGGCGTCATTCCCTCCTCCATTTCCTGTATCCATCGGCGGAAGGGGTGGTTCGCACTGGTCGGGAAATTCAGGCATTGTTTAAGAAAAGCCAGGACGACCTCTCTTTCGCCGCTATCCACAAGGTCCTTGGCAAGACTCATATTCGGTATAACATATCCTCTATATCTTCCAGCATCGCCGGCGGCGAGTAGATATTCTCCGGCCGTTTGCAGGTCTCCGTTCCGGATCGCAATCATTCCAAGAACGTAATTGCCGGTATAAACACAGATGGCCATATTCGCCCAGGAATCCTCCTCCAGCGACAGCATCCGGTTGGCGTAATTCTCGGCCTTATCCAGGTCTCCGGCTACTAGAGCCGCTTTGGCCATGTACGGTAGCGAGGTACTTTCTTTAGCATTTGGGAATCCAAAGGTCGTGGGAGGATAACCGGGCGCTTGCGTTGTAAAAGATGGAGTTTCGGATTCCGCATAGGCATTTTCATACGCACGAAGCGACGCATCAGCCAAAGTCTGCTTGTTCTGCTCCGGACTTTTCCTCATTTTGAATTGGTATGCCAGCCCCAGTTGCTGATCCCATTTGGCGCTGTTTTCAGGATCCAGACTCTTCCCCCGTTCGTAACAGGCGATTGCTTGGTCAATATAGCCTATTATGAAATAATTTCCGGCATTCCAGATTACTTGAAGGTTATCGGGATATTTTTCAAGCTGTTGTTTCCATAATTCAGCCACCTCGTCATTTTGTTGCGGAAGGCGTCTCAACTGACCCCAAGGTTGTCCCAGCACCTCGGCTTCAGGATGGTTTTCAATCAGCCACAGAACGGTTTGTTCACGCTTGCTGCGGGCGGATTCATCCGTCGACTGTTTATTCATATAATACACAAGAAGCAGCGACTGACTTCGGATATCGTGCGGATCCTGCTGTACAACCGCTTCCAGCTCGGCGACCTTTTCAGGCGTCAGGTTTTGGCCTTCAAAAAACAATCGGGCAGGGGAGGTGCCAGACCTGACTGCAGGGCCCGTATTCTGTGTATCCAAAAATGTATCATCGGGTTTCCCCGTTTCAACCTGGCTCTGAAGTCCGGCCACACCAAGTGCGCAAACGGCACAGACGGCAAAAACTGCTGTCTTAATCCAAGTACCTGTACGCATGGCAATACTCCTTTTCTTTGACAGAATATGCTCCACCCTTTCTCCCAGGCTGAAATGCCTGCCCGCCATGGCCGCGGCAGATGGGAAATTACCAACAAGGTAGACTTTTTCGGCGAGATCCGTCAGGCACTGGGAATACACTTTTGGATGGAGTTCTTGCAGTACATAGTTGTCCGACACCTCCTCGCCGGCTAGTTCGTGCTCGTTGTTTATAAAGTAAACAAGGGGATTCCACCAGTGGGCGGACAGGACGATTCTTTTGATCACACCGACGACATGATCGTAATGATAGATATGGGCCAGTTCATGCAGCAGGATGCTTTTCAGTTCGTTTTCTTTTAAATTCCCAAAAAGCTTTTCGGGAATGATGACGACGGGATTCAGCAAGCCGATCGTAATTGGGGACTCGATTTTTGAAGATGTGTAAAGTTCCGGGAGCCGATTCTTCCAGAAGGTGGCGGCAATGGTGCCAACCATGGCTTGGAACGGACCATCAGAGACCTTTGACAAGCGTGCACGGAATTTTTTGACCAACAACACTCCATAAACCAGTCTCGACATTTGGAACAGGAATCCTGCCATCCATAGACACCCCAAAATATTAATGGAAAGGATAACTGTGGCGGGCAATCGAATGGATTTGGAAGTCGACTCCAGGGCAGGGTAGCCAAATCCTTCGTTTTGAACTGAAGTTTGGGGTTCAAGTCGGGGGATGGTCTGTGTCCCTACCGGGAATGGCACTGAACCTTGTCTGGACGGCTGTATGGAGTTTGCAGTGCTTTCTTCCATAGGACTGGTGCGATCAAACTGTGCCCATGCAATGTCGGACAAACGGAAACCAAATGAGATCATCAGCACCAGACCGAGAGCGGCTATCGTTCCTGTGCAGATAAGTCTGCGAACAGGGGCGGACCTTCCGGACAGCAGCTTTATTGCCGTGATCCCTAAAAGGGAAATCAGAATAGACTGCGCGGCCAGAGTAATGAGCAGACCAGCAAAGTCCTGACTTTCCAAAACAGAAAGGATACCCATCCGTTTACTCCTCGTATTTGTCGATCAATTCTCTCAGTTGTTTGATTTCTTCAGGCGAAACCGCCGACCGCCTGAAAAAGGCTTTAACCAGTTCCACGCAGGAACCTCCGAAAATGCGCTCCCCGATATCCAGAACGATCGCTGCAGAGGCTTCGTTGCGCGGTATTGTCGATTGGAATATGAATTTGTTTCCTTCTCGGCGATGGATGAGCCATCCTTTTTCTTCCAATCGGCCTACCTGAACCTGAATGGTCGACCGTTTCAGTTCCCGGTTGTTTGCGGCGTTGATCTCGTGCAGGATTTCGGTAACAGTCAGTTCCCCTGCTTTCCATACTGCATCCATAATCTCGAATTCCGCTGGCGTCAGTTTTGGCAACTGGCTTTTTTTCATTGCTTAAATCTCCTTAATGACATGTGTCATTAATAATATTTAACTACATATGTCATTAAAGTCAACAGAAATTTTTGAAAAATGCATTTTTAATAGATACGTAATTTTGAATTTAAATTTCTCAAATTCGGAGGCATACGAAAAGTTTTCGGAATTTATTCCAGTTAATAAACGATGACTTCCGCACCTCTCTCGGAGGTCGACCCCTCTTCGGAACACCTAAACTC
>DKBB01000230.1 GCA_002451015.1 Acidobacteria bacterium UBA6911
AATCGATTACCCGCTCGCGTAATCCATTCCGGATTGATTGACGCTATCAACCAATTCGTTGAAATTAATCAGGGTGACCGGGACATACGCCGGATGGAGGTGTCCCAGGGTCAGCGTGGCTGCCGGTAGGATTTGCGGAATCCAGGCGGCAGCGAAATGAAAATGTGCGGGTGCTTTCGATTGCGTCATACGCCCGACCCTTCCTAGAATCTGTCCTTTTGTAACGACTGGCGCGGGAATATCAGCAGGAAGAATATGGCTGTACTGGGTAACCAGAACCGAGCCGTGTTGGTTCACCAAGTGCGGATGCCGGACCAGGATTGTTTTGCCCAGAAAATCATCCAGGATGACTGCAATTTCACCCTCTTCAATTGCACGAACCACTGTTCCATCCGGTATGGGCCGGATCAGGCCGTTCGAATCCCGCCCTTCGGCAAAATCGATGCCTTCATGTTCCGCATAACGGCGGTTCCCGTCGCCCCACCATTCCGTGTGGGCTCCGAAGAGCTTCCCTGCCCGGAAGACCCAGGATTCGAAACCGCTGTCCTTTTTCATTGCATCCAGCCATCCGGGAAAATTGTCGGCGATCCTTTCGGGAGGCAGGGACTCCCGGGTTTTAATGCGCACATACTCTCTAAAGGATAACCAACCGGCTTGTGAATTCGGGCTCTCATCAAACGTCAGCTCCACCTTCCTGAAATAGGGCAACAGGCGCGTTCCCTTCACTTCACAGGCAAATAGCGGTATCCGGACGATAACGCCCGAAGCGGTTATTCTCTGTCGTTGCTGCAAAACTTCCGCAGACAGATCGGAGCTGAAGCTTGAAGGATCGACAGCGATGTAGCCGTGATCCCTTCGGATCACATTCCATTGATCCCTGGAAGGCGCAAAGTAGAGATACTTGCCCGGGATACGGTGCAGGGTCCCGGCATGCAAATCGGTCCATCGGGAGGCATAGGCAATGAACTCTTCAATGTCGTATTCCTTGTCCTGAAATATCACCTTTTCCGCCTCGTAACGGCGGTTTGGATTCAGGGCATATGCCAGTACGAAACCCTTTTTGCCTGTAGGCACTGATTTGGTGATGATAAACCCGCAGCCTGAATTCGAATGATAGGGTATGGAAATCGCAAATGTACCGCGGGGAAGAGTGGCCATCAACGGCAGCGCATCCGGCGGAAAAATTTGATATAGAAATTCCGGTTGAGGCGAATCCCCTGCCCTGCGTGTCCGCACATGCAATACGACCATATCCACAATGGACACCCGAATCGTGCAATATTTTGATCGGTTCGCCGTTTCCGTTATCTGCATAGACACAAAGCATTATCGCTGTTTTATACGATTTCTGGAGTGACCTCGCAAGAAAAGCTTGCGCCCGCACTCCAGGGGCTACTGAACCGGAACATCGCAGTTCAACCCTAACCGATTTTGGAGAAGTTACAGGTGGATGGCAACCGGAAAAAGGACGCACCGAAAGTATATTATGAAAATTTGGTGCCAATGGTGACAGGCTAGAATTACCCTTTTTTCAATGTCCATCTAATATTACGTCCGTGAAATACCAAGAAAAAAGGGTAATTCTAGCCACCATTTACCCGGTGCATAACACTGCCCTCCTCTGATACAATCTCCGCATTCAGAAATCATGGATTCATTCATGTTCGGAGTCATCATATGGATCTTCAAGGCAAAGCGGCTCTTATCACAGGAAGCTCGGCAGGCGTAGGGCGCGCAACCGCCATCGGTTTTGCGGAAAAAGGCTGCTCCGTCGTCATCAATTACAACCGCAGCCGATCCGAGGCGGAGGAAGTCGGGGAAATTTGCCGGGCCAAAGGAGCCGAAGCCGTCGTCGTTCAGGCGGATGTTTCGGTCGATGCGGACTGCCGGAAACTGGCCCAGGCGGCTGCGGACAAATTCGGCCGCCTGGATATCCTGGTCAACAACGCCGCCGCGACAAAATTCGTCGAATTCAGCAACCTGGAAGGTTTAACGGAAGAAATATGGATGAAAATCCTGCGCACCAATCTCATGGGAGCTTTCTTCTGTTCCCGTGCCGCGGTGCCCCATATGCAGATGGCCGGAGAGGGTTCCATTGTCAACGTTGTTTCCATCGCAGGTTTTCTCGGCGGAGGGAGTTCCATAGCCTATGCCGCATCAAAGGCTGCAATCATCAACATGACAAAGAGCCTCGCCCGCACTCTCGGGCCCACCATCCGGGTCAACGGGGTCGCGCCGGGAGCTATCGACACGCGGTGGCTTCGAGACGGTTTGGGCGAAGAGGCTTTCGATGCCTTGCGCGATTCCCTTCGATACACCACGCCCCTGCAGGTAATTGCCACTCCGGAAGATGTCGCGGATGCCGTCATCTGGCTCGTTGAAGGTGCGCGCATGGTGACGGGCGAAACCATCAAGCTGGATGGAGGACAGCACCTTGGGAGTGACCGTGGATTGAAACAAAAGGAGTCATAAACCCGTATTTTTTCAGGGTTACCTAGCGGGAGCGAGAAATGAAATCGAGAACGATTGCGATAATCGGTGCCGGACCGGTCGGGGGCATCCTGGCGGCCCACCTGTGCACCGCAGGGCATTCCATACACCTGGTGGATACCTGGGAAGAGCACATCCGGAAGATCGAGGCTGACGGCCTGAAAATCACGGGCAAAGAGGAAAAAACCGTCTATCCAGCCCGCCTTCTTACGTCTGTTTCCGACCTGGGCGATCCCGATCCGGAATATATCTTTATCTGCACAAAAGCATGTTATCTCAACAGCGTGCTCGACCGCATGAGCGAGCGGATCAAACATTCCAACGCGGTATTTATCTCCGCCCAGAACGGCATCGATACCGAAAAAGTCATTGTAGAGAACATCGGGGCCGGACACGTTTTGCGCGCCGTTATCACCTTCGCCGGGTTTCCGACAGGTCCCGGAGTCATCCAAGAGACCTTTTACATCCCGCCCAGTTATATCGGATGGTTGAATGCCGAGGGAGAGTCCCCCTGCCGGGAAATTGCCGAAATCGTTACAGCGGCCGGACTTAAGATGGAACCGACCGCCGAGATCCAGAAGCACGTATGGAGAAAAACGATCCTCAACACCTGCACCATGTCCATTGCGGCCGTCACCGGCTTGAATATGCAGGAACAGCATGAGTTCGCCCCGACGCGCGCACTGATTGAAGACCTTTTACGAGAATCGATCCGGACAGCCGCCGCGTACGGATACGATTACGGACCCGATTTTTTTAATACCGTAATGCAATTCAATGAAAAGGCCGGACCGCACCGGCCGTCCATGCTGGTGGATCTGGAAAAGGGCCGCAAAACCGAAAACGAATTTATCGTCCGCCGGGTAGCGGAATATGCCGAAAGGAAAGGAATCCCTGCCCCGGCTCATCGCACAATGGCGATATGTATCGATGCGCTGGAGATGCGGGGTTTGGAAAAAAGGTAGTATTTGGAGTGTGCAAACAAGCGTGCGCTTGTCCAACGTAGCCCGACCGAATTAAAGATTCGGCTAAGGTGAAGACTGGTACTCCAGAAAAAAGCGCCGTTGCAAATCTTTACTTTCTGACATGCAACGACGCTTTATTTTTTTTACGCTACAACTTTATCGGCAATCAGGTCCCCGACTTCCGAGGTGGAGTATCCCATGCGCCCGGCCGCCAGCGATTTGAGCTTCTTGCTGGTGACGTACATGGCGGCTTTTTCGACCGCTTCGGCTGCCTTTTCCTCTCCCAGCGAAGCCAGCATCATCTGCATCGAACAGATCGCCGCCAGCGGGTTGATGATTCCCATACCGGTATATTTCGGCGCACTTCCGCCGATCGGCTCGAACATGCTCACGCCCTCGGGATTGATGTTCCCTCCCGCCGCGACTCCCATGCCGCCCTGGATCATNNGCGCCCAGGTCGGTAATGATATCGCCGAACATGTTGCCGGTGACAATCACATCGAACCATTCCGGATTCTTGACGAACCACATGCAGGTTGCATCCACATGGTAGTATTCGCGCTCGATATCGGGAAATTCGCTCTTTCCGATCTCATGAAACGCCCGTTCCCAGAGATCGTACACATAAGTCAGCACATTCGTCTTGCCGCACAGCGCCAGAGTATTCTTGTCGCCTTTGCCCCGGGCTTTTTTGCCGTATTTGCGGGCATAGTTGAAGGCGTACCGGAGGCATCGGTCGACCTGGAAGCGGCTGTACACCGCCGACTGGATCGCAACTTCCTGGGGCGTGCCTTTCATCATGAAGCCGCCCGTCCCGGTATAAAGGTCGCCGGTGTTTTCCCGAACAACGGTAAAATCGATGTCATCCGGCCCCTTGTCCTTGATGGGAGTTTCCACACCCGGGAACAGCTTGACCGGACGCAGGTTGATATATTGATCCAGTGCAAAGCGGGCCTTGAGCAAAATGCCCTTTTCCAGGATTCCGGGAGCGACATCCGGATGGCCGATCGCACCCAGAAGGATCGCATTGAATTGGCGCAATTCTTCAATCGCGCTGTCGGGCAGCGTTTCTCCCGTCCGTTTATATCGCTCGCCACCGAAATCGAATTCTGTCAGTTCAACTTTGAAATCAAATTTTCCAGCCGCAGCCTTGAGAACCTTTACAGCCTCGACCGTCACCTCAGGGCCGGTCCCGTCACCGGGCATAACAGCTATTTTATACACCGTATTCCTCCCGTGGAAATCAATCCGCCTGTTGTCTCCTACCTTTAGGGCAATCCAGACGCCGTGGCGGAATCTATTTGCGCCATTTTTATTTAGACAAGGAATGGCGCTATAAAAAACTCGCTTCATTCACCCCGATCAACACAGGGGCAGGATTACCGTCTTCACAGTAGCGCTCAGCCAATTCTAACGAGCGAAAGGAAATTTTTATACTGGAAGGGGTTGCCCGGCAAGTAAATACAATTCTGCGGGTTGCCCGAATGCAGGATGTTTTCCAGTCCGTCACACTTTCCAGCTCGCATCCAAAATACTCATAGAAAGCGAAAATTCCGCTGGAAGCAAGAATAATACAGATTTTCAGATCGCAATACAATGCCGAGGCTCATTTCTCCAAAGGCTATCTTGATATCCCTGGCGACATCGACGACCCGGAATCCAGTTCTCACTAAGCCGTAATGGAATGAGGATTACCCTAGGCGGTATCTGGATATCCGCATATGCCATTGAGATCTTGTCAAAATTGCTTCCATAGGATTCGCATTTCAAGCATATCGCGGGACTCAGGCTATGGGAGGAATTAAAAAATTGAGGATCCTGCCATACTCATCCTTTCCTGTAATCCCGCTGTGGTTTTTTAATGTCTTTCCAACTTATTTTGCCAAATTAAACCCAAAAGGAATAAAATAGACTTTGCAGGAGTCGGCCAGGCAGTCGCGATCCTGAAAACGGGTCGAGGTAATTCTTTTGTATTTCGGCGTGAGGGGGGGTAATTGGTACTCTTATTTTATGAATAAAACCTATACACTCACACGACGGATGTCGGACATCAGCCCTGTTGACGTTGTTCCAGGGACGCCTGCGGAGCGAATCGGCTTGGTCTGGCCGCTTACTCGTGAAATCGTTTCTCTGAGCAAACATCACGATGCTGAACGAAGATTACAGAGAAATATTACAAGCCTTGGTCGACGAGAAGGTTAGGTTTCTTCTTGTTGGCGCTTATGCAATGGCTGCGCATGGATATCCCCGCGCTACAATGGATATAGATATCTGGGTTCAGCCTACGCCACACAATGCGGATGCCGTCCTGCGCGCATTAAGACGCTTCGGTGCGGCTTTGCAGAATCTCACGAGATCCGATCTTGAACAGGAAGGTACTGTTTTTCAGATCGGTGTCGCCCCCCGACGGATCGACATTATCACCACAGCGTCCGGTCTGCAGTTTGACGAAGTTTTCTCAGGTGCGTTACCTGTGGACGTCGAAGGAATCCGGGTGCATATTCCTTCCGTTACCGATCTCATCCGCAACAAGCGGGCCTCGGGAAGAACAAAAGATCTCGCGGATGCAGAGGCGCTGGAAAATCTAGAGGGCTCCGAACCGGGCGGTCCCGAAGACCCTTGAACACATCGTCGAATTAAGTTCCAGTCAGGAAATATTTTACCAATATCAATCCGAATAGCATAAAATGAACTTTGCCGGAGTCGGCCAGGCAGTCGCGATCCTGAAAACGGGTCGAGGAAAGTCCGAACTCCACAGGGCAGTGTGCCTCGTAACGCGAGGGAGGGGCGACCCTACGGAAAGTGCCACAGAAA
>DKBB01000170.1 GCA_002451015.1 Acidobacteria bacterium UBA6911
GATAATCCTATAGTCGCCGATCATTACAGGATCATCCTCGGAATAATGATCCGTGGAAGCAATAGGTACGGGCCCCGCATCAGATTGAGTTTCAGCTCTTGAGTTTTCTGTTTGCCGGTCTCCTGGATCTTTGGGAGTTTCGGCCATAGTCGGGCTCCTTTGATGAGTGACGCATTGTTTAAATTACAATAAAGAAGGAAATCGCCATACGGGTAACATCCCTTGCATTGCCTACTGGTAGGACCTTGATCGCCAAATAAAGCCCTGGCTTTTTGTTCTTAGACATCCCATGCCGTCCTTACCAGATCCGATATTAACTTTAAATGGTCAAGCAACTTTCCAACCCCGGGCATAACATCCTGTCCTCAAAATCCCGTTTCTGTGCTGTTTGATGAATCTCTATGGAACCTGTGACAATTATAGGCAGATAGAGCAGTTGTAAAAAGAGGAAACAGCAGATCCAAAGCTGGAGGAAATCTGTAAAAATGGTTCTTCTTCAGTGGAATTCAACCATGAGCTCCGGACCGGAACCCTGCAATACAGCCAAACTTTAAATTTCATTGAATTCCGTAAATCCATTATTTACAAAACATAATTCAGATACCTATATAGCCGGATACCCTTGCATTCAGATTTTCAAGTGTATGTTCCCTTTGCCGTTTCTTGCCAATGGAAATGTATAAGCCCATTAACGATAATCGGAAATCAACGCTCTTATGGCTGCAAGGGCATCACCCTTTTCATTCTTTCGGATCTTTCAAGGCACCTTCCTGTAATCGCCTTAATGCGGGAACTGAAAGAGGTTCTCAGAATTGCCGATTTGTAATCGAACAATGGACACTAGAATTACCCGGTTCAGGTTACGGTCATTTTCTATAAGACTCCCATGATCCCTTGGAATTTTGGTGGCAATGCCTAAAAGAGGAATTAGGTGAACCCGGATGAGGTATAATCCTATTAAATTGAATCCGAGAATAAGGAGAAAACAGTATGCAGGAAAATAGCCACAGGAAGATTCGTTTGCTTTTGGCAAGCAAACGCCCGGATGAGGTGCGTGAAGGACTCAGGCTTGCAGAAATAGAGATCTCCAAAGTTGGCGCAAGTGAAGCCAAACCTTTGTTCGAAATGATATCAGCCCTGTTTTACATCGACACTCTGGATCATCCCGAGTTGGCTGTTATCTTGGACGAAGCCGTCAATCTGGCGGTACGCTTTGGTCCCTCGATTATACCCGACCTGATCGACAACCTTGACGAAGGGGATATCAAAGCTCAGTGGGCCGCCGCACACGTCCTTGGTCGTATCGGTGAAAATGCAATCCAACCTTTGATGGACGCGTACGCATCTACAGACAACCCGTCCCTCCGTGCCTTCATTCTATATGCGACGGGCAAGATAAAATCATCGCAAATAGTACAGGCGGCACCGGTGGCGATTGATGCGGCCCAATCTACAGATCTAGAACTGCGCGATACCGCCTGTCGGGCACTCGGCAAGATTATCGAATCTATTCCTCCCGAATTGTTATCTCAGGATCTAAAACAAAAATTTTTAGAGTGCTTGTACAGCAATCTCTCGGATCCCAATGCGAGTGTCCGTTCCAAAGCGATACGCAGCCTTGGGAAAATGGCCAAATACGGACACTTCACCGATTCTGAGTGTGAACGGCTCAATACAGTGTGTCGTCGCATAGCCGGCACGGATGAAAACAATGATTGGGACCGAGCATTTATCGTGAGAAAGGAGGCGGAAGAGGCTCTTACAAATTTATAATTGGCAATCCCGTCAAAGTGACTTTCTCGCTATTTTGCCTGAAACTTTTTCTCCATTTCGTCGTCTAATAATGCATACTGGTAGTACGCATTCAGCTTGAATTCTCAGACTTATCATTAGATTTACCTGCGGCAGCATTAGGCAGACCACGTTTCCGGCGTTTCAAAATAACCAAGGGTTTTTTAGATGATCCGGAATGGACCGAACAAAATTTCACCGAACGGTACGCGGTTCGGCTCAAAAATACTTTTGGGGCTTCTGGCTCTGTTTATCCCCGTAATAACAGGCTGCACTCTTCGGACTACAGACGCTTCCAGGTCCGAAACGATGAGGTCCGCGGATTCCGTTGCGGTCAGGCGCGGAGACTTCAAACGTATCCTGCGGCTTACCGGCCGCGTCAACGCCGTAGAGTCCCACGACATCAAGGCGCCGCGCCTGGCCAGGCAAATGTCCAGCTCAATGGTGATTACGAAAATATTGCCTACCGGTACAACCGTAAAAAAGGGCGACATACTGGTTGAGTTCGACCGCCAGGATCAACTTCAAAACATCCTGGACCGCCAGACGGAATACGACAACCTGGTCCATCAGATCAATAAGAAGCGTGCCGACCAGGTTGCGGCCCTGGCTTCCGATAAAACCGAGCTGAAGGCGGCGGAGGTTGATGTCCGGACGGCCAAAGTGGAAATACGCAAAAACGATTTAATCCCTAAAAACGAGGCCGAAATCAACCTGGAGAACCTCAAGGAAGCCGAAGCAAAACTGAAACTGCTCGAGGATACTTTCGCATTAAAGCGCGAGGCGGAAGCTGCGGATTTGCGAATCCTGGAAATACAGCGAGACCGCGCAAAAAGAGCTGTTTTTCATGAAGAGAATAATGTTGGAAAAATGACCATCCGCTCTCCGATGGACGGGCTTGTTGTTTTGACACCCATGACCAAGGGAAGCCGCAGGCTGGATCCGGAGGAAGGGGACGAAGTCCGTTCGGGCCAGGACATCATGCTGGTGGTCAATCCAGCGGCCATGGAGGTTTCCGCACAAATCAATCAGGCAGACATTTCTGATGTCTATGTCGGGCAACCGGCTGAAGTCCATCTCGACGCCTACCCGGATAAACACTTTCCCGGCAGTATCGAACGTATCAGTTCCATCGCCTCACCCAGCAGCAATTCAAACCGGATCCGGTATTTTACGGTTCTGGTATCGGTTCATGGAAGCGATCCGAAGCTTCTTCCCGATCTCACAGCCGCTGTCGACGTGCTGATGGAATCGCACGAAAACGTACTGCTGCTTCCCAGGCACGCCGTCGTGTTCGAGAAAGGCCGGGCATTGGTTGAAGTGCTCGATAGCGGCGGATCCCAAGTGAGAGAAATCAAAACCGGTTCTGTCAACGAATGCGAAATCGTAGTGGAGTCCGGTATGGATGAAGGAACGATCGTCGCTCTTAATCCTGTCATTCTTCAGGACCAGTCATGATAAGGAACAGACACCGTAAGAAAACCCGGATCCCGGGCCTGTGGATCGTCATCGCCGTCCTGGCGGCTCTTGGCACCGGAATGTATTTTTGGAGACCCTGGGTCGCCGCTGAAACCACGATATCGGAAACAGCCGAAGTGCTGGCCGGCGATTATGTCGATTACGTCGAACTTCGAGGAGAAATTACCGTTCAATCCTCCACCGTAATTAAAGCCCCCTATAACGCAGGAGATCTGCAGGTCCTGAAACTGGTCCGAGACGGTACGCAGGTTCAGGAAGGGGATATTGTCGTTGAATTCGATTCTTCAAGCCTGCAACGCAGCATAGAACAGTACAGTGCGGCTCTGGCGCAGGCGGAATCCGAAATCGAGCGAGTGCAGGCCCAGCAGAGCCTCCAGAAAGAAAAGATCCTTACCGAAGACATAGCCGCGCGTTTTGCGCTCGAGCGCGCCCAGCTGGATCTGGGCACCCGGGATATCGTTCCCGCTATCGAATACGAAAAAAATGTTCTTGCCGTCGAAAAGGCGGAACAGAAATTAGTGGAATTGAAAACCAAGTCCGATACATACCAGATCGGGGCTACAGCGGATCTTGCCGGGGCAATCCGCAAACGCGACAAGGCAAAGGCCGACCTCGAGAAAGCGGAAAGCAGTCTGGACGCTCTGACCCTCCGGTCGTCCACTGGCGGTATTATCACCCTGCTGCCCAATTCCCGTGCGCGAACAAGCGGATCCAGGGGAGGCGCGCCTGTTTTCAGGGAAGGGGACCGTCTGTGGTCCGGCGCTTCCGTGGCCGAAATCCCTGACCTATCAACCATTCAGGCGACCGCTCCCGTTTTCGAAGCGGAACGCGGCCAAATCGAACTGGGCCAGCCGGTTCTTATGCGCGTAGAAGCCGTTCCGGACAAAGAACATAAAGGTGTAGTACGTGCAATCAGCCCGATTACCAAAGTCGACTATACCACCTACCCTTACCGGAAAAGTTTTGAGATGAATATCGATTTTACGGAACCCGATCCTCGGCTGAAACCGGGAATGACGGGGGCTATACAGGTGGAGGTGGAAAGACTGCCCGATTCGCTGATGATACCGGCAGACGCTGTTTTCGAAAAAGAAGGCCGAATAGTCGCGTATGTTGCCGCATCCAACGGCTACGAGGAACGGACGCTGCGACTGTCGCACCGGAACAGCCAGTCCGTGCGGGTGACGGAAGGATTAATGCGTGGAGAGCGGGTGACATTGAAGGATCCGACTATTGACCTGGAATAAACTTAATAGAAAACAAACTCAAACTGCGGGGTAGTGAGCCCTTATGAAAAGAATGAACATCCTGATTTATACCCTGGTTTTGATTGCATGGATTTCAGCAGTGTCCTGCAAATCCATCGAAGAGTTTCTTCCCAAGAGCAGCCGGGATGACACAATACCGACGGCACTTGTCGTACGCGAACCTATCGACGTCCGGATTCACACAATGGGAGAGGTCCATCCGGTGCGAACCGAAACGGTCATTGCTCCGCCGGTTTCCGGAGGCACTCTGCAAATCATACGCGTAGTAGAAACCGGCACACGTGTCCATAAAGGGGACATCGTCGTTCAGTTCGATCCCAGCGAGCAGGAATACAACCTCGAGCTGAACAAATCGCAACTGGAGGAAGCCGAACAGAAGATAAAAAAAATGCGTACAGACCAGGCGGTCCGCGTCGCCAGGGAAAAGGTTACCCTGCTGAGCGCAGAATCCGCCGTCCGCCGCGCCGCATTGAAGATCAAGGGGAATCCGCTTTTGAGCAAAATCGAAGCCCGGAAGAATGAAATCGCCCTTGAAGAGGCCGAACGAAAGCTGGAACAATTGCGGCGCGATATCCAGTCGAACGCGGATTCCGATATGGCAAACCTGGCAGTGGAAACCATAGCGCGCGACAGGGCTATGCTTCAGATGAAACAGGCCCAGGAAAACATTAAAAACATGACGATAAGAGCGCCGATAAATGGAATCATTGTAATGGGGCAGAGCTTTCAGCTCATAGATACCAGCGGTGCCACAATATTCCTAACAAGCTCCTCCGAATTAAAGGAGGGCGCCCAGGTTTCTCCCGGATCCACGATGGCGCATATCCAGAATCTCGATCGCGTGGAAGTCAAATCCAGGATCCTCGAAACGGACCGGGGCAATCTCGCCGCGGGTCAACCGGCGGAAGTTTGGCTGGACTCGCGTCCGGCGCAGCCTTATGCCGGCACGATAAAGTCCCTGGCTACCTACAGCAATACGATGTCGAACGTCAGCTCCACTCTCGAGCTTCTCGAATCGCTTTCATCCAGAAGCTTTGATGCTGTTTTTGAGCTCGATCCGGATGGAGAGCAATTGAGACTGGGGATATCAGCCCAGATCGTCATCCAGGGTAAAAACATCGACGATGCCCTTTCGCTTCCGCGCCAGGCGATATTTCAAAAGGATGGCAGGCCGGTCGTGTATGTGAAAAACGCGGAGGACTGGCAAACGCACAATGTACAGATCAAGTATCTTACGGAAAACCGGGCAGTCCTGGAAGGCATTGAAGAAGGGACGGAGGTTGCCCTGGTAGATCCCGAACAGGGCGAACGGGAAGGCTCTTCGCAAGCCATACCTTTATTATCTTTGCGCTCAGGAGCCAATCCATGACCGGGGAAAAAGGAAAGGCCGATTCCCGACATGTTCAACGTGGAAGACAGTGGCTGCCCGATCTGCGCCTGGCGCTGCAGAATCTCGGCGCCCGCAAATTACGCTCTTTTCTGACCATGCTGGGCATGATCTTCGGCGTCGCCGCGGTGGTATCCATGCTGTCGATCGGGGCGGGAGCCCAGCAGCAGGTGCTGGCATTTATCGAACAGTTGGGCATAAACAATTTGATCGTCGAGGCCAAATCGATTTCCGCTTCCTCGGATTTGCTGGCCATACGCAAGATATCCCCTGGCCTGTCCTTCAAGGACTTGCGCATGATCCGGTCCAATATCGGCGGTCTTTCCCTGTCGACGCCGCGAAAGCGGTTTACCCCGAACAGCATGCTGCCGAAACCGAAGCAGGACATGCCCCAGGTTTACGGCGTCGGTCCCGAGTATCTGGATATCGCCGGCCTGAAGGTGGTTTCAGGGCGATATTTCTATCCGGAGGACAACGAGGGCAGAGTTTCCGTCTGCGTTCTGGGAGAAGGCGCCAGAGATAATCTATTTCCACAGCAGGAAGCCCTTGGACAATACATTAAAATCAACGAACAGTGGTTTCGCGTTATCGGAACGCTGGCATCCCAACTCTCCGCCCCCAGCGACATCGCCGGATTGGGAGCCGGGGATCTGAACAACATCATTTATACGCCGATCAATTCCCTGATTTACAGGCTCGAAGTACCCAACAGTTATTACCAGGACGAAATCGACGGCATTTACATGCAGATTAAAAGCTCGGGAAATCCCGGCGTGGTCTCGGATGTGGTCCGCAGTCTCCTGAATGTTTCCCACCGCAATGCCAATGATTTCAGCATGATCGTCCCGGCCGAACTGCTCGCCGAGCGCAAGCGCACCCAGAGAATCTTCGAAATGGTCATGGTTGCGATCGCTTCCATTTCGCTCCTGGTAGGCGGCATCGGCATCATGAATATCATGCTCGCCAGCATCCTGGAACGAACGCATGAAATAGGCGTTCGCAGGGCCGTCGGCGCGCGAAGCAGGGACATCCTGCGGCAGTTCCTTGTGGAAGCCGTATTCATTTCCTTCGTGGGAGGCCTGCTCGGAGTCGGATGCGGGTTCGGCCTGTCGCGCCTTGTGGCCATGATGGCCGGCTGGTCGACCATCATCACCCTGAATTCCATCCTTCTGGCATTTCTGGTATCGGTTTCCGTGGGTCTCATATTCGGCATCTATCCTGCGGCGAAAGCCGGGCGCCTGGACCCGGTCGAAGCACTCCGCTACGAATGACGACGCATAAACCTGCAAATTTTTCCGGATTGTTCAATGCAGTCGGCTCGCATGCATGACTGCAAACTGCGATAGCATCCACTCAGTCGATCTCGCCGGGTAACACATAGTAGTACCACCCGTCCCGGCCATCCACGCCGCCGCTACCGCCGGTAATGGTGTTGAAACCCCCATAATAATATTCGTAGGGGGTTTCTGTCCGGTTGTTCGACACCTTCAGGTTAAAAGGATCCATGTTCAGCCACGTTTCGGCAGCTTCCGACATCTCGGTTCCGTGGTAGTAGTGGTTTAAATACTCGACAGTCCGAATCCACTGAGTGGCATCCTGCCCGTGCGGATCCCCTGGCCCCTGAACCGGCCGTTGGTTAAACTTGGTCAGGCCGTCGCCGTCGAAACCGAGTGTCTCATATACCGATTTCGCAATCTGAAGACCGAGCGAATCAGCCAGACATCCATCGTTGTAGTCGTTGACCGTATTTACAAGCACTATCGCCCTCGGTGCCAGCGTCGCAACCAGGTCATTCTGATCGTATGGCAGACGCGTACCGAAGCCATAGGCACCCGGCAGACGGGCATAGAATCGGCCAGGGGTCAGGAAGCGCCTGAAAAGTTCGGTCCCCCGGACACGATTATGTCGTATGCTGTTCGCCATGAACTCCGTACCGGTCGCTACCTGTCGCGGGGACTTCCCTGTTCCCTCGGACGGACCAAAGGGTGTTCCGGTCCAATCATATTCCTGTCCGATGTAGACATAACGCCAGGGCGAGGGTCCACTTGCTCCCGCCGCTCCCGGGATGCAGACGGAAATGCGCTCGTCAAAAACGGCCGATACGAATGCGTACTTGCCGTTGATTGAGAAACCCGTAATCGCGAGTTTCGATGTATCGATCGACGCGGCAATAGTGGAAGCGCCCGGCACGGAAGAACCTCCGATCCTCTCGAGAGAGTCGATGACCCGGCTTGCGCTCCAGGCGGCCGCCATTTCGCTGCTCACTTCACGAAGAGCGCCCTCTCCGTGGCGGGAGTAAGGATAAAGCTCATAGAAGGTGCCCGTGCGTGTTCCCCATGCGTACTCGTTCGTGCGTATGTCGCCACCGCTACCGGAGGGTACCTTTACCATGACATAGCCCGCGTCGCGGTACACTTCGTTATCGCCGTCAAAGCTGAGAACTACAGGCGCCGGTCCGCCCGTGCGCTCCGAGTCGAGAAGCTGTCCGGAGGATGGAAGATAGACGGTGTATGTCAGTTCCGAAGTTTTGTCTCCAACGGCAATCTTGATTGTCACTTCTTCCTGTGGAACGGTAGCCTCCCGGAAGTAGTCCCGCCCGTTCCATCTGAATAAAAGGATAGGGTCGCCGACGTTCACATGCTTGATCTGTGTGACTTCGACGCTGTCCGGCGAGCCCGGCTTATAACCATATTCGTAGAATTGTGCCATATCGAGTATTTCCGCGCGCCGTTCTTCCCAATCCGAGACACTTTGCACCAGGCGATCGCTGCCGAAGAATTTGTACGGATTCGGCAGTGTGTTCCGAACGGGCAGATCCGCAGGATCGGGATAGCGCGTATCCGCCCAACGCAACCCGGCGATCGCTGCTTCGAGTCGATCGGCGGCAGCATCGATTATTGTTTTTTCGAGTACAACCGCCGACAGATTCTTGATCAAAGCCTCCCCCTTGCTGCGAGCTTTGTCCAGCTCAGCCTGCGTCGCCGGTGTGTAAACACCTTTCGGGAAGGCAATGGAATCGAGATAGCGGATCGCATTTTTCAGCCTCCAGTCGCTGAACTTGAACGCACTTTCCCCATCCCAGCCGACAAGCGTGACGCTACCCCAGTCCACGGCATTCGGTCGCTCGGGATCGAAGTCGGCATAGAGGTCATCCTGGTCGTGGCTCCAGAATGAGATTCCGACTCGTGCGGGGCCGGGAGTTCGCTTTGTCGTGCCGCCCCGACTGCGCTCGGACACCGTTACATTTTCGGCGACATCGTTAATGGATACGTCGACACCGAAGACGCAACCATTTCCGAGTTCTACTTTCTCGATATGGATTGCGATTTCGACATTGTATCCGACAACGGTCGATCCGTCCCCGGCATATACATCGTGTACCGCATAGCCTCCGATCATGTTCGTAAATTCCGGATGAATCGGGTCGGCCATTACCGAGCCGAGCGACGGGATCCCGGGATTGCGGAAGAAGTAGAGTGCTCCGTTCGAACCGACGGCAAACATGCCAATGGTGTCCGTTTCATAAGGGACCTTGTCGTTGTAGAGGTCGAATCCGAACTGCACGCTGTCTTGATCGGCAGGCACAGCCGGTTTGCGCGTCAACGCGAATTCTCCGGTATCGGCCCCGCGCATTGGAGTGGCATCCCGGACCTGGACAAACAGGTAGAGCATAGGACCATCCCAGACAGCTCTCAGAACTCCGCGTGGTTCGGAACCGGCCGAATAAAGATAGTCCGTATTGTCGGTCTGCGCTTTGAAGTGGTCCACAGGCGACTCCGGCGCATGCGCATAGGCTGCGTCCATGATGCCGTCGACAATAATGTCCTCGGCTATGAAGAAAGCTTCAAGTTCACTCTGCGGGTACAGGGTTGCATTGTAGTTACCGACATAGTCGATCATGTTACTTTTTGGGGAATCTGGAAGTGTTACACCGGTTGCGGACACTCCCTGCCGGACGTTGCAGAACACGAGACAAAAAATCAGCATTCCGACAGCCACAAAGTCGGGAGGAGATTGCAATTTTTTTCTGCGGGACCAAGGTTGAATTTTCAGGGCAAGCGCCTTAGTGGACCTTTTTTTTATCATGACATTCCCCGTGGCTACCGTGTGTTAAAAAATTTCAGTATCCATACCCATTATCCAATTCATCCACCACGCTGGCAAATTGTTATGTATGGACACTCAGGATCATCCGATACCATCCTTTTCATACATTTGGTGCATTTTGAAAGGAAAAACCATGGCGCGTTCACTTTTTGCGGAACTTTCAAAACACGCACGTGTTTTATAAGCAGGAGGAGTGCAGAAGAAATCCCCGGCTCGACAGTCCCTGTCAGCCTGTTCAAAGCTGGTCATGACACATTACCTGGAGGAGCCAACCATGGCCGCCGAAGTTGTCAAACAGCTCAGAAAAACCACTCGCCGTAAATTCACGGTTGAAGAAAAAATCGGTATTGTGCTGGAAGGTCTTCGAGGAGAAATTCCAGTCTCTGAACTATGCCGGAAACATGGGATCCAAAGTTCCGTTTACTACAAATGGTCCAAGGCATTCCTGGAGGCCGGCAGGGGCGGATTAACCAAGGAGACCTCCCGGGATGCGAATAAACAGGAAGTTCTTCGTCTGAAGGAAGAAAATGAATCCCTGAAAACAGCTGTGGCGGAGATCATCCTGGAAAACAAGCACCTTAAAAAAAGTATAGGCCTGTAGTCCGGCAGAAATATCCGCGAATGACTGTCGAATAAAAAGGGAAACATTAAGAACCGTTCAAGGATCCGAAAGATAAGGGATATCCAAGGTGACGGAGTGAAGTGGACCCTTTGAGGGAGGGAAGGATCGGAAGAATATGCCGGCAAGATCCCCTGGCAAATTCCGCGTGCTCTTTGGATTAATTAATACGTATTCCGGGTATCACAGGCGGACGATCTCCTATTTCGAAGAAAACCTCAACCATTGTGGTTACGGAGACGGGTTTCTCATCCTGGATTGTCGGACGATAGCGCCATTGCCTGACGGCTTCAACCGCTGCACTGTCCAGCATAGGATGACCTTCGACCGGCGTGACATCCTGCACCAGCCCTTCCTCATCGATCGTGATCCGGAGAACCACTTTGCCGGAAACCCGCGCACGCCTTGCAAGCTCCGGATAGATGGGATTCACTTTATGAACCAGGGTGAGTTTATCGGTAGCGTCCTGAAATCCACTCAGATCTACATGAAAATCCTTCTGCTTCGCGGTTTTTCTTGAAAACAGAGCATCTTCCAGGTCGGAGTTGAATTTCCACTCCCTGACCGTCATTAGAATGGCTTTCTTGCCGTCCATGTTTACATAGAAGGAAAAGGGCAGTTTCAATCCATCGACATCCCTGTAATCGGAATGCAAGACTTCCGTCCTGCTGTCTGATTTAATATTAATGATTTTTTTGGGGAAAAATGTGGCGGGATCGATCAGGACGTAGACTAGGTCGTAGCCACCCCAGTCTTTATAACTGATTACTATGTAATTCTTGCCTTCGAGCTGTACCCGGCCTTCCAGTACCGGCTTGACTTCCTGCATCTCCGGATTCAGCATTCCCTGAACGGCCCATGCGGAATCTTTGAAATCCGCCAGCTCTTCTTTGGACATGTTCTTAACGGATCCGTCCCTGGGATTGAGTTTCCAGCCCTTTTTACCGTCAAATGCCTGTGTGCCTACAAAAGTGGCATCCATGCGCAGTTTGTCGGGCAGCTTCGCATAGTAGACGGCCATCATCCTGGTATCTCCCGGTGCAACCCGGTATTCGACACTGAGTTTTGAGTCCCGTATTTTGGACAGGTTTTCACGGCCGCCCAGAGCCTCAACCATCTTTTCGAAAATCATCCTGCCCTGCCTGAGTTTGGCGTCTTCCGCTTCGTCTGTTTCCGCCTGCTCCGACGACTGAGGAACCGAACCGGCATACACATCCTGAGACAAGCCTCCCGACAGGATTACGGCCAGTGCCAATACGACTCGTCCTGAGAATCGAGTTAAAAAAATACGCATGACGGTCATGACATTCCCTCGAACCGATGCATTTGAGTTTAATTTCTTAGATATAAGTATGGTTGAGATTTTACTACATATGCTAGCGGTAGTATATATGTTTCAGATACTCCGGTTTTTAGACTAAGG
>DKBB01000163.1:0-2198 GCA_002451015.1 Acidobacteria bacterium UBA6911
AGACACTCATCGGATGGCGGAAGCCAACAAGGCTTTCGCGCATTACCGTTGGTAATCGAGGTTCTCCGTGGCACGTTCTGTACCTTTAGAAAGAACTAGGAATATCGGCATCATGGCACACATCGATGCTGGAAAGACCACAACCACGGAGAGAGTTCTTTTTTATTCCGGAATCACGCACAAACTCGGAGAGGTGCACGAAGGCACCGCAACGATGGATTGGATGGAACAGGAACAGGAGCGGGGGATTACGATAACCTCAGCCGCTACCACCTGTATGTGGAGAGCCCACCGGATCAATATTATTGATACTCCCGGGCATGTGGATTTTACCGCTGAAGTGGAGCGCAGTCTCAGGGTTCTGGACGGGGCGGTCGCCCTGTTCGGATCGGTGGAAGGTGTGGAACCGCAGTCGGAAACCGTATGGCGGCAGGCCGACAAGTACCGGGTTCCACGAATCGGATTTGTAAACAAGATGGATCGTCCGGGAGCGGATTTCCCACGGGTACTGGAGATGATGCGCACACGCTTGAATGCCGTACCGGTTGCTGTACAGATTCCGCTTGGAACTGAAGAAGGATTCCGGGGCGTTATCGATCTTGTTACCCAGAAAGCCGTTGCTTTTAATGACCAAACAATGGGCTTTGAATTTGAAATTGTGGATATTCCCGGCCAGTATCTGGACGAGGTGGCACAATACCGGGAACGGTTGATCGAACTGGCATCCGAGGTTGACGATAATCTCCTGGAAAAGTATCTGAACGGTGGTGAGATCACCAGCGAGGATATTCTGCCGGCTTTGCGCAAAGGAACGATTGAGTTGAAGTTCGTTCCCATCCTTTGCGGTTCTGCGTTTAAAAACAAGGGGATCCAGCAGTTGCTCGATGCGATCATTCTATATCTGCCCTCGCCGCTGGATGTCCCGTCGGTTTTCGGCATCGCAGATGAAGGTGGAAGCATCCCGGTTCGAAAGGCATCGGACGACGAGCCTTTTTCGGCATTGGTGTTCAAAATCATGACGGACCCGTTTGTCGGTCATCTGGCGTTTCTTCGTGTCTATTCCGGCAAACTGATGTCCGGCACCGGTGTTTACAATTCAACGAAGGACACCACGGAGCGGGTCGGTCGGCTGCTGAAAATGCACGCCAATAAACGCGAAGAGATAAAGGCGGTATACAGCGGAGATATTGCAGCTGCGGTAGGGCTTAAAAACGTCGGTACCGGTGATACGATCTGCGACAAGCAGGCACCGATAGTGCTGGAGGCGATCGAATTTCCCGCGCCGGTGATCTCCGTAGCCATTGAGCCCAAAACCAAGGCCGACCAGGAAAAACTTGGCATCTCGCTGGATAAGCTCATCCGTGAAGATCCCACCTTCAGGGTGCATACGGACCCCGATACGGGACAGACCATAATTTCGGGAATGGGGGAACTTCATCTGGAGATCCTGGTCGATCGTATGGTTCGGGAATTCAACGTTGGAGCCAATATCGGCAAGCCCCAGGTTGCTTATCGTGAAACGATCCGTCAGAAAGCCGAATCTGAAGGGAAATTTATTCGTCAAACCGGTGGACGCGGACAGTATGGGCATGTGAAAATTATCCTGGAACCCAATACCCCGGGCGGTGGTTTTGAGTTTGTGAATGAAATTGTCGGGGGTGCTATTCCCAAGGAATACATTGCCCCGGTAGAGACGGGAATCCGGCAGGCACTCGAGACCGGAATCCTGGCCGGTTATGAAGTGATAGACGTGAAGGTAACCCTTATTGACGGGTCCTATCACGAAGTCGATTCTTCGGAAATGGCATTCAAAGTCGCTGGTTCCATGGCGCTGAAACAAGCGGCGCAGCGAGCGAAGCCGGTGTTGCTTGAGCCTCTGATGAAGGTAGAGGTTGTCGTTCCGGAAGAATTCATGGGGGGAGTAACAGGGGATCTACATTCCCGCAGGGGGCGCGTAGAGTCGACGGAAACCCGGCTTAGCTCGGCGATTATTCAGTGCAAAGTCCCGCTTTCCGAGATGTTCGGCTACTCTACAAACCTGCGTTCCATGACACAGGGTCGCGCCACCTACACCATGCATTTTTCCCAGTATGAAGAAGCACCAAAGACAGTCAGCGAAGAGGTGATCTCAAAAATCCGTGGGAAATCATCGGATTAAAAGGTTCGGAGGAATATATGGCCAAGGAGAAATTTGATCG
>DKBB01000163.1:2205-2756 GCA_002451015.1 Acidobacteria bacterium UBA6911
GACATGGTGGACGATCCGGAGCTACTGGATCTGGTGGAGCTGGAAGTGAGGGAGCTGCTGTCGTTTTATGAATTTCCTGGGGACGACATACCGGTGGTACGAGGCAGTGCTTTGAAGGCGATGCAGGGGGATGCGACAGCCGAGGGGCAGATACTGGAATTGATGAAGGCGGTGGATGAATACATACCGGTTCCGGAGCGAGCGGTGGACAAGCCGTTTTTGATGCCAGTGGAAGACATATTCACGATATCGGGTCGAGGCACGGTGGCTACGGGGCGGATTGAGCGCGGCATAGTGCACGTAGGGGACGAGATAGAGATAGTCGGGATCCGGGAGACGATGAAGCGTGTGGTGACGGGCGTGGAGATGTTCNNGGACGAAGGGATGGCCGGAGACAATGTAGGGCTGCTGCTGCGCGGAACGGAAAAGAAGGACGTGGAGCGTGGGCAGGTGATAGCGGCGAAAGGGAGCATCACGCCGCACACGCATTTCAAGGCTCAGGCGTACGTATTGACGAAAGATGAAGGAGGGCGGCACACGCCGTTTTTCAA
>DKBB01000206.1 GCA_002451015.1 Acidobacteria bacterium UBA6911
ATATTCAACCATCCCACGCCGGGCGGCGCCGCGACACAGACGACCCCGGGCGCGACTACCTATTATGCCACCGATCCGGTCCTGAATCTTTCCGGCGGCGCGGATTATGCCGGCAACCTGAACGGCAAAGCCGGAAGCCGCGCCTTCCAGGCCCGGATCCGGTTCACTTTCTAGTTTACACTCTCCTTTGGCCCGCATTCCCGCTTTTGCGGGGATGCGGGTTTTTTTTTGCAGTTTTCCCTGCGGGCCCCGCGGAACGCGGTTAAAGCGGAGGAAACAGCGGCCGCCGCGCCCGGCACTCGCTGTATGTCGCCAAAACTCTGTGAGGTCTCAAAAATGAGAATCAGGGGGTTGATAGATGGACAAAGATAACAATAGAATGGAGGATAGAATTGTTATCAGGCTGGGTCGCCAATAATGGGATATGACACCGCGTTTGCTTTAAGGAATATCCGAGCAACCAGTAAAGAATCCGCACCCAAAGAGCGCGGCTTTGAATAAATCCCCCCATAGGGGGAACAAAGCCCTGCCCCCTGAGGGGGCGGGCCATTAAGTTGCGCCGCAATTATGAACTTTAGTTTATCAACGGCAATTGTTCAGACTTCTCCTTATCTTCCTGGTATCGTACATCCTTGCCGATCATTTCTGCATCCAACCCAACCGTATCCACACAGTTTCCCTTCGCCCAGAAATGATTGCCCCAATAAAGCCTCTTCTTTAAATGCTGAAATTGGCGAAATAATCGCATCCCACTCTGCCCTTTCAGCCTTCCAAGCAAGTCGGATATCGATTGCTTCGGCGGTACCATCAATATTAAATGAACATGATCCGCCTGTACGTTTAGCTCGACAACCTCGCATCCCGAAAATCCACATATCGCCTGAATACCAGTTTGCAGGCTTTCTTTTACCTGCCCGGTCAATATGCGGTATCGGTACTTCGGAACCCAAACCACGTGATACTGACAAGGCCATATCGTGTGTGATGCCTTACGGAATCTGCTCACTGCTCCCTCCTTGCTTCGATGTTGCTGGCACAACTCGTCGCAAAGATAGCAGTGGGCGGGCCTTGCGGCCAATCCCATTCGGGACCGGCTTAGCCAGTCCCCTTTACCCCACCCATAGGGTGGGAGTTTCTATAACGGACTAAAGAGAGCCTTATTCCTTTCTATTAATGCTTGTGCTTGATAGTGTCTACAAAAAGTTATGATATTCAAAAAAAGAACAGATTATTGAATATGTATAAGGGAGACGTTCTGAGATTTCCCCTACAAGCACTTGAATCAAATGTATGATAGGATATTGCCAACATACGACATTTCGAATCAACCTTATTTTCCATTACCGAAGAAATTGGAATAGACGAGATGACTAATTGCCCCTGCGGAAGTGATAAATCATTTACAGAGTGTTGTGAACCTTATCTCAACGGTATGAGTAAAGCTCCAACAGCCGAAGCTTTGATGCGCGCGCGGTATTCCGCCTACGCCATGGCTAATATCGACTTTATAGAGCGAACCACGAATTCTAGCAATAGGGCTGAATTCAGCCGGGAGAATACCCGGAAATGGGCCGAAGAATCCCAATGGCATAGTCTTGAGATACTTAATGTAATCGGTGGAAAAGAAGATGAGGACGAGGGAAGCGTTGAGTTTATCGCAACTTATTCTCAAGAAGATGAGAAAATCAAACACCACGAGGTTTCGGGCTTCCGAAAAGAAGCTGGAATCTGGACCTTTGTTGATGGCCATATGGTGAATCAAACCTTCCGCCGCGACCAACCGAAAATCGGCCGGAACGATCCCTGCCATTGCGGTAGTGGCAAGAAATTTAAAAAGTGCTGTGGGCAGAAGTAAGCCGTAATATTCTAAAACGTGAGACAATCTCAAATTGTATTGTGGCGGAGAAAATCTCCCTGAGAACGATGTAGGCCACCAATCCTTGACTCTACCTCGGCAGGACATCCTGACTTTGCCTGCTATTTTGCCCACAGCAGTCCTAACCTACCCAACTCCACCCAACATAGTGCATTCAGGCAGTGCCTTATAAATCAATTATTTACAGTTATTTATGGAATGCACGTATCGGACTCAAAATCCCGCGCCCCTTGCGGGCATGAGGATTCGCCCCCCTCCTTCGGCACCAGCCTCCACCAAGGCTACGGCTGGCAAGTCGGAGCCTTGGCGGGGGCTGTCCNNGGCGAAGACGGGCTGTCAGAGAAACCTCCCTCGCCATAAATCCCTTAAATCAACAGCTGTGCAGCGATCCAATTTTCAGGACAACTCCGGAAAAAGCATAACTTTGCTTGTAGTACGAAATTCCAGCCATACCCGGCAAAGAATTCGTCACTCAATCCAACAGGATCCATAATAGAGACATCCTATGTTCCATTCGGTTTATTGCAGGAATGTCAGACCTCCCGGGACACTTTAGTTGATAATTTAAGAAACACTAAAGGAGGTCTAAAACATGAATAAAGAAGTCCGAGTCGCTTTAGAAGCCGACCGCAGGCACAGAGTTCTGAGCTACATCCTGTCTAGTAAGAATGTCCTATCAAATTGTCGCGATTTTGGCATTCCCAGGTCAACGTTTTATCGTTGGAGAAAAGCTTTTTTAAAAGAGGGAAAAGCAGGACTATTTCTCAAGAAACCTGTTGCTAAAAGTCATCCACATCAGATACTTCCCTTCTCATCACAGTGCTGGACGTGCAGGAATAATTCCCTGTTACCCCAGTGGACAAAATCTCATTCCTCTGTCAACCACATGATTTAATAATTCGTGCTTAACATTAAGAACTGCTAACTATATCCCATCAACAAAACATAATAATATTTATCTCGATCGACATTGGTTCCTCAAAAGGTCAAATGGAAGTATACGCTGTCCAAGTGGATTGCTGCGATTCAATTCGCCGGACCTGGATTCCGATAATTAATTCACCCGTTCCTGCAGTTCTTCAAACCAGTTTGTGACGATTATGATTTTTGACCGTGAAGTTCCTTCTGTTGATTCGTCGCCTATAGATTCCTTTATCATCAGGATTCGTTTGCTGCCAAGGTAGATGTAATATGAAATTCTTACAATCGGCGACTCCCTATTGCCGGTCTTTCTTTTCGAGTTGTTTTATCAGAGCCTGAAAACGATGGGTCTTCCTAATGGGATCGAGATCAATATCGTTCACGATCCACTCTTTTTGTGTAAATCCGGCACGAATTGATTGCTCGAAATAATTCATCGCCTCCTTGAGATTTCCCATGCGACACTGGAAACAGGCAATTCCATAAACGATGTAGGGATCCATCGGATCGAGAGAGTAAGACTTCCTTGCCCATTCGATGCTTTTTTCCCGTTCACCAAGCTCCAGAAGAGCAGTGGCTGCAAGATACAGAACGCGAGAATCATCCGGATTCAGCTCCAAATGCTTCTTAGCCTTGGCCAAGGTGCGCCGATAGGCAGCTTCGCTTCTTTCTTTTTGACCCATGCTTCGGCAGGTAAAGGCAAGAAGAGATGGTGCTTGGCAGTCCTCAGGTTTGACGTTTTCTGCCTGCTCGTACAGCCGGATGGCATCTTCGAGCCTACCCATTGCAAAGCAGGTTCGAGCATAAAAATAATAGGCTTCAAACAGCCTGGGATTCATTTGAATGGCAGTTTTAAATTCATTTTCCGCCTCTTTATAGCTTTGACTCAAGGACATCGCAAATCCGCGTGCTGTGTGTGCTTCAGCCAATTCCGGGTCAAGGTCAACAGCTACTTGACTCATTTTTTGTGCTAGCTCTAGATTTGATCTGGCACTGTCAAAATACATATAGAGGTATGAATAGCAGTCTGCCAAGCCTGCATACGCCATTGCATATCTTGGATCTTTATCAGTAGCAAGAGAAAACATCTCTATCGCATGTTCGATACTTTTCCGTTTCGATTGATAGAAGAACTGTAAACCACGAATATAGAAGTCATACGCCTCTACATTCTTCGTTGGAATTTTCTTGAGCAGAAGTTTTTCAGAATCACTCAATTCCACTTCGAGTGATTGGACAATGCTGTGAGCAATTTCTTCCTGGATTACAAATATATCTTTCAATCTTCTATCATAGCGTTCCGACCAGAGATGATATCCATCGGCTACATTTATCAGCTGAGCGGAAATACGCAAGCGTGTTCCAGATTTGCGGATACTGCCTTCCAACACCGCATCGACACCCAGTTTCCGCCCAATTATGCGGATATCTTCGGATTTTCCCTTGAAGGCAAAGGAAGACGTCCGAGCTGCCACATTAAGACCCTTTATTTGGGTTAAATTATTGAGAATTTCCTCTGCGATACCGTCGCAAAAGTACTCTTGGTCTTTCTCTGCACTCATATCTGAAAATGCCAATACGGCAATAGAGGGCTGTGATTGGGTTGCTGAATATGCCTCCGTAACCTGGGCGATAAGCCTGTATCCGCGCCGCGGGATCGTCTGAATGATCTGAGGATTTTTAGCGTCATCACCGAATGCTTTGCGTAACTCAGAGATGCAATACGTGAGAACTCCATCGCTCACGAAGGTGTCGGACCAGACTGTTTTAATGATCTCCTTCTTAGAAAGAACATCGCCGGCATGCTTGACAAGAAAGAGCAGCACTTCGACTGCCTTGGGTTCCAGTAAGACCTGTCTATCTGCCCTGGTCATGCGGTTGAGATCCGGTTCAATCAGCCACTCGCCTACTCGGATTTCACGCATGAGTTCTCCTTTTACCCGCAGTCCCTTTCTAATATTTCTTATCGCGATGGTCAACTGTTTTGAGTGATGATAAAATCGATATTGATTTGATGAAATGAATGGAGGAAGGGAAAAGGAAGATTCCTAATTAGTGTGGTTCAGCTCTGAATCCCAGGATTAAAACTAAAATACATACACTGTGATTATCTGTCTATCTTGTAAGCCTCTTATATTACGGAACTTATTCTATATCCCGGTTAGTCTTCCATTTGAAATCAGGGAAGGCTCAATACTTTAAGACTTATTCTTAAAACGGTCTTTTTTTGGATATCCTCCGGTATCAGAGCAGGCTGATTTCCGGTAAAAAGTTATCTGTTAGCTGAATCTTGAATTTCCTGACGGTATTTTTGTACAGGGGAAAAAAGATTTGGGAGGAAATTTCGGATTTCACCCACAATTCCAGCGGATAGCCCGGATAGCCGGATCGCATAGACTGATGACATAAACTTAGAAATCAAAGAGAGGTCCCTCTACTGCGGGATGCATCCGGGCGCCTATAACCTCGGAGGTAATGATTTCCATCTGGCGTTTACGGTCGACGGCTATGACGAAGCTTCCCGGCTCCACAAGGAGATGGGTTGCGTTTGTTACGAAAATTCTACAATGGGCATCTACTTCATTCAAGATCCCGACGTGTACTGGGTGGAGAGCATTCCCGGGAAGAAGTAAGTGTTCCCCTCCAAAGGCTGAGCAAAATTTATTCCTTCATTGTTTCTACGCATATGAACCTTCAAAGGGCTGGAGAAGTGATGAGAAGATTTATCAAAAACCTGCTGAAGGATTTTGATGGAGGGCCTGATATAAAAAACGAGATTCATTCTTCCTATCCGCCCCGAGAAACGTCAGGGATTACCACAGACGAATCCTGTCTGGTGGCGCTAGATAGAGCGCCTGTCCGGGTTTTACATTGAATGCCTCATACCATGCGTCAATATTGCGCACTGCATCCGCGCGGTATTCCGAAGGGGAGTGGCCGTCCGTTATGATAATTTGTCGCAACAAAGGCTCCCGGAATTTTTTCCTCCAGGCTTGGGCGAAGCTGAGAAAAAATCGCTGGTCTCCTGTTAATCCCTGAATTATCGGTGCCGGCTTTCCGCCGAGGGACAGGCGGTAGCCGTCATAGGCTACAGACAGCCCCGCAATATCGGCAATATTCTCGCCGAGCGTTTGCTTACCGTTGACCGCCAGATCCGGAAACGGGCGGTAGGCATCGTATTGCGCCACAAGGCGGCTCGAAACCTCTTTGAAGTGGTCAAAGTCTGCAGGCGTCCACCAGTTGGACAGCCGGCCTGTGGCATCGAATTGACTTCCCTGGTCGTCGAAACTGTGGCTGATCTCATGGCCGATTACTGCGCCGATGGCGCCAAAGTTTAATGCCGGGTCGGCTTTCGGATCGAAATAGGGCGGCTGGAGTATTGCCGCAGGAAAATTCAGCGCATTCTGAACGGGCAAATTCAGCGCGTTGACTGTCTGAGGAGTTATCCACCATTCGGATCGGTCGACAGGTGCGCCGATCTTGGCCAGGTTGAGATAGTAGTCATAAAGCTCGGCCTGCATGATATTTTGAAGTGCGCTGTCACGCGAAATTTTTAAGCTCGAGTAATCGCGCCATTCGTCCGGATAGCCGACTCCCACCTTAAGGGTCGTAAGCTTTTCCTTGGCTTTTTCCTTGGTCTGCGGCGACATCCAGGTCAGGTTGTCAATACGGCTGCCGAATGCATGGATAAGGTCGGCGACCATTGCTTCTGCTTTTGCTTTAGCATCGTCTGCGAAATAGCGTTGCACA
>DKBB01000139.1 GCA_002451015.1 Acidobacteria bacterium UBA6911
GGCATGGATCAGGGCGGAAACGGGTGTAGGTCCTTCCATAGCATCCGGGAGCCAGATATATAGGGGTATCTGGGCGCTTTTACCGCAGGCTCCGATGAAGAAACAGATCGAAGCCCAGAAGATGTAGCCGGTTCCGGTTTCCACGGGAAGTCCCGCTGCTTTTTGAAAAACTGTTTCAAAGTGCAGCGAGCCGAAATGAACAAAAACAAGCATCATCCCGAGGATAAACCCGGCGTCACCGATCCTGTTGACGATAAATGCCTTCTTACCGGCATCTCCGGCGCTCTTTTTGTCGAAATAAAAGCCGATCAGCAGATAGGAACAAAGACCCACGCCCTCCCNNAGCATGGCGAACATGAAGAGGTTCAAATAGGAAAAGAACCGGTAGTACCCGCTGTCGTCCCACATATACCCTGTCGAGTAAATGTGGATGAGTAAACCGACGCCTGTCACTACCAGGACCATTACGGCCGAAAGCGGATCCAGTTGGAACCCCCAGGAGACCTCAAATCCGGCCAGTCCTCCCTCGGCAAGGGGAAGCGGACCTGCACTGATCCAGGTTACAAAGTCCTTAGTGAACACTTCTTCGTGCTCTACGGCGAAAAGCTGGTAAACAAGGATGACACTTAGGAGAAAAGCCAATCCAACGGAAGCAAGTGCGATGACGGTAACAATTTTTTTATTAAGTTTTTCGCCCGTGTATCGCAGCTTGATCAGTCCTGAAAGACCGAGGAGAACGCTTCCAGCTAAAGGCAGGATCGGTATCAACCAAATGTAATCTAGCATAATTCCTATCTCGGCTTGAATTTTACTCAGCCTTTAAAACTTATTAAAAACCGGTAAAAATTGGCATATTAACGGATGCGTACTCTGATTTTCAAAACGCGTTCTTTTTACCATAAAAACAGGGACTAGTAACACAGCGAAGCAAACGTTGTCAATTTGAATGTTTGCTGAATCCAATCCTTAGGCTGCGGGTTAAGAAGGCTCTAAACCTGAGCGGATCCTGCAATTACGATCATGCCGCTGCCGCAAACAGTTTCATGGTTCCGGGATTCAGGCGCCGCTTTCGTTTAAATGCCTTTCCTGAATCAGCAGATCCCGGTAAACGGATTCAACCTGCGTATGGGTCTGTTTCAAGGTTCCCGACGTATCAATCGTGTAATCGGCGAATTTAAGCTTCTCTTCGATAGGCATCTGGGAATTTATCCGTGCCTTTGCTTCCTCGAAAGCAAGGTTATCCCGTTCCATGAGCCGGGAAACCTGCAATGCGGGATCGCAGAACACGACTACCAGACGATGATAGGTATCATCAGATCCGGTTTCAACGATCAACGCCGCCTCTACAATTACAATCCCTCCGGTGGATATCTTTTCCCGTTCGAATATTCTTCTCTGAATCTCTTCACCAACAGCAGGGTGTATCAAACTGTTCAGGAGAAGCCTCTTGTCCTGATCGCGAAATACCATTCTTCCCAATACTTTACGGTCAATTAAACCATCACTGCACAGGATCCCGTTTCCGAAGGCTTCGACGATTTTCTCTTTTGTTTCCGATCTGCCGACAAGCAGTTCGTGTACAATCCGGTCCGCGTCGATGACATGGGCGCCCAGTTCGGCAAACTTCAGCGATACATAGCTTTTTCCGGATGCGATATTCCCGGTCAGACCTACGTGCAGCATGGGAGGGTCACCCTAGCATAAAAGCAGTAGTCAGTAGTCTGATAAATTGCTTAAATTTGAACCGTTATAAATCAAACTGGAAATAATTAAGATATCCATTCAATATTTTGATAGCTATTAAACTCCTAGTTCCTGTCCGGCGGTGCGTCGGTGACAACGATGGTATTGGAAAGTTCGTTGACCACGTAGACGGTTCGATTGTCTGAGCCGACAACAACACTTGTCGGGCCTTTATCTACTTTGAATGTTTTTGCTTGGAGGCTGCTGAGATCCGTCGGAAGCACAGAAACATTCCGTGAGGCACTATTCACGACAAAGACGCGGCTTCCGTCCGGACTCACCGCCACCCCAAACGGCATTTTTCCGACCGGGATCGTTACCAGGGTCCGGTTCATCTGGGCATCAATCACGGACAGGTCGTTCGATCGACTGTTGGCTACAAATACCCGTTTCCCGTCCGGGGTGATCGCAATGCCATCCGGGGCTTCGCCGACGGCAATTTTTTTAACCACAGTCAGACTTTCCGGATCCACCACCCATATTTCATTGTCTCCCCCCATGATCACATACACCAGTTCGGTAACCGGGGAAACAACGGCTGTGAACGGAGCGGCTCCCAATTTCATCGTTGCCGTGGTTCTTCGATCTCGAATATCAACAATATGCAGTTGACCTTCACGGCTCCGGCCGTAATCCGTTACATAAGCCCGGTATCCTCTGGGGCTGACTGTAACGGAATTCGGAAATCCTCCCACGTTGATATCTCCGATAACGTGGGAATTCTCCAAATCCACAATTGTTACAACGCCTGCGTCTTTACAGGCTACAAGGGCTATTTTCCCCCGCTCGGCCAGGGCAAACCCGAGCGGAGACGCACCGACCATTATGTTCTGGTCCACTATCCTTTGCGAAAGATCGACACCAATCAATTCATTGGTCCCGAAAGAAGTCGCATACATTCGATTTCCATCAGGGCTCAGAGCTATAAAATTGGGTGATTTGCCTACATTTTTAATTTTATAAGTCTGTTTTGTCTGACTGAAAACAGGCATTAAAAAAGTTAAAAGAAGAAGGACCCGTATTCCTCTTCGTCCCAACATACTGGCACCTCGAAAATCAATTCACCAAAAACTCGACATCCTATCCTGACGGATGATCTATATACAGGCCGAAAATATCCATGATTCACAGTCTCATTTCGTCGCAGCAATTAAACTGAAAACACCCGAACGGGAGGAATTCGCCGGATTCAGCCCTTGAATGATAACCTGCCTGAATCCGGCCTCAAAGAGCAGTGCGATCAGTTCCTCCCGATCATAATAGACCGCCGCGGCCTCTGTCTTATTCTTTTTTACATACTCGAGATAAAGTCTTTTCCATTTGGAAGCCCAGGAAGTTTTTGACGACCTCGATTCTATCAATTCTGCGAGTATCAGATATCCGTTTGGAGCCAGGACCCTAAGAACTTCAGAGAGGTATTGTTTCGCCGGATGCCGATGAAAATCAAAAATAGACACCGCTACTTCCCCAAATCCATCGGGGACAGGTAGTTTCGGTTCCTGGAACAGTTTGAATTCAACCGTCTGCTGGAGATTCAACTGCAGAGCCCTCTGCTTTGCACGCTCGAGCAGCGTTACATTCGAATCAAAAGAATAAATATTCCCGTGGAATGCTTTACGACCGGCTAAGTTCAGAGCGAAAACCGCCGTATCCGCCAGCAGATCTATTACCTTCATCTTCCCGGTGTCGACCACAAAATCAACAATTCGCTCGATTGTCAGGTAATAGTCCAATCCTGTCCGCCACCGAAAAAAGTCTGCAATGCCGTCCTCGTAGATATCGATTTTTGCGGGAAGGTTTGCCAGAAAATGACGAGGTTGCGGCGTGGAAAAATCAAATTTCTTTTGTAAGTTCCGGTTTGAGGCTTCAGTTGTCACTTAAATCGCTCAATCTGGTTTGTCACTGCAATACAGGATCAAAATCGAGTTNNGCCAGATCGCAAATTGCCGTTTCCGAACCCTCCAGTTCCGCAAAAATCCCGATAGGAGTCTCGTCAAGGGCCACTATCACACGATCCAACGCAAATTCCCTGCGATATTTCTGATACCGGAACCACTCACGCATTCCAATGCGTTGAAGGATTTCGATGGCTATAGTGCCGTTATCCAATCCTGTTTCCAGTTCCTCTCTGGTTTTGAAAATTCCCTTTTCCTTCGGAGGTCCTTTGTAGGTGAGAATCGTCCTTTTCCCGGCTTGACGAATCCTCACGAGACTCCTGCGGTCCTTCAGGGCTTTATCCGGAAAGTCCAGAAGGCGGTTGTCTTCAAAATGCCGGATTGAAACGACACGGGGATTAAATGCCTGTAACCTCGCGCAAAAGCCTTCGGGATTTTGAATTTCAACCTTGATTTCCGTTTCGGTACTCAAAAAATCCTCTATTTTCCAGCTTCCCCGGCTGCACGGATTTCAGGCGGCGGTACCCCGCCGTTGTTTTCATACACGGTGCTGGCGCAGCATTACTCCGCATTCCCGCAAAAGAGACTGGGCACGTTCGTTCAAAGGATATTCCAGGTTATAGACCACTTCGCCGATTCCGCTGTTGATGATCATCTTCGTGCAAAGAAGGCAGGGAGAAAATGTCGTATACAAGGTTGCTCCCTTGAGACTGGTTCCATGATAAGCCGCCTGGGTAATCGCATTCTCCTCGCCATGACAGCAGAGGCATTCCTCAAGCGCCGTTCCGCTTTCAGCCATACTGTTGCATCGCGGGCATCCCCCTTCATTGCAGTTTTTGGCGCCCCTGGGTGTCCCATTGTATCCTGTGGAAACAACTCTCTTGTCCTTGACGATTATCGCAGCGACCTTTCGTTTAATGCAGTTGCTGCGCATGGCAACGACCTTGGCGATGCTCATGAAGTACTCGTCCCATGAAGGCCGCTCAAACCGGCTCATCAACGGGGGCAGCAGTTGATCCAGTCTTCGGTGCAGTTCTTCCAGTGTCCCGTTGTTTGATACGATGAGATCCGCCATTCCTAGAGTTGCATTCAGTTGCTGCCGTACGGGATCCGTGGAATCCAGTTCTTGCGATTCTTCTTCCAGGAAGATTTCCAGCGTCTGTGCCGCATTCTCCCTTCCCCGATCCCTACTTCGGCTGAAACGAATTTCCGGATCCGCCTCCAATCCAAGGAGGGTGAAATCACTCCGTCGTCTCAAAGCGTCAACCTCTGAAGGATTGCGTATGGAATCCATCACATAATTCTGATCTTCATCAAGATCCGCCATTGCCCTTTCAGCGAGAACGGCTGGGCCGAACTCATTTCTCAGGCCGTTTCCGGTATCAATCAGGATCTCGCGATCGATTTCCCGGCCGCTTTTCAGTATTTCCTTCCGGATTTCGTCCGAAAGGGATCTATAGACAAATCCTCTGCTTTTGAGGTATTCGCACACCACCGTTTTCCCCGAGCCGTTTTTTCCTGTCAGTCCGATAATCATAGGTGTCTCATGTTAGCATATTTATTAAATTTTACATCATCGGTCCCAACAACCTATCCAGGCGCTTGCAGCCCGCCCATCTCCGACGGAATTCTCCTATTCGTACAACAGGAACGGCTTCCTCAAGCATTTGAAAGCCTGGACGTCCTCTTGCCAGTATTGCCGTATTCGGTTCCAGGAAATGCCGTTCTCGATCATATCCGGCACTTCCCTGCACCCACACAGAATCTCGATAGGCTTTTTATTGAATTCGTATTCATATGGAGGATCGCTCCATTTGAAAAATCCTGGATACAGCGATCGCACGGCTGACACGGCTGCAATGCCGGTAAGGTACGGTTCGTACCGGCCCCTATCCGTTACGTGCACCTGCACGCCCCCGCACATCTCTCCCGCATGCTTATTAAACGTCGGCAGAAAAGAGGCGGGTCGGAAATATACTCCGGGGAGTTCGAGACTGTTGCAGTAGTCTGCATAATGCCTGCTCCGGATAAAAGGGGCACCAATAAATTCGAAAGGTCGGGTCGTCCCCCTGCCTTCGGAACATTGTGTTCCCTCGAAAAGAACCATTCCGGGATACACCGCCGCCGTATCAATAGTCGGAAGATTCGGTGAAGGCTGTATCCATGGCAGGCCGGTTTGATCGAACCAAAAATCCCGCTTCCACCCCTGCATCGCAATGACGTTTAAATCACACTGAATGTCGAATTCCTTGTTTATCAGTAGCGCCATTTCCCCCACGGTCAACCCGTGGCGCATTGGAACGGGATACAGGCCGACAAATGACCTGTATTCTTCAAGAAGAACATTCCCTTCAACACGGCTGCCGCCGATCGGGTTGGGCCGGTCCAGAACAATCATCTTTTTACGGAATGCCGCGCATGACTCCATGCAATAAGCCATGGTATGGATGAAAGTATAGACGCGTGTCCCCGCATCCTGCAGATCAAAAATCAGTACATCGATATCTTCCATCATTTCTTCGGTCGGACGCCGCGTATCCCCATAAAGGCTGTGTACCGGTAAGCCTGTATCGCGATCCCGATAAAACCCCGACTCGACCATGTTGTCCTGATTTTCTCCCCGGGCACCGTGCTGCGGCCCGAACAGAGAGACCAAACGGAACTCTTTTTTTTCTCTGAGTGCATCTGCGGTATGGCGAAGGTCAGGCAGGACGGATGCGGGGTGAACCACCGCGCCCACCCGGGCGCCCTTCAGCAGGCCCGAACGGTTATGTATTAGAATTTCTATTCCAGGCCGAACTTTCATGGAGCTCCTGTTCTATCTATCCGGAAACATATCTCAGGCGAATCAGCCGATAAAATGTCCTTTACTTCAAGCCATCCAGAACCCCGTCGGGATTGGATCTACGAAACTATACGGGAATCTGGCAGTGGGCCAAGATGCCCCTGAAGTTATTGGAGCACGGCTCATGGTACGTCCACCACCGGCTGCTAGATTAAATAACATGCATAGGATCCAGACAACCGATTTTTGAACCGCCCTTGCCAAACCTCCTCCGTTTCAGCACGATACGACACCGGTAAAGTTGAGTCCATGGAAAACCGTTTTCGCCGTATCAACAGGCTTGACAATAAGAAAGGCCTATATTTGAATGACGGCAGTTCCAGAATGCGGCATTGAATCGGCTGGAATAGAAATGTATTTTATAATGCGTGCTTCGACACAGTGCGGAACCGCAGCGTGATAGTATTCATTGATAACTTTTAGCGTGAATATATGGAACATACGCTGGTACTGAATGCTTCCTACGAGCCTATCAATATCATTTCCTGGAGGAGGGCCCTAAACCTTCTTTGCAGGGGCAAAGTCGAGGTTCTGGCTGAATACGACCGCGAAGTACGAAGCATAAGCTTCACCGTCAAATTGCCCAGTGTTCTAAGACTTCTTAAATATGTGAAAATCAGGAAAAAGTTCCAGCGCGTGAAGTTCTCCCGAGCCAATATTTACGCGCGGGATCACCACACATGCCAGTATTGCGGGAAGAAGTGCAGCGCTGAAGATCTCACATTCGACCATGTCGTCCCGATAGTCATGGGAGGCACTAAAACTTGGGAAAATATTGTCACCTGCTGTATTACCTGCAATCACCGCAAAGGCGGCCGTACCCCTGAAAAAGCAGGCATGACCCTGATCCGCCGCCCATGCGAGCCTGAGTGGGTTCCGTCCATGCTGCATATAACGATCGGTTTCAGGAATGCGCCCCAATCCTGGCGCGATTTTCTGTACTGGAATATCGAACTTGATAGCAGTTAATCCCGGGGTGTTCTTGAGAAATGCGGGATTATTCCGCATTCCTTAACTCCTAGCCAGCAAACACTGAGGTCTGTGGATGGGAAAGGGGCGC
>DKBB01000160.1 GCA_002451015.1 Acidobacteria bacterium UBA6911
CCTACAACATCCTGCTGCAGATGGGGATATTCGCCCATGTCCAGATGGAAAATACAGGGCTGTGGAAATCCAGAACCAGCAGCAGCCTGGAAGAAGCCCTTGGGAGCATGAAAAGATTTTTGGGTTTAAACACAACCGATGAACAGGACGACTATCTGTGGAAACTGCTGCAACGCAGGCTTGTCCTGAAAAAGGGCCAATATATCTGGCCGCCCGAAGTCCGATCTGCCCTGGTCTACTGGAACCCGAAAGAATAGGGTTTATCCGGCACGGATACGGCTTTTCTGGAATGCGTACGGTTTTCCCGTTCTCCTGATTTCCGAAATTAAGATGCCGACCAGAATCAGGACGCCCCCGGCCCACTCTTTCAAGGTCCATCCCTGATCCAGGATACAGAAAGCAAAGATTGTAGCGAACACCGGTTCGAGGCTGAAAATCAGTGCGGTATGAGTGGGATTGGAGTACTGCTGCGCCCAACCCTGTATCCAGTAAGCTCCGGCGGTAGCCAGAATTCCCAGAACAAGAATATAGAATATAAAGGAGTCATTCCAGACAACATCAGGCGTTTCAAAGACAAAAGCCATTATCGAACAGAGGATTGCTCCGCATACCATTTTTACAAATATAAGCAGTCGATAATCTGTCTCCTGAACAAAAACTCCAAGGAAGAGAATGTGAAACGCAAACAGGAATGCGCACAGGAGTGTCAGAAAATCGCCCGAATGCAGACTGAAATCGCTGGAATCGCCCAGCAGCAGCATCATGCCAATTGCAGCCAGCACAATACTTAAAACAGTGTGATACGACGACTTTTGACGGTAAATCAGGAAGGCAAATATTGGGACCAGTGGAATACACAGGCTCGTGATAAAAGCGGAGTTGGAGGGTGTTGTATCGCGCAATCCCAGTGTCTGCAGGACAAAGCCTCCCATCAATGCGACAGACAATATAAATCCCTGCAGTAAAGCCTTTCGCTGTATCTTCTGATAGCGCCCCGGCATAAGAACGGCTACTACCGCAGCCGCAATCCAGAATCTCAAAGCGACGAAAAATATTGGAGATACATGTGCCAGACCTTTTGCAATTATCGTGAAACTGCTTCCCCAAATGACGGTAATAAAAATCAGTGCGAGTTCAGCCTGGACCAGCTTGGGTATCTTCATACAACCTGCCTGTTTTTCAATTTGTTACAGAGCCCATTATTCCAATATCATCATCCCGGATTCTCATATACGTGAGGATTCTACTACCACGGAACAAATACCGGCGTGATAATCTTTATGATTCGCTTTTTTATCGATATAGACGAGGAACTTTCTCCATGCGTTTCCAAAACCTTCCCGACATGTACAAGAGACTGGAATTGAAAGATACTTTCCAATTTTCCTGCCGTAAAGATCTCAGATGCTTCGGATCCTGCTGCCGGAACAGAGAGCTCACGCTGACACCCTACGATGTATACCGTCTAAAAACCAACCTGCAGATGCATTCCGACGATTTTCTCGCCGAGCACACCCGATACAGGCTGGAATCCACTTCAGGATTCCCTCTAATTTCCATCAAGCTGGGGTCCGAACCTGAAAAAATCTGCCCGTTTCTGAAAGCGGACGGTTGCAGCGTTTATGAAGACAGGCCTACCGTTTGCCGGCTGTTCCCCCTGGCACGGGTTTCCGGATTCGAGCAGAATTCCAAATCCCATGATGAATTTTTTTATACACTTTCCACACCGGAATGCCTTGGCAGACGAGAGGAAAGAACTCTAACCGTCTTGCAGTGGCTGGAGGAACAGGGATTAGAGCCGTTTCGTGCGGAGAACGATAAAATGCTGCACTTGCTTTTTCATCGGCAGCATGACAGGGGCCGGGCTCTTACCGAACACCAACTGCAGAAGATATTCGTCTCGCTCTATAATCTGGACGTATTCCGGAAGTTTGTTTTCGAGACAAATCTTATAGAGACCTTCTCGGTAGACTCACAAGAGCAGTCCCGAATCGCAGAGAACGATCTGGAACTTCTTCACCTTGGATTTTCCTATCTCAGGGCCGATCTATTTACATAAAAACGGGGATACAAGGCTGTATTTCTTTGAAAATAAAGTATTGTGTCTCCCCATTTATGCGGGTTAATGTAGCCATTGCTCGATCCGTTTTACATCAACAGGCAAAATCAGTACAAGCGCCGGCACAGATGAATTTTTATGGATATTAAAAGCTTCGGCCCTGACATCCTGTACCCCGTCGCCCTGGCAATCATGATGTTCTCGATGGGACTCACGCTCAAGGCAAGAGACTTCATCCGTATCTTCACGGAACCTAAAGCTGCCGGTCTCGGACTTACTGGTCAGTTATTGTTCCTTCCTGTCATTGCCTTTCTTATTGCCGCGGTACTACCGCTGCCTCCGGAAGCCGCTATCGGATTAATTATACTTTCAGCCTGTCCCGGCGGAGTAACATCCAATGGCATAGTATATGCCGTACGTGCGGACGTGGCGTTATCCATCACCCTGACGGCAACCGCCAGTCTGATCACCGTTTTTACTCTGCCCTTAATCGTTTCTTACGGTCTCATCTATGTATTCGGCCAGTCTACGGAACTGGTTCTGCCTTTGCTGAATACCATGAAGGAGTTGTTCCGGGTAACGGTACTGCCCGTTTCCATCGGAATGGCACTGCACCACCTTCTGCCTGGCGTAAAAGCCCGGATTGAATTCGGCTGCAGATGGATCACCATTGTTCTTCTCGTGGCCATGATTACTCATGGGACTGTTTTAAACATAAATCTGTTGGCTGATCAGCTCGGTCTGATAATAGTAGCTTCCCTGTTACTTGTCTGCATAACCATGGGGCTTGGTTATTTCCTTTCCCGAATCAGTTCCCTGAGTAAAAAACAGGGGATTACAATATCGGTCGAGATAGGGGTACAGAACGTTGCGATGTCGTTCTTAATAGCCGGGACGCTTCTCCATCGCCCGGAATTCACCACCCTGCCTGCCATCTACGGTCTCTGCATGTTCACGGTAACGGCTTTGTTCCTGTGGATTATGCGCAGACGTACCTCGCTATAACGGGAGAAAAAACATGGGTGATCTTAAAAAAATTGTAGAATTTCTGGATGGCGAAATGCACATCGATGAGTATCCGGACGCGTCACACAACGGGCTGCAGGTTGAAAACAGCGGCCAGGTCAAAAAAGTCTGCTGCGGCGTGGACGCTTCCCTGGAATTTTTTGCCAGGGCTCAAAAACAGGGAGCTGATCTGCTGATCTGCCATCACGGCATAAGCTGGGGAGACTCCTTGAAACAAATTACCGGATTGAACTACCGCCGTTTATCCTTTCTTCTAAAAAATGACATCGCCCTGTATGCCTGCCATATTCCGTTGGATGCCCATTCTCAACTCGGTAATAACGCACTGTTGTTCAAGGCGCTCGGACTTTCGCGCCGGAAAATGTTCGGAAATTATCGAGGCAAACCGATCGGATACTATGGATCGCTGCAGCGCAGTCAGAAGATCTCCCTTTTCCGAAAACGTGTTGAAAAAATCCTGGGAACCCAGGCATACAGCCTGGAATTCGGCCGTGACATTGTCAGGACGGTAGGGATTGTATCTGGAGACGGTTCCGACTGGATAGAGGAGGCGGCCCGTCTGGATATTGACACATTCATCACGGGCGAGACCTCCCTGGCAGGATACAACACGGCAAAAGACTGCGGCATCAACGTAATCTTCGGCAGCCACTACGCAACAGAATCATTCGGAGTAAAAGCCCTGGGTGCCGCGGTAGAAAAGAAGTATCGGGTGAGATCGGAATTCATCGATCTGAAATTACCCTTTTAGTCTTCTTTCTCCTGTTCTTCCGGGATTTCGGCTATCGATTTTTCCATGACCTTCTCGGCAAGCGGCGCGTCCTCTTCGGCAATGTAAAGCTGAACCCCTAGAGAAAACGCAAGTTCGGGTCTGATGGAACCACAGTCATCGGAATTCACATAGGACTCAATACCGTTTGCCAGAAGAAGCTCCCGAACAATTTCTGCCTCGCCCCGAGAATAAAATTCGCGGAACAATATTCGTTGGTTCATTTAATCCTCCAAGGAATCCTTAAGCAAAACACGTATATCTCAAAGGGGAATTTTCCGATATTCTATAAAAGACATTATATGCGAGCGGAACTCAGGAAAAAAGCAAATGCAGTCCCCGGTCTGGAGAAATCAGGCATTTGTATTTCTCCTTTATCCTCCGAGTGCTGCGGCATCCGGCTCTTTTTTCTCACCGATATATTTTCATGTCGATTTTCTAGGAATGCACTCCGCATATGCTTGTCGTTCCCACGCGGCGCATTATATGATAGTCAGAAGACACAGAGGACAAAGTATGATACCCAAGGTTCAATTTCCCGCCCCAAAAGCCATTATCGACAAAGCCCTCTTTCCATTCACAAGATCCAGCTATTCTGTTTTAAAGCGGCATCTGTCATCCACCTGTACTTTGGCAATCGTCATACCACTGATTTGCGGTCCTGTTGCCTCCAAAACAGCTGATCCTGTCCCTGTCCAAGAGGATTTATCGGCGCAAGCGATTGTTGACCGTGCTGTGGATCGGACCGAGGCTCAGCACCTGTCCATGGTTGAAGCAAGCTTCAAGTCCGAAGCGGTAGCTAAAACACAGTCGCTGGACGGGAACAACAATATTACCGATACGGAAACCTCGAGATACCGTCAGTACCCGCTCAACGGAGCGGTATTCGAAGAGCTCATAGAAATAAACGGTCGCCCCCTGAATGAAAAAGAAATCCAAAAAGAGGAGACGAAGAAGCGGGAATTCATCCAGGAAGTTGAACAAAGAAGAACCCGTGGAGATTACATTCAACCGGTTAAAGAGGAAAGAATCCGATTCAACAGAGAATTCACGGAGCGGTATCTCTATAACATTGAGAAAACTGAAATGATCCGCGGGCATCTCTGCTGGGTAATTTCATTGAAACCCAGAGAGGGAAAACTTCCCGAACGAAACCGAATGGACCGCGCACTGAATCAGATGACCGGCACTTTATGGGTGTCCCAGGATGATTACGGGCTCGTGCGCGTAGAGTTCGGCCTGAGCAAACCGTTCAATTACTGGGGCGGATTCCTTGCCGTCATCCGCAAAACCGATGGCTGGGTGGAATACACAAGGGTGGAGTCAAACGTCTGGCTCCCCCGGCATTTCAATCTCCAACTGGACCTCAAGGTGATGATGTTCAAGAATATCCGCAGGCTTATCATCAAGGAATGGTCAGACTACAGCCGGGTGGACCCGGATTCGGCTCCGAACCGATTTGCCGGTGACAGCCATGCTTTCCCGACTTCAAACGAGGAAAATCCTTAAACTGAATTTTTTAAGTCGGATACGAAACAGGCGATCGGGGGAAATTATGGATTGGGCGCGCGCCCTTGGATTATTCCTTGGAGGGGGATTCGGGTAAATTTTCAGTAATTTTTTCGTATTTTTTTACCAGCAACCGAATATAATCGGCATTGGAAGCATTCGGCTCCACTTCGAGATACCGAAGCATTGCACGCATGGATCCGTATGGATCCATTTTTTTTGCAAGAATGTTGGCCAGGACCAGCTGCATCTTGGGAAACTTATTCTCCTGGTCCAGATTTATTCCCTTGCGAACGCTCTCTTCGGCACTATCCAGCTTATTCAGATTGTATTTTGCCAGGGCGTCTAAAAAATATGCCTGAGGAAAGGAGGTGGCATTCAACTCCAGCGCTTCCCTCGTATACGACTCAGTCTCATCCCACTTCTCTTCCATCGCCGAAAGCTGTGCGAGCCTTAAGTAGGGATTTACGTATGATTTGTCCAGATTCAACGCTTCTTTATAGGCATTACGTGCCTGTTCGTACTGATCCTTTTCCTGATACAACCAACCCAGTTCGATCCAGGCATCGGAATATTGAGGGTATTTTACGATTGCAGACTTATAGTGTTTTTCCGCTTTGTCGAATTCATTATCCGCGAAAGCTTCCCGCCCTTTTTCCAGGTCTTTACGGGCGCGATCCGGAATCATTAAATCTGCCGTACTGACGACTGTCCTTTTCGCTCGGGTTAAAGGGTAAATTACGATGGTGCCTACGTCCATATACCCTCTTGTCTGGCCGATGCCCAGCCTCGCAATAGTAGACTGATATCCGGTATATCTGGCCTGAACGACACAGACGGCCATATCTTCCGGATAATTGCGTTTCAGCATTCTTTGCTGGTTTCTTTGTGAATGCACTCCCGTGCCTCCGGTAACGGCGCTGTCTGTAGAAAAATTCTCGGTTGCATCCGGGAAAAGGCTGCTGGCTCTATGCATGTCTCCTACCACAAAATTAAAATTACCGTTGCTGTCTACGAGTTGTTCCTTGATTACAACTCCACCGCAATCACGTTCAACGATGGTGCCAAAAGGAGGAGGGCTGCCATCCTCCTGAACCACTCTGCCGGATATTATTATCATATCCGGAGCCAGTTGCTGATCTTCTGGAGATGGGGGGGGTACGGGGGGTTGCTGGGGAATATCAGGGACAATTACAGGCACATTCGCATCGCTACCGGATCCCGGGGTATTTTCCTGCTGGGCGGAGGTGAAAGGTATGCTTGCCAGGACCAGCAGTGCCGTTATTATGTAAAATACAAGCTTGAAATTCATTATATACCTCCCTCACATATACCTTTGTAGAACGAGGGGGGGGTCTAGCAGCCCGTGGTGAAAGTACAATGGGTCGCGCGCATGGGGCTTGCGAG
>DKBB01000302.1 GCA_002451015.1 Acidobacteria bacterium UBA6911
GTGCCATTCATTCACGTGGATGAAACCAAGTCCATGCATTTTTCCGTTCGGGAGCTTTTTAGTTCCGGGTGGATGCCATTTCTCATCCCATCCTATAGCCTTTTTGCCTTTGTCGAGTACTTCCTTGAGGCTCCATCTTTGGGGAAATCCATTTTCCTTCTGGTACCGCGTGACCCATTCCCAATCATGGCCGGCGCAGCCGTCGTTTTTCAGGGCGACTTCCGTCGGGTCCAACCCCATCTCCGCAGAAACACGGGTAAACATTACGTTGTGTGGGACGCAGGTATGGGATCCGTGCCGGAAACACATATTGTGCCCTGTATTGACCAGAGCCCATTCCTGTGTACCCAGGATATTGGGAATTTTAGTGCTGACACGCGTCTTATCAGTCGCGGGATTTCGAATCCCAAGCATGTGCCAATGTAACGCGTTTATAGTGCCGTCCTTCTTGACTCCAACCTTGCACTTATAAGTCCCTTCATCGTCGCCGCCGCAGTAATAGCCGCTCTCGTCCCAAAGCAGTTTCACGGGTTTTCCCGCCGCTCTTTTGGCGAGGATCGCGGTGAGGCGGATAAAGGCATAGGAGTAGGAAAGCCATGAAAAGCCGCCGTACCACGAACCCTGGTAGGGCATCGTTACGGTGATCTTGGCCCACTCGGCAAGAGGAGATCTGGGCTTTTCACGCACCGTGTTCGGAGTGGTAACCGTAGCGTAAGGAAGATCCTGGTGATGGACCCAGAGATCAAGAAAATCGTCCCTCCACTGGGCAACGCATACGATGGGTTCGACTCCTGCCGGAGTATTCCGGGCCCGGGTGATGGTGTATTCAACCACCTTGTCGGCTTCCGCGAAACCTTCCTCGACATTGCCGAATCCGGCGCGATCGGTCAGAACCGTATTCGGCTCTTTGGCGCTGGGATTCATAAACTTCACTTCCGGCATAATCTTTGGGGCATCCGGCTTGAGGGATTCTTCCATGTTCAGTATAAACGGCTGCTCCTCCCATTCTATTTTCAGGAGCCGCAACGCGCGGTCGCATATTTCCTCCGTGTCGGCCACTACCACCACCCCCATTGGATGCTGATAGAACTCTGAGGTTCGGGGAAGCGTCAGGAGGTTGTAGTTCCGCGAAGCCTCGAAACCGGGGAGAGTCTCATTGTCGAACTCGATATCCGGATCATCGTATTCGAGTATGTCCCGCACGCCCATGAGAGCTTCGGCTTCGCTTGTGTCGATGCTCTTGATTCGAGCATGCGCATAGGGGGAAAGAAGGATTTTGGCGTAGAGCATTCCAGGAAGATTTACGTCACGGGTAAACACAGCCTGGCCGCTGACTCTTTCGAATGCATCCTGCCGTTTGATGGTGCGCTTCATGTCCGCGCTGGTTTCAGGAATTTTCCAGGTCCATGGTCGATATTCCACTGCGTCTAGCCTCCATAGATTATGTTGCTGATTCTGGTCTATATGGTCGGAGATTGTACATCGGAAGTAGTGCATACGGCTACAAGAGTTCTTCGAATCTTTGAGTTTTAGAGGCTAGCATGCCTCCTTAATCCTGAAGAATCAAAGAATTCAGCCGGCGGAACATTATTTGCGGGTTTGATTTGGAATAGGTTTGCCAAGGAAACAAAAGCTTGGGCACGCACTTTTTGCGGGAATGGATGAAATGGCAAGCAAAGAGCGGGTGTCCGGATTCTCTCCTAGAGTTCATAGCGACGGCAAGGTTTGGCACCTCGATGCCGGCTCATCGCATCCTGGAGCTGAAGAAGGTTCCAATATAATATCGCGATCAGGAATTCATTAATGTTTATATAATATACTGTTTCGGAAGAGGGGATTGGTCTGATAGGTGAAGAATTCCGAAGAACCGGAGCTTGTTTTTCCTATAAACAGGAGGAAACCATGTATTTATGCCACCTCGAAAGAACTTTGAGAGGCGCAATTATTTCAACCTGCCTCGGATTATTACTCATTATAATGGCAGAAACCGGAACAGCTCAGACGGATAATGACTCACGATGGCTTACCCCAACCATGATCCATGCACGAACGAACATGTTTCATCCGAAACTTAACTTCCTCATCTTCCAGAACCTCGACAAAATGTTCGCAACGCGAACCGTCCCTGGGGGAGGGAAAGTTTGGAAGCTTCCATATTCACCGGTATCCATCGAGGGCAAATTCGAGTTTGAAGGAAATTCCTGCGGGCTTGAAGAATTTCTTGAAAAGAGCACTGCCAATGCACTTCTCGTCATCAGGGACGGCCGGATTGTATACGAGAAATACAGAAATGGAAGCGACGAGACGACCCGCTTCATATCTTTTTCCATGGCAAAGTCCATTGTGGCGACTTTGATAGGTCTAGCTGTCACTGAGGGCAAAATTAAAAGCATCGAGGACAAGGTTGTCACCTATCTTCCCGAGATGAAAGACTCAGGCTATGCAGACTCGACTATCCGGGATTTGCTTCGCATGCGTTCCGGGGTAGACTGGCTGGAGATCTATGAGTTCGGAAGCGACACTCAACTCACCCGGGTTCACGACAACTCCCTAGTGGCCTACAAATATCGGATGTGCGACTATGCGACAAAGGAGTCGAAGTCTGCTGGAAAACCGGGCGATAAATTCAACTATTCAACACTAGACTCGAGTGTTCTGGGTTGTATTCTGGAAAGAGCCGTTGGAATGACCGGCAGCCAATACATGTCCGAAAAACTCTGGGAACCTGCCGGGATGGAGCGCGACGGATATTGGATAATGGATGGTCCCGACTCAGTTGGCCGTGAATTTTTTGGGGGTGGATTTAATGCGACTCTTCGCGACTATGGCCGTTTCGGGCTCCTAATGCTCAATAAAGGCATGGCAAACGGAAAGCAGGTGATCCCATCTGATTGGGTCCATGAATCCACAGTGCCAGACGAAAGATATGAACCCGTGGCAGAAGGCGGGGCACTCGGCTACCAGTATCAATGGTGGACCATACCAAATTCCAACGCCTATCTGGCAATCGGCTTGCACAATCAATTCATCTATATCGATCCGAAAAACAATACGGTCATCGTAAAGCTAAGCTACACGCCAGAACCCTTGGGATGGGAAGCGGAGAACATTTCATTCTTTCAGAGGGTATCAGCTATGTTGGCGAGATAGCCTATCTCTGGCAGGTTGGTGGGGAAAGGAGAGGAAAGGAAATCCTGGCTTCTAATTCAAACAATGAGTTTCAATGTAAGTAAACGCTGTCCGGGAACTAAGAATCATTCCTCTTCATAAAGGTTACAAGGCTACCAGTTTGAAGCCCTGCAACTACTTAATACGGATTAACTTTATTTAATCCAACTTTTTTCGTATATTCAGCCCACTCAGCTTACTTATTTCTAAACTCTAACGAACAAAAGGAGATTATATGATCCGGATTTTAGTCAGTATTGCGGTTTTGCTGAGCAGCACTGCGTTCCTTCATGCGGGAGCAGAATGCACTCGATCGACGCTTCAAGCAGCAGCAGCCAGTTATATTGCTGCTCAGGAAGCGGGGGACCTGTCGAAGATGTCTCTCGCCGACGAGGTGAAGTATATAGAAGATATGAGCGAGACTACGAAGGATAAGGGACTCTGGAACACACCTTTGCCCATTGCGTTTCACCGCAGTATTTACGACGTTGGACGGTGCAAGACATTTTCCGAAGTGATCGTTACCGATGGCGGCCATCCTTATGTGATCGGAACCCGCCTGAAGATCAAGGATGGAAGAATTTCGGAGATAGACAGTCTGGTCACCGATGGACACGACTGGTTGTTCAATGCNNGGCAACCAGTATTTTGATCTTGTGTTTCTGGATTCAGGCATCAAGCCACCCTGGGGCACTCCATGCGCCAGGCTGGAAGGGGGCGCTTATACCAATCCCGACAACAACGACAAGGACAACTGCCAAATTCCTGGGGCCATCGGAGGCGGAGGACTCTTTATGGTCAACCGGACCTTTTTAGTTGATGAAGAGATGGGGGCGGTCAATGTCTTTTGCCGCTTCGGCAACGAAAATGGTATGCCCGATTCCCATTTATTCAGGTTGGTCAACGGGAGATACCGTTATATTCACACCTTGAGCGTGAACCTAGCCGACGAGCCCATTGACTACTCCGGCTTCGCGCCGCCGAAGGAGGAATAGGAGAGGTCCTGTTTCATGCGCCACTGGAACGGTCGCAGGGTAATGCGATGCAGGTGATCTATGCCTGCTATTCTCTTTGCATCCTGAAAGTGCGTTGGGACACAACTTCCGACACTTCCGACAGATCCGCGCAGCCATATTTGGCTCGCGGATCTGTTTTGCGCACAAGAATACCTGGAATGCCTTGCGCTTCCGCCCGAGTATCTCGGCGTTGTGGCACTGTCAAGTAAACGGAAGCAAAATCATTCTCTTTCAAAGAGGTATCAACGGATTCATCGCCAGAGCGATTATAAAGCCTCCCTCGAGACCTTTGCCTGAATTTTCAGGCATGAACCTCTTGTTTCGCCTAACTGTTAATTTTAGCTAATTTTATAAACCGTTTGTAAGTAATGCTTCCGCAACAGCAATCGTCATCTGCGTGTCGTCTGTATAGGTTCCTGGGGGATGATCAAGTGAGTTGAAATGTGGACTAGAAAAGCGAGGATCCTTCAAAGCGGCAATATCTGTTATGCATTGAGGGCTGATTCCCTCGAGAATTTGCGAGCGAAGGCGGAACTCAGCAGGATAACCAAGCGCATCGCCAATAGCTAATCCAACGATGCAGCCAAGAAATTAGGATTTTTGCATATCTGATCCATACTATCGAGATACAATGAATTTCAATCATTTTTTCGAGGTTTCGCAATAGCCAAAAAGGTCAAATGGAAGTATATGCTTCCCGGGATTTAGAATCTCAGTCACTCGCCCTATCAGCCACAATATAACGGAAAGGTCACTGGGAACCGGATTTCTCGGCGATCCAGTGAACCGCCTTGTTCGGCATGGCTCGAAGTTCCTCTCCAGTCACAGCTTCTTATTGACATGTATCCACACTTGGCAATGGTAGTCATTGCTGCCTGGATCTCCTGGAAGATAAACCTCAAGCTCATACTCGGGGTGTGCGTAACCGGTAGCCGGGAACCACTCGCTGAAAATGCGTTTGGTGACGTCCTGAATCGCGCCGGGCATTGGCCCGATAGAATCGAAGATTGCCCAACTGGCTGCCGGAATATGAATGATTTCAAAATCGTTTGGAGCTGTTCTTACCTTTGCCTCCATTCCGATAGCATAGGTAAACTCTTCCGCTCCTGCNNCTCTCCTCGCTGGCTTCGGCGAATTTTCTAGACCTCCCGACGATGTCAAAAGCTGGCTTCTGAACAATCCGGCAGTCCATGTTTTTACCTCCCCCAGACACTGAATCTGGCTTCATAATATGCCGTCTTGCCCTTGCCGAACTTAAATATGGAACCGGCGGATTATTCAGCCAGTTGGACGGTATATCCAGGAATCGTAATCTACCGTATTTTCTAATGGAAGTATATGGTGTTACATCCAGGTGAAATTGCTGCCGATTAGAGAAAAGTCAAGGATTCCGATAACTATTCTACCGAGACCCGGTTTTTCAATTCTTCGAACCAATTCAGAAAAATATTGATTTCACGGGGAAGTGCTGTTGCTGATGCTTCATCTGCATCTTCTACCGGTTTCACCATAAGAAATCGATTGCCATCAGGGTGAATATCCCATGGATGTATGTCCATCTATTTGAATACGTAAGTCGGATAACAGCTTACTCCTGGCTTCTACAACGTTTAATCTCGCATCTGCACAAGCTGTAATGCTAAATTGTCGGTAAAAATAAATATGACAGACATTATAGGATGACTCAGGGAATGGGTAATGCATCCATATACAAAAGGTTTCTAAAGCTACTCGACATCGAAAGGCGAAAACCATCTATTGAAGCTCTTGGCGAGCTGGTGTTCGCTTTTCTAACACGAATTCCATTCGAGAACATCTCAAAACTCTATTATGTGAGGCGCTGTGGATTGCGTGGCTTGCCCAATTTCGAAACGTACATCTCCGGCCTGGAGAATCATAATTTCGGCGGCACATGTTACACGAACAACTATCATTTGCACCTGTTACTTTCGCATCTTGGTTATGACGTCAGTCTTTGCGGGGCGGACATGATTAACCCTGATGTTCACTTGGTAAACATAGTCAGGATTGATAAACGCGAATTCATTGTCGATGCCGGTTATGCCGCTCCTTTTATCGAGCCTCTCCCCCGCGATCTGGATCATGACTATACAGTCGAACTCGGTTGCGATTGTTACGTGCTGGAGCCGCAGGATGAACATGGACGCTCGAATCTGCGCCTTCACCATAACGGTCAGCCCAAACACGGTTACATGGTCAACCCGGTTCCCAGACCCATTGATCATTTCAGGAAAGTCATAGCCGATTCTTTTCAGGAGAGCGCCACCTTCATGAACGCCATCCTACTGACCCGGTTCCAGCGCAACAAGGCCGTAAGGATTCACAACCTCTCGATTACTTGGTCCGAGGGAAGCGAGTATGAAATAGAAGAGCTGGGGAACAAGGATCAGCTTCCAGGTGTGATCGAAGATCTTTTCGGAATTCCACAAAAGATCAGCAAGCAGGCAATCGCCCGCATATCCAACTTTGGAGATGCCTGGAATTGAGTCGATTGTTTTTACACTTCTGTGAATTTCAAATGGAAGTATAGGCTGTATAACGCCAGGACTTAGAAAT
>DKBB01000285.1 GCA_002451015.1 Acidobacteria bacterium UBA6911
TTTAAGCTCTATTAGCGGTTTTGCAAGTTGAATACTAAGGTTGTGGCCGGTAAGGACTTCCTGGCCAGCCACAACCTAGGACCGCTGCAGTCAAAAAATCACTCCTCCCACTGGTAAACAACTTCTCCAAGACCCAGGCCGCGGCTCATGGCGCCTTCGGTAATGCTCATTTTCGCATCAAGCACCTCAACGGGACCGAAGAAGGTCAGAGGATCGTGCGGTCCATCAAAAAATTGGACGGTCGCGAATCCTTTCGTGTTCGTAACGGTCGCTGTCTCAGCCGGGCCGGGGAGGCCTTCCCCGGGATTCGAACAGCCGACACAGACCAGTTGGGTCAGGGGCGGAACCGAGGGGGAGGCATTGGGAATGCGCTTTACCAGGTAAACAGGCATCATGGCGGGCCATTCGACTGCAGGGGTTGTGTCGGATATCGTGTATTCCACCTTCATAAGCGGAATGCCGCCCTGGTCCTTCTGCTTGTAACACTCGACGGTCCAGCCGGTGGCGGTTTCCGTCCAGATTATGTCCGCCATTTTCTTCGGCCATCCCCAGATTTCCCGTCCGGCGATAAGGCCCATATCGCTGTCGATATATTCGATGAGCGTTGTGGACCCGACGCCGTCCTCCCACTTGACGGGGGCGTTGATCTGGATTTCGTGGACATTGAATCCTTCGCAATCCGGGCTCCAACCCATCTGAAGTACAAACAGGTCCTCGTGTCCGTTCTGCTCGAGGGGCCGTGCCAGAGCCCGGTTGACGGCCCCTTCCGGAGCTCGGCACAGGATTTGAAGGTTGTGGTTGTCATTGAAATAGTGCGGCAGGGGCGGATACGGCGGCGAAAATTGAGGTGAGGGTACAAAACCGGCTCGTTCCGGTATCGCGTTTTTGTCTGCATCGGCGCACCCCGGCAACGATACCGTTACAACTGCACATAATAAAAACATACCAGCAAGCAATGCCATCCTTTTCATAACGCGCTCCTTTCGAAGGTTTCTCCACTCTTTCGCGTTCCGCCATTTAGTTGGGGAAAAACCGAGTGGGCTGAGTAATTCATGGATGTAGATGTACCTAGGGCTTTTTGACCGATCGCATCGTAAGCAATTTTCTGCCTGGATATCTCAAGGGTTCTTAATGCCTGATATTTACTGTCAAAGCTGAAACCAGGGAAACGATTATACTTAGCCGAGTGCATATTTTATGGTGAATGGTGCCGATAGCAACTCGGTGTTTTGGATTAGAATATTCGATATTTGCCGGCCATGAAAATAATCATGGGCCAGCCAGGCGCATAAAATATCTCCAGCCCTGATGGGGCCGATACCAGGGTGCTTGTGTGACGACTTCCATTCGGGTGATTTAAGAGATCTCAACCAGACAACGGATCGGCGTCGTTCGGAGACAAAATTTTTAATAGAGCTTTGAAGGTTACGGTCGTTGTATTTGCGTTCACGGACCCATTCCTCCGGATTGATCGAGGGCCAGGCTGCTTCAGGCGCTCGAAGGGTTAAATCCAGCCGGTGCCTGAAATCTTCACGTTCTTCATCATGGAGGTGGTTGATTACCTCGAGAACGGACCATTTGCCGGGTTCGGGTTTCCAGCGAGCGTGATTTTCGTCCAGGCCGCACACAAGCCCGCAAAACATGCCTTCACCGCGCGCCAACCTTTCTATGATTTCTTCGGCTTTCATTTCTGTTTGTCCTCCGATTATGGGTTGCACACTGCCGGTTCCGGTATTGAAGCACCAGAAAGCCAGTTTCAAGGCTTGAGAAAGTTGCTTCAAGCAGGGATGCGGGCCTTCAGGACAAAAGCTGACAATTCTCGGAATAGTGCGTCCGGACCATTATAGGACTAATTGTGCCTAAAGGAAAAATCATCGACCTGCGGTACAAAGACCTGTTTAATGTTGCTAACCGGTATATTTCTGTTAGCATAAGCCAAGATTTTTATTCATTTAAATTTAATTTTTTATTGACATAAGCTTAATAATGCTCAAAATAGCGGTTAGCTGTAGGATTAAGTTAAAATTTGGCCTAAATAAAAGCTAAGAAAGGCAATTGATTACGCGCTGCCGGATATATCTCCAAAAATTAAAAATTATTCGCCNNTATTTCTGTCAATGATTGTAATGGTCCTGTTTAGTATGCAATCGTTCAGTCAGGAAACAACAGGAACCATCACAGGTGTTGTTTCAGACCAGTCGGGAGCTGTAATTCCTGAAGCAACAGTCACAGTCACGAATCAGGAAACGGGCCAGGGGCGCACGACCGTTACGGGAAACAACGGCAACTATATGGCCTTGGAGCTGCGACCGGGCCGATACTCTGTTATGATTGAGGCGACCGGATTCGCACATAGAGAGGTCCGTGACATTGTCGTACTGCTTGGTCGTACTTCCCAGGTTAATGTGAGTTTGGATGTCGGTGAAATCGAAGAAACCATCACAGTGACGACGACTTCTGCGCTGATTGACACTCACTCCACAATGGTTGCTTTGAATATACCGTCCGAGGAGTTTGACCAGCTGCCGAAAGGTCGGAGTTTCCAGGCCTTGGCCGCGTTTCAAACCTCTGTCAACACGGGGGAGATCGAAGGCGGCATCCAGGTCAACGGAGCCAGCGCCGCTGAGAACAACTACTACATCGACGGTGCATCCACCACCAGCGTGCTTGACGGCAGCGCGCGCCAGAACGCCTATCTGGAGTACGTTCAGGAAGTGCAGGTCAAAACCTCCGGCCTGGAAGCCGAATACGGCGGGGCCATGGGTGGGGTTATCAGCGCCGTCACAAAGTCCGGCGGCAACGACTTCCATGGAGAGCTTCACTACTACTATTACGGCAACACACTGAATGCCGGCCCCACCAAACGTCTGGAACTGAGTTCCGAAGATTACACAACGGTGGAATACTTCCAGGATTCTAAGCAGAAAAGGGACTATCACGAGGTCGGCGGTACCCTGAGCGGCCCCATCGTCAAGGACCAGCTCTGGTTCTTCTCCTCGCTGGCGCCGCAATGGTACAGAGCCGCCTACGGCTACCGTTTCGCTGACGGTGACGATACCCTTACGCGCAATGCGCACAGGATGAGCTGGTTCAACAAATTATCCTGGGATCCGACCAGCCGCATCCGCACAAACTTTACCTACCTGTACTCGCCTCAGTACGTGACAGGTTCTCTGCCTGCGTATGACAGTTGGGGGCCCAACCAGTCTTCGCTGACCGTCGAATCCGCCCAGGGGCGCAGAACACGCGGCTACAATCAGCCGGAGAGCAGCTACACGGGCAGCATAGACTTCACCCTTACGAATTCATCCATCCTGAGTGTCAAAGCAGGCCGCTATTACCTGAACTACAAGGAAGTTGGTATCCCGTACGATACCTACTACTGGTGGAGAAGAACTTCCGTAGGGCTGCCAGGCGTTCCGGAGGATCTGCAGCAAGCTGAAAATTTCCAAACCCCCAGCGCAGCCAAGGTTGTTTTCGATCAAACAACACGCACCTATGTTCAGGCGGATTATAACCAGTACGTCAATTTCGGCGGCGAGCATAATTTCAAGTTCGGCGTGGGCGTACAGAAAAATGTGAACAATGTTGACGATAAATGGTTTGGGACAGGTGGCCGTGTTGAGGTCTACTGGGATGGAGAGTATACTCCGCCCGGGGCTACGGATCCGGTTCGTGGGGAATACGGCTGGTATGTGGTCCAGGATGCTAAAACGTTTGGATCCGCCGGCGCTACCATCACCCATCTGTATATCCAGGATTCCTGGAGAATACATCGCCGCCTGACCCTGAATCTCGGTCTGCGGACGGAAAGGGAGGTTATCCCTGCCTTTAATAAGGAAGCGGCGCAGGAGTATCTGGGCTCCGATTACGCAATCAAGTTCAACTTCGGGGACAAATTGGCCCCGAGATTGGGTGCCAGTTTCGATGTGTTCGGTGACGGCCGGTTGAAGGTTTTCGGCGGTTGGGGGCGCTATTTCGACTGGACCAAATACGAGCTGGCTCGGGGGTCTTTCGGAGGCGACCAGTGGTACACCTATTACCGTACCCTGGACACGCCCGATGTCTACGACATCAGCCTGAACAATATGCCCGGAGACAACATCTGGGTTTCGGAGTACCGCGACAGGCGCGGGACCGATTTCGACATGCTGGATCCGGCAATTAAGCCGATGAGTCTCGACAGAATCAATTTCGGCGTCGACTATCAAGTACGGCCGAACATAGTCTTTTCCGGACGCTACACTCGCAGCAAGTTGAACCGCACCATTGAAGATATCGGCGTTCTGGATGAAACCGGCAGCGAGGTCTACAGCTACGGCAATCCGGGCGAAGGCGCCAACACAATCGGCTTCGTGACCGGAACCACCTGCGAGGTTGAAACGGAAGGCGTCTGCGGTTTCTATATGCCGAAAGCGGAGCGTGTGTACAATGCCATGGAGCTGTCTCTTTCCAGACGTTTCTCGGGCGGGTGGCTCGGAAGCGTCAGCTATGTCTACAGCGATCTGTGGGGCAACTATGCCGGGCTGCAGAACACGGACGAGATCCGGCCTCCGACGCTCGGTTACGGTTACGGCACCAACCAGGTATTCGGAGCCACCAACTACCGCCCCGGCGGAAACGTCAACCGCTATTTCGATCTGGATGAAGCCATGTACGATGCGTACGGCAACAAGGGAGTGTTCGGCCCCATGCCGACCGACCGGCCGCACGTCTTCAAGCTTTACGGCTCCAAACAGTTCTCCTTCGGCACCGATATCGGTCTTTTCTTCAGGGTGATGAGCGGAACTCCCATCACGACTCAGGTGAATACACAGAACGGTATCGGGATCCTCGTGGAGGGACGCGGCGACATGGGACGGACACCCGTTCTCAACCAGACCGACCTGTTGATCTCACATAAGATCTCAGTGGGGGAAGGCAAGAAGGTCCAGTTCGAGTTCAATTTCGAAAACCTCTTCAACCAGAAGACCGCCACATTCGTATTCGACCGTTACAACCGGGAAGAATGGTACGATACTTCCGGTATGTATCTGGGCGAGCAGGACCTCACCCAGGGATATGATTGGCAGGCGCTGGTAAACGAAAGTCCGGATGCCAATGATCCAACGTACGGCAATATAGCATTGGATCAACGTTACGGCATGAAAGCCATATACAATCCCGGCTTCTCCGGCCGTTTCATGGTTAAGTACATTTTCTAAGGAAAAATAATTTCCTGAATCGATCCAAGGCCGGGTTGGGTTTTATCTGCACAGGATGAAACTCAACCCGGTTTTATTTATGCCCTAGAATTCTATCCCGGTGGTTGCCGGTTTTCGAAAAACGCAAACTCGAGAGCTGGGCACTTTTCTCCCAACTCCGTCCCGCAACATATAATTCCACTCGCCCCATACGGTCCCTGATTTTTAACGCCGACCCGGAAACTTGATTGTACAAAAGACCACTCCAGGTGATTTTGTGGTTGAAACGGCGTGCGTTCGCTCGGGTCATTTTTTCTTTTGCCGAACATTATTGATTTGAGGGCCGTGATGGGATAGAAGTTTTTATTTGAGGTGATCTATGTCAGAGAGTGACGAAGGCAAGCGGACGGAACTGTTCGGGCGGCACAGGCGGCTGGATGCGCGGATGGCGCTTTTCGGCGGTTATTGGATGCCTATTCAATACACGCGNNGTGAGTTGCGATCTTGCCGATCTGGCCCTCGGGCGGTGTCGTTACGGACTTATGTGCAATCCCGAGGGAGGGGTGCTGGACGATCTCCTTTTGTATCGTCTGGATGAGGCGGATTTCATGCTGGTGGTCAATGCCGGCACCCAGGATGCGGATTTTGCATGGATTGACGGACACCTGTCCGAGAAGACTGCTCTTCGCAACATCACCGGTTCGATGGCAAAAGTGGATGTTCAGGGACCCGAATCGCCTCGAATTGTCCGAAGCCTGATGGACGCACCGATCGACGGACTGAACTTTTACGGGTTCCAGCACAATAGTTACCAAGGGCAGCCGGTTCTGGTCAGCCGCACCGGCTATACGGGCGAAGTAGGATTTGAGATATACACCGGCAGGTCTTTAATAGGTAACTTCTGGGATGGATGCATCGGAAAAGGTGCCGTGGCTGCGGGATTGGGCGCCCGGGATACACTTCGGCTTGAAATGGGTATGCCCCTTTACGGTCATGAACTGACGAAAGACCGGAACGCCGCCGCTTCGGGGTTTGCACCCTTTATTTCAGGTAAGAAAGAGTTTGTCGGGTCTACAGGAATCCGAAACTACTCGAAACCGAAAGAGCACCTTGTCGGTATCCGGTTTGAGGGAAGGCAGGCGGCGAGGGAAGGCTGCCGGATCCTTTCGGAAGGGGGTGCGGATATCGGTATTGTCACCAGTGGCAGTTATGCCCCGTCTCTGGGATGCGCCGTTGCCCTGGGGTATGTCGATTCCGGATTCGCTCTGGAAGGCACTTATGTCCATGTCTCGGCCCGCCGTGAGTTGATCGGAAAAATTGTTAAAAGGCCTTTCTACAGGGAAGGCACCGCCCGGAAGCCTTTGTCGGATTTCCTGACGGAAAAAACTTAAAGAACAGATCTAGAGCGAAGGGAACGTTCCATGAGTTATATCGCCAATACGGAAACACAGCGCAAAGAGATGCTCGAAGCTTGCGGTATCGCCTCCATGGAGGCGCTTTTTTCCGCAATTCCCGAAGAACTCCGCCCGAGGTCTTTCGATCTGCCCGCTGGAAAGTCGGAACTGGAGGTACACCGCTATCTTTCCGAGCTAGCCCGGCGCAATTACTCGCACCTTGTGTATTTCCTCGGAGGCGGGATCTACGATCATTATATTCCCTCCGCGGTCGATGCTCTGGCCTGCCGCGGCGAATTCTACACCTCCTATACGCCCTATCAACCCGAGTGTTCGCAGGGAACCCTGCAGGCCATCTACGAATACCAGTCACAGATCTGCCGCCTTACCGGAATGGACGTTTCGAACGCTTCGCTCTACGACGGCGGATCGGCTATGTTCGAAGGGTGCAATATGGCCCTCGACATAACCGGGCGCAGACGGATTGTGATGGACAGCGGCATCAACCCGGTCTACCGGATGATGGTTCGCACCTACACGGCAAACCTGTCGATTGAGCTCGAAGAAGTTCCGCTCGTCCTCGGGAAATGCGACAGGAGTAATCTTTTCAAAGCATTGAATGAGGATACGGCTGCCGTGATTCTTCAGAATCCCAACTTTTTCGGGGTCATAGACGATCATTCCGATATCGTGAAGTATTGCAGTGAAAAGGGTATCCTGGTAATCCAGTCGGTGTATCCGATCGCCATGGCGCTTCTGAAAACCCCCGGAGAAATCGGAGTGGACATCGTGACCGGGGAAGGACAGTCCCTCGGACTGCCTCTGGGCTTCGGCGGCCCCTACCTGGGATTTATGGCCACAACCCGAAAACTGGTTCGCAAAATGCCTGGTCGGGTTGTCGGACGAACGATCGACCGTGAAGGGCGCGAGTCGTTCGTCCTGACCCTTCAAGCCAGGGAACAGCACATCCGGCGGGAAAAAGCCACATCCAATATCTGCACCAACCAGGCTTTGTGCGCACTTCGCGCTCATATTTACCTCTCCCTGGTGGGCAGGCAAGGGCTTAAGGAGATTGCAAACCTGTGTCTGGCAAAGACGGCCTATGCCAAAGAGAGATTCCGCTCGATTCCCGGCGTGGAGGTTGTGGATTGCGGCCCGACATTCAACGAGTTTGTCGTTCGATTACCGGTCAATGCCGCCGAACTTATCGGCCGGTTGATCGATCACGGTATCGCTCCGGGTATTCCCATGGGGCGATTTTATCCCGCCATGAACGACTGCATGCTGGTTGCGGTAACCGAAAAGCGGACAAAGTTTGAAATCGGCCGGTTGGCCGAAACTGTGGAGGCGGTTTTATGTCAGTGATATTCAAGAAATCCGTACCGGGACGCAAAGGAGTCCGGTTGCCGGAATGCGATGTTCCCTGTGCGGGGGACATTCCCGCGCAATACCGGCGTAGCCGGGACGCGGAACTGTGCGAATTGTCCGAACTGGACGTCGTGCGTCATTTTTCTGAGCTGTCACGCAGAAACATCGGCGTGGACAACGCGTTCTATCCTTTGGGGTCCTGTACGATGAAGTATAACCCAAAGGTGAATGAGGCCGTTGCCTACCTCGACGGGTTCTTAAACCTGCACCCGTTTCTGCCTCAGTTGGACAGAGGGGGTATGTTCACACAGGGAGCATTCCAGGTCATGTATGAACTCGAACGCCTGCTGTGTGAAATTTCAGGAATGTCCGCGTTCACCCTGCACCCCATGGCCGGGGCGCACGGCGAATTAACCGGGATGATGTGTATCGCAGCCTATCACCGGGAAAAAAGAAACCGCAAAACGGAAGTCCTGATTCCGGATGAAGCGCACGGAACGAATCCCTCCAGTGCGACGATTGCCGGATACAGGACACGCTCGATGCCGACCGATAGAGAAACCGGCATGCTGGATGTCGCGGAACTTGAGGCGCTGATTTCGGAAGAGACCGCGGCCATCATGCTGACGAATCCCAATACACTCGGGATTTTCAATACGAATATTCACAAGATTGCCGAGATTGCACACAGACACGACGCGATGGTCTACTATGACGGGGCCAATCTGAACGCCGTGCTCGGCAAATTCAGGCCCGGCGATGCCGGGATCGACGTGATGCATATAAACCTGCACAAAACCTTCTCAACGCCTCATGGGGGAGGCGGCCCCGGCTCAGGCCCGGTCGGCGTTCGGGAGTCCCTGGAACCCTATCTGCCTATCTCACGGGTCGTCAAGCGGTCCGACGGCACCTACGTTCTCAACTATCACTACCCGAAGTCGATCGGGTACATGGCACCCTTTTACGGGAACTTTCTCGTTTACCTGCGGGCTCTGGCCTATATTCTGATCAACGGAAAACAGGGGCTGATCGAGGTGAGCGAGAATGCAGTGCTGAACGCGAATTATGTGATGCACGGGCTGAAGGATGTATACACGCTTCCATACGACAAGCCGTGCATGCACGAATTCGTGCTTTCGGCCGCGCGCCAGGCGGAAAAGGGCATTCGAGCCCTGGATATTGCCAAAGCCCTGATCGACTACGGATTCCATCCCCCGACGGTTTATTTCCCGCTGATAGTCAAGGAAGCCCTGATGATCGAGCCGACCGAAACCGAAAGCAAGGAGACGCTCGATGCATTCATCCTGGCGATGCGCGAGATTGCTGAAAAGGCCGAAACCGCTCCGGAGGAAATCCAGGCTGCGCCTCGAAAGACTTCCGTCAGCCGCCCCGATGAGGTAAAAGCCGCCAGGGAAATGGATTTGTGCTATTGCGGGTAGATCCTGTTTGCCGGCGCTGTTTCTGCGCAGAAGAGCCGGCACGCCCGAAGCATCATTCTGGTGCCCGAGAATTGCCGGATGCCGGTTTCATTCTTCCCGTCATTCTTTTAAATCCTTTAGCGAGTGTTACGGCTCAGTTTTTACTCTTGGCGGACAAGACGAGATTGGATAAAGCGGGAATTAAAAGGGTTCGCCCCGGATTGTTCTAAAGAAATCAATGCTAAACCCGGCAGGTCGCGAGGACATGTGTATTTGCAGGGTTTCAACTTTTTGGCAGTTTCAAAAACACGAAGA
>DKBB01000208.1 GCA_002451015.1 Acidobacteria bacterium UBA6911
TTCCGGTCGCCCTGTTCAACAAAGACCGTTCTCCGGCACCCAGATCTTAAAAGAGAAATTTGCGGGCTGAAATGCTAAAATAAATTTATTGGCCGAGGCGTAAAGAGCCTTTTATTCTGAAGCCGAGTGCCCCCTCTTGATGCTACATGCACAAGCGGTATTTCGTAAAAGATAGGAACCGCCCATGAATCGATGGTTTACCTGCCTTCTGGCCACGGCGGCTTTATACTTTTTTACAGGGTTAACCGCACAGGAAGACGGGACCGGGGCGAAGCCTGCAGAAACCAAGGAATCCTACCGATTAAAAGTACAAACCGAATTGATGCAGGTGCGGGCCGTAGTGACGGACCGCGAGGGCAGGATCGTCGAGAACCTCAAAAAGGAAGATTTTGAACTACTGGAAGACAAGAAGCAGCAGGAGATCAGTTTTTTCTCCGTTTCCAAGATAGAGACCGGAAGGAAGCTTCCTGAAACGGACACGGCACAAAATCTGGAGGACAATGACGGCGCCGGGGCCGTTCGTGGACAAGATAAAGCGGATGCACTGCGCAGCCTCCAGGACCGTTTGAGGGAACCTCCGGTAAGAACCACATTGCTCTATGTAGACAATCTGCACATGTCTTTTTCTAACCTGAACTGGATCAAACAGGCCCTGCTTCGTTTCATCAACGAGCAGATGACAGAACAGGACGTGGTTGCGCTGGCAACCAGTCACACGCTCGGCGTCGCGCAACAGTTTACCCGGGACCGACAACTGTTGAAGTACGCCGTGGAGCAGCTTCAATACGGTTCTTTGCTCGACAGAAGCCGCTTAACGCCCCTTCTGGCCGCCCGGGCTCGGGAATATGACCTGCACGCGACCAGACTCGCCATTGAAATTATTCGCCAGGAGGAAAATATTCCATGCCCCTGTTCATTGCTCCTTTCCGTTCTCCATGCCAAGGTCAACCAGATTCTTACGCAGGCTTACTATTCCCGCAGAAGCACTCTCCAAATTATCGAAAATTATGCCGAACTAATGGCGGATCTGCCGGGAAAACGGATGATCGTGTTGTTTTCCGACGGGATTCCCATGCGTGAAAGGGACGGGGGGATCGACACCACCGATTTCCGCTCAGTCGTCAACCGTGCCGCACATTCAGGCGTCGTCATTTATTCGATCGATGCCGGAGGTTTACGAATCCATCCAACGATCGATGCCACCAGGCGATGGTCCGATATGGAAGATCCCCAGAAGCTCGCATTTATTGATTGTATCGATTTTTGCAGACGCTATTTTCCTCCCGGAGAGGAAAGGGACGCCTGCACGGTAGCATGCATGAACGCGTATCCTCAGGAATGTCTGGAAGTGCCTATCCCCGAATGCTATCCCCCTCTGCCCGGGTTCCTGGATTCCTATGCGAGCGAATACGAACAGGAGGGATTGAACAGCATGCATTACCTGGCTGAGGAAACGGGGGGAAAATTGTACTGGGGCAACAACAATCTCAACGAATCGTTGGGAGAGGCGTTTGACGCCAACCGGTTCTATTATGTTCTTTCCTACTACGTGCCGGACAGGGAGAACAAAAACGGTTACCGGAAGCTCGATGTGCGCGTCCGGGATCATCCTGAATACACCGTCCGGGCGCCCAAAGGCTATTCTCTGTCCGACCTGAAAAACGACATGGAAAACACAAAAGAACAGACACCTCAGCAGCGCCTTCTTGCGGCAATGAAGGCTCCCCTGCCGGTGACCGATCTGGGGGTTTCCGCCCGCGCAAATTACATGGAAACGGCTTCGGACAACAAACAGGTCTCACTGACGGTCTATTTCGAGGGCGACAATTTCCGCTATCGTAAGGAGGATCAGCGCAGTGCCGTTGAACTGGAAATTCTGTCGGTTATCTACGATTCTTCCGGAGAACAGGTAGACGGAATCTCCGCCAGGGTGGAAGGAAAGCTGACACCGGCGGGCATGGAACGCGCCCGGAGCAGCGGCTACCGTTTTTCCAGGCGGTTGCCTCTCAAACCGGGTATTTACCAGGCCCGCGTCGGAGTCCGCGAGGAAGGTTCGGACCGCATAGGAACCGCCTCCACCTGGGTTGAAGTCCCGGCAATTACCGACAACAAACTGGAAATGAGCAGTCTCATACTCGCGAATCCGCTGGATGAGGGTTTCCTGGATAACGAAGAAAGCGTCCAGGTAAGCAGCCTGGAGCAGACGAAGATAATACAGGGTGTCCCGATGTATGAGCAGGACGATTTCTTCTACTATGTTTTTCGGATACACAGGCCGAGGAGTGCTTCCGGCGGTTCCGGGCTGGAGCTCATACGGGAAGTGTTGCAGGGCGGCAAACCGATTGTTCAGGGAACGTGGACCGCGATCCCGGAGGAGAAAATGAATGTCGACCTGGAAGGCTGGCTGGATCTTGACGGCGAGGTCGATATCAGCGGATTCGATCCGGGTGTTTACGAACTGCGTGTCGGCGCCAAAACCGCCGGATCGGATAAAACGGTTCAGCGCACGGTTTCTTTCGGCATTCTGTGACCGGCGGATTGAGCATTTTAATTGTGCGAAGCGCTCCACTCTCAGTCTCTCAAACAATTCTTTGCTTGAAGTCCTTCAGAAGCTGATTCGCGGATTTGGGACGCAGGGCTGGATCAAAGGCAAGAGCCGTATCAAAAAAATTCTGCCAGTCCGCAGGGGCGTCAGGCAGATGCTCGGATAGTGCCGTCATCCGCCCATCCAGGATAGCGTTCCGGACCTCCGCGGATGAGGATCCAGGGAAGGGATGCATCCCCGCAAGCATCTCATAGGCTATGACCGCCAATGCCCAAAGGTCCCAGCTTATATCCGGCCTTTCTCCTTGCAGCTCTTCCGGAGACATGTATTTCAGGGTGCCGACAAGTCTGCCGGGTTCTGTCTGGTTTGCGTCCCGGCCTTCGGGCGACTGGATCAGCGACTTGGCGACCCCGAAGTCGAGGATCTTCACACTCTCCATGCCTTCGGAACTCGCGACGAAGATGTTTTCTGGTTTGAGGTCCCGGTGCAGGAACTTTCGCCGATGGGCGGCATCCACGGCCGCGCAGACGCCTGTTAGAATTCCGGACGCACGCGAAACGGGGAGGCGATGGTGCTTCTTCAATTCCTGCCGAAGGGTCGAACCGCTGAGAAGTTCCATAACAAGGTAGGCTCCCCGGCCTTCCTCAACGTCAAAATCATGGACGGCTACAACATTTGGATGTGTGAAACTTGCGGCTATTCTGGCCTCTCGCTTAAACCGACTCGCTGCTTCAGCGCTATACGTTAAAGAGGGATGAATGAGTTTGATCGCGATATTTCTTTGGAGTTCCGTATCATAGGACTCGTAAACAATTCCCATCCCCCCTTTGCCGAGACGCCGTTCGAATCGGTATCTGGAGGACACCATGCGGTGATATGGAAGAGGGGTCAGAGCGGCGCCTTCATTTTTGCAGCTTTTCGAATCTGGTCAATTACGGCGCGCAGGATCCGCACTGCTTCATAGTGTTCCCGGAAAAAACGCCGGTCGAGGGCGTTCAGCCAGTTCCGCCGGTAGAAATACAGCAGCAATGCCGCACCCACCATCACGGCATATAAAAGCCCCCGCTGGGCCATGATGTCTTCGAGCGTCCGGGTGCGGTGCATGGCCAGGTCCGCCGGATGAAGAGTCGGCGGAAACGCGGGCTAGGTTCTCTTATACTCGGGAGCGAAGAAGAGATCGTGGAACAGGATCGGCTTGTCGGGATCGTTGATCTTTTTGAAATTGAGAGGGCCATGATACAGGCCGGCCGGGAGGAAGATCATGGTCGCTTCGGTGATACGCTGTATTTCAATATCCTTCCCGTCCTCGCTCAGGCCGAATTCCACGACACCGCCCAAATCGGGCATATTCTTAATGTCCCCTCCGGCGAAGATTATGAACTGATCAAAGTCATGTTTATGGCAGTCATCCACCATCACGAACGGCTCCGTGATCGCCCACCAGCTCATGGAAAAATTCGCTTTGCCGAAATCCCCTCCGCTCTTCAGCCCCAGACGCGGGGCCGTTACTTCCGGGTGGGGCGTTGGATTTGTCATTATCCCTTTCCTGATGTATTTTGCAAACTTCGACGGCTCCATTTCTCTCCTCCCTATGAAACCCTACTTGGCTGTACTCTTCTCCCCTTCTCTGATATATCCCTGCCGCGCACTGATCTTGTCGTACTGGCGATTTTTGACTTTCACTTCAAGCTCATGCCAGCCTGCTTTCCCCACTTCGCTTGGAACATAGGTCAACAGATATCTCTGCCGGAATTCTTCAAGAATATCAACAAAAACGGACCCAAGATCCCCGGTCGATTCGACCTCGACCAGGAACCCCCCGGAAATTTTCGTCAATTCCCCAAGAAACTTTCTGTCCGGCAGTCGACCGGCAGACACGGCGTATATGATGGCATCGCTGCGCCGGGCTGATTCCAGCACGGCCTCGTCCGTAAGCCAGCTGGACGTGTCCAAACCGTCGCTGAAAACAATGATCAACGGCTGATCGGCTTTCGATTCCGCATGGATCAATCCCGCGTAACTGGCGTCTATCAGGGAGGTCTTTCCGAAGGATCGNNGTAATCAGGGCCGCGCGTTCGCCTTCTCTTAATTTATCCAGAAGGTCAAAACCGGCTTTTTTCAAATGCTCCACCAGCCTGCCGGCCACACTCCCGCTCATATCAAGAACGAGGATCACGCTGGCGGGTATCTCCTGGAAGCTGGCCGATTCAATAACCTGCGGCACCCCATTGTCCAGAACCTCAAAATCGGAGGCCGTGAGGCCTGCCACCGGCTTGCCCTTATCGGTCACAAGGACATCGATGCGCACCTCTTCTCTCTTGACTGAAAAAGTGGGTTTCTGTGCCCCTTCCGAAAGAATACCGGCGATCAGGATGGTTGTCAGCACGGCCGACAATAAACCTCTCATACTTTAAGCCCTCCAACCATTAGGAATTAAAGGTGCAAACTACAACCCTCAAATTTACAGGCCGCACACAGGAACGATAAAGGTCGAACATCTCCCCATCCGAACTTCTACGTTTCAGGAAGTTCCGTTCCAGGATTACAGGCGATTAGTATTTCAAAATGTCTCAAATTAATTTATGCGCCTAATTTTACCCTATGATGCGGTCCAGCGCGCAAGTATATTTGGGATTTCCCGTCGCCGTTTTATTCTGAACTTTCAGTTTAAGGATACGGTGTTGAGACAGGTTCCACACTGCAGGGGCCCTTTTTGTTCTTCTAGCCCGAAGATCCGCCGGCGTAAAACGTTGCAGTTTGGAATTCCAGGGATTTCCACCTACAATTTTCTTGTGTCCCGGGCTATAAATTCATATAAATCTCCGCAAGGGCAGAGGCACAAGAGCCCAGGCGTCCAAAACAAATGATACCATCATTTGCTCTCATCTATGCTCTGGACCGGTTCAGGGCGGAGGAAGCATCGGTATGAAATCACACTGCATTTTATTCGTTTGCCCGCTTCTGGCTGCCTGCCTGATGACGATCTTGCCCACAGCCTCGGCGCAACAGCCATGCGAAAAACTTGTCGAGGAAAAACTGCCGAACGTGACGATCAGTTCCGCTGTTTTTATGAGCGATCCGCTCGGATTCCTGCCGCCAAAGACGCCCGGAGTATTCGGCACGCCTCCGGACTTGAAGGTTTCCGAACCGTTCTGCCGCATAATCGGCCACGTAAATCCCGTCCCCGATTCCCGTATCGGCTTTGAAGTCTGGATGCCTCCCGCCGATAAATGGAACAACCGGTTCCTGACAACGGGCAATCCCGCCTTTGAAGGGGCGATCAAGTACCAGGGACTGGCGGCCTCACTGGGAAAGGGTTACGCGACCGCATCGACGGATACAGGACACCTCGATCCCGGGCATGAATGGGGCATGGGGCATCCGGAAAGACTGATCGACTGGGCGTATAGAGCCGTGCACGAAACCACGGTTGTCGCCAAGCACCTCATCGAGACATTCTACGGGCAGCCACCCGCATTTTCCTACTTTGACAGCTGTCACAACGGAGGGCGACAGGGACTGGCTGAAGCCCAGCGTTATCCCAATGATTACGACGGCATTCTGTCAGGCGATCCCGCTTTCCATCTGACATACCTGCAGCCGGGCTCCGAATATCTCAGCTGGGTGGCTCTGAAAGACGGCGTGGACGCTCCGGGCTACATTCCGCCCGACAAATACCCGGTTCTCAACCGGGCGGCGCTGGATGCCTGTGATGCATTGGACGGAGTCGATGACGACGCCATTGAAGACCCGACTAGGTGCGACTTCGATCCTGCATCCATCCAGTGCCGGGGACCGGACAGGGCATCCTGCCTGACAGAGGCCCAGGTCGACACGGCAAGACGGCTCTATACCGGAGCGCAGTTCGCCGACGGCACACAGATCTACTCGGGCTTCGAACCGGGCAGCGAACTTCTCTGGGGAGCTATGATTGCGGGCCCGGAGCCGCTTTATATCAACAACGGCTTCTTCAAGTACATTGTATTCGAAGATCCCGAGTGGGATTTTCGCACCTTCGACGTCAACGCGGATACGCGCCGGACCGATGAACGCCTGGGCTCCATGATCAATTCCATTGATCCCGACCTCAGTGCCTTCAGGGAAAAGGGCGGCAAGCTCCTGCTCTACCAATCATGGAACGAAACATGGGTTCCTCCCCGCACCATCACGGGTTACTACAAGCAGGTCACGGAGACCATGGGCGGGGCCGATGAAACCAAAGATTTTTTCCGCCTCTTCATGGTGCCGGATATGGGCATGTGCCCCGGGGGGGTTCCCGGCACGTTCGACGCCCTGGACGCGCTGCAGAAGTGGACGGAAGAGGGCATAGCGCCGGACCGGATCAAGGCTTTCTATCGGGACGGAACCCGCGTCTATAAAACGCGGCCGGTGTGTGCGTACCCGGATGTTGCGATTTACCAGGGCGAAGGCGATCCGAACAAAGCGGAGAATTTCAGCTGCGGCCAGGCCGACTGGTAAACGGTTTTCGGATGGGTGTTGCCGCTTAAACGCCCATGGAAAGGGCGCCGTGAACGACATTGTGTTCCTTTAAGAGGAACGGACAGGCTGTCGGATCCGCGGATCCTATTTTGATGTAAAAACCGGATTTCACATTTGTAAACCTGAGATGGCATCGATATTATTAGCGAGGCACATGATAAGTATCCCTCCTTTCTTTGCATCCTGTGAACATGAGGAACTGACATATGGGTTTGTTTAAAGAAAAGAAAGAACTTAAAAAGTCCGGCATCCGCATGGCCGCCTCTACAGGAACTCGAAAAGAAATCTCGCCCTTGCGACCGAAATATTCCGAGAAGAATCCGCCCTGCCGAATAAGCTGTCCGAGCGGTAATGATATTCGTGGCTGGCTGACGGTTATCGCCCAGCGTGAGAAAACGGGGTGGTCTCTTGAGAAGGCCAGCGATCAGGCCTGGTACATCGAGGTGGATACAAACCCTTTCCCGGCGGTTATGGGCAGGATTTGCCCGCATCCGTGTGAAACCGAGTGCAACCGTAAGGACAAGGACGGGGCTGTGGCGATTAATTCAGTGGAACGTTATCTGGGCGATTGGGGCATAGAAAGAAAACTTGAGCTGCCAAAACTGGACGAAGGCGGACCTTTCGACGATAAAGTCGCCGTTATCGGCGCCGGTCCATCGGGCTTGTCGTGCGCCTATCAGTTGGCGCGACGGGGATACCGGGTAACCGTTTTCGAGAGCTTTGAAAAACCGGGCGGCATGCTGCGATACGGAATACCGGAATACCGTTTGCCGCGCGCTGTGCTGGACGCCGAGATACAAAAAATACAGGATCTCGGAGTGGAAATTCGCTGCAACACGACTGTCGGGGAAGGCGTTACCCTGGAGGATCTCCGGCGGGATTACAGCGCCGTATTCGTAGGAATCGGAGCCCACAAGGGCCGTACCATGGGCATTCCGGGAGAGGACGGTCCCGGTGTTTATACAGGAACCGATTTTCTGAACAGGGTGAATTCGGGAAAAGACCTGGAAGTCGGCCAGAAGGTCGTGATCGTCGGCGGCGGCGATACGGCAATCGATGCCGCCAGGGTTTCTCTGCGTCTGAGTTCCGATACGGCCGAGGTTTCCCGGCGTATGGGCGCCGATGTCACCGTTCTTTACCGGCGCACAAAAAAAGAGATGCCCGCCATCGAACGCGAGATCGAAGAGGCTTTGGAGGAAGGAATCCAGTTCGAATTTCTTGCAGCACCGGCGAAAATCGAGCGCGACGGTTCGGGCAGGATATCCAGTCTGATCCTGCAGCGCATGGAACTGGGAGAACCGGACGATTCGGGGCGGCGACGGCCTGTTCCCATCGAAGGAGACGTCAAGGAAATAGAAGCGGACACCGTCATCATGGCGGTGAGTCAGGAGCCGGACTGGAGCACGCTGGGGGCCATTAAGGCCAATGGATCGTGGCTCGATGTGGACGACTGGGGACGCACCCCCATCGAAAAAGTCTGGTCGGGCGGGGACACGCTGCGTCTCGGGCTGGCTACCATTTCAATCGGTCAGGGGCGCAAGGCGGCCGAATGCATGCATGCCGAGCTGCGAGGCCGGCAACCCGAGAAGGCCGCAGCCCTTCCACAGATCAAGTCGGATCGCCTGAAACTTGCATGGTATCCGGAGAAGCAACGGGTGCAGCGAAAAATACTCCCTCCCGAGGAGCGACTGGCACAACCGTCCGAAGAAGTGGATCTCGGGATTACGCCGGAGGAGGCTGTCGAAGAAACAGGCCGCTGCTTCAGTTGCGGACTTTGCTTCGGATGTGAAAACTGCTGGATGTATTGCCAGAACACCTGCTTCAAGAAGCAAGCCGAGGTGAAACCGGGCAGCTACTATTACGCCGATCTTGCTATCTGCGACGGCTGTAAAAAATGCTGGGAGGAATGCCCCTGCGGTTACATCGATGCCGTCTAACCCGAAATTCTCCCGGGGGGTCAGCGTTCTTTATTTATCCTCGTCTTTAATGTACCGGCCGCCGGGCACGGTAGTGAAATGGAATATGGGCCGGTCGACGCGCTTCAGTATCAGAGGGCAGTGTTTCATCCCCGCCGGCACGAACAACAGGGCGCTTTTGGTAATCACCTGCTTTTCGTCTTCAATCCACATTTCTATTTCTCCCCCCAGATCGTGGGGGTTGGCCGGATCGCTGCCGAAAAAGCCGATTATCTCGTCGTCGTCATGGACATGGGGTTTGTCTTCAAGCGTGGTCGCCTCCCTCATGTACCACGCAGTGTTCATATGAAACGCTCCTGCAACGACATTCTCATCCATCCATAAAATGCGGGTGGCATATTTGGCATAGTCGGCGGCGATTTTTTTCTTCTCTTCGGGAACGATAAGATCGGTAACGACATATTTCCCATACTTCGATTCAGACATCACGGACTCCTTTAATAAATTGGTGACAGGCTAGAATTTCCCTTTTTATATAAATACCTTCCCCCAAAAAAATTAGTAGAGGCGTTTAAGTCAATAGAGTAAACCTTGTTACAGCCAGTACAAAAAGGGAAATTCTAGCCTGTCACCAATTTATTTTCCCTGAGTGCCGCCCTGTTTCCAGACCCCGGTTTTGTCTATGCCGAAATCGGGGCGGGATCCGTCTGCAGCCGGGATCGTAAACAGGTAGTTGGGGCCGGCATCCACGGCGGCCTCCTTGGGCTTCGACAGTTGCGGAACCCAGTCGTAGGGTACGCGGTACGCCCGGTAGACAAGATTGCGAATAAAGGGTAGATCCGAATCCCAGAGATACGGATTCATATATTCCCAGACGATTTCATAATCCCGGGTCACCTCGACAATCCGACCCTGGGCGCCTTCCGTTATCAGCGTGTTGCCGTTGGGAAGACGCTGGGCGGAAGAAACATTCACGCTGTACAGCTTATGCCCGAACCCGGAATCTGGATTACTGGACGTGTTCGGGGAATATTCCCAGACAATCTCCTTTGTAACCGGGTTGAACTCGACAACCCGGGAATAGTCCCGACGCATGACCGTTATACCGTCCGGAGCAAAATCGGTGGGAGGTCCGTACCCGGATCCTCCGCCGTTGTCGAAAACCATGATGTTCCCCTCACCGGGCAATCCTCTGGGAATCATGTGTGTATGATGCGGCCCGATCATCCATCCCAGCTTTTTGTCGTCACCGTCCCGATAGTAGGGACCGGCACGCCACACGATACGACCGCTTTCATGGTCGACGATTGCCAGGAGACCCGCTTCACGGCTGTCCAGGATGATGTTGTCCGGGTGAAAACGCCGGTCTCCCTCCTCGGACCATTTATTGGGACCAAGGTAGGATGCGCAGTTCTGGTGGAACCAGTCAAACCCATCCCCCTCGCTTCTCGGCTCATTTTTATACTTCCGCATGGCGCTCAGTGCGGCCGCGTCAAAGCCCATTTCGTCCAGATGCTCCGCCGCCTTCCATTCCCAGATCACTTTGCCGGTGGCCATATCGACCTCATACATCACATCATCTATAAGGGGCACCTTCCCGTTGATCTTTTC
>DKBB01000041.1 GCA_002451015.1 Acidobacteria bacterium UBA6911
ATTTCAAAGTTCCCCTCGCCGACTCGGTTCGGGAATATTTAAAAATCCATACAGGGCAATCGTGCAGCGGACCTGTCCGGCTGCTTACGCAAGTTCGCAGCTTCGGTTACTATTTCAGCCCCCTGAACCTTTATTACTGCTTTGAAAACAATGGGACAGATATCGCCTGCATCATAGCGGAAGTCACAAACACACCCTGGCTGGAAAAGCACTGGTATGTTCTATGGGCGGAAAACCGCACTGGCCGGCCCAACCAACTGCGATTCAGACATGCAAAGAATTTTCATGTATCTCCCTTCATGCATATGGATGCAGACTACGTGTGGAGCCTCAATAAGCCGGACTCCCGGCTGACCGTTTCAATCGCCGAAGTCATCGGTAAGGACAGGATTTTTGATGTTGCCATGATTTTGAATCGGAAAGATTTAAACCGCGGGACGCTTTTCCGCACCCTAGCGCTTTATCCGGTAATGCCACTCAGAATCACCCAGGCCATCTATTGGCAGGCGTTGCAACTGTGGAGAAAAGGCAGCCGCTTTTACGGCCACCCTTAGAGAAACCGATACACAGGACACGAATGCAAGAAATATCGAAATCCTCCGTCACACCATCCCGACACTCTGAAAACGCTCTCGATTCTCTATGCCGGCGCCTGTTCCTTCAGTCGATGGATGCGTTGCATTATGGGAGAGTACTTTTTTCGGAAGGAGAACGAACCTTCCATTTCGGCAAAACAGATTGCACGCTGGAAGCGACTGTAAAGATTCAAGATCCCAGGTTTTATCGAAAGGTGGTGATGAACGGCAGCCTGGGTGCGGCGGAATCCTACATCCGCGGGTTCTGGCAATGCGAGGACCTGGTAGCCCTGGTGAGAATTTTTTGCCGGAACCCAGGCATAGCTGCCAGAATGGAACAGGGAATCGCACGGATACTGAATCCGTTGAAAATCGCCGCGCACCGGATGCGTCGCAATACCCTTCAGGGCAGCAGCCACAACATCGCCCACCACTACGACCTCGGCAACGATTTTTTCGCACTCTTCCTGGACCCGACCCTGGCATATTCCTGTGCGGTCTTCCCGGAAAAGGACAGTACGCTCCACCAGGCATCCATCGCCAAATTCGACCGTATTTGCCGGAAACTAAACCTGACAGAAAAGAATCACGTTCTTGAAATCGGTTCGGGTTGGGGAGGTTTTGCCCTGCACGCGGCCGAACGGTACGGGTGCAAGGTCACGACAACGACTATATCGCGCCGGCAATATGAATTTGTAAAGAAAACAGTTGAAAACAGGGGCATGGCTTCACGGATCGAAGTGCTTCTGGAGGATTACCGCGGGCTGCAGGGTTCCTACGATAGGATCGTATCGATCGAAATGATTGAGGCGGTCGGTTATGAATATTTGGACACTTATTTCAAAAAATGCTCAGGATTGCTGAAATCCGACGGTTTGATGTTGTTGCAGGCGATTACATTCCCGGATCAGGATTACGAACGATACCGACGGTCGGTGGATTTCATTCAGAAATATATCTTCCCCGGAGGCTGCCTCCCCTCCCTCGGAGCTATCTTTCGTTCCGTCGGTCGGTCGACCGATCTGAGAATGCTGAACGTGGAAGACATTACGCGGCACTACCCGGAAACCCTCGCCTGCTGGCGCAACAATTTTCACCGGAATATCGCCGGAATCCGGGCACTGGGATTTACGGAAGAATTTATTCGCACGTGGCACTATTATTTCACCTACTGCGAGGGGGGGTTCCGGGAACGGGCAATCGGGGATATCCAGATTATCCTTGCCAAACCGAGATTCTGGGACGAATACAAACTTCCTTCCATTAATTGGATGTGACGGTTTTATCCGGAATGTTTCTCAAGTCGAGGCTGAAAAAGGTAATGGGAAACATACCACTCGCCGCCTCCCCGGCACTTGAAGAGCTCTGCGCAGGCCATAAAAAAAATCCGCCATTGCTGCAATTCCCGTCTGCCTGAGGATCGACTTCCTTTTTCCATGAAAAGCTTCATCAGTTCCATTCGATTTATGTCGCAGTTTTCAAGCCAGGCCTCCAGCGTGCGAGCATAGTGCATCCCGGACAACCGCCACTGGTCCCGCAACACGAGATCTCTTTGAAAATAGGAAAGAAGATCATCCGAAGGCATGATTCCACCGGTAAAAAAACGGCGGCCCATCCAATTGGCTGCTCCATCAGTTTCAAAGGGATAGGCATAGCGCGCATGACAGAAGACGTGAACCATCAGTTTTCCTTCAGGTCTCAGCCATGTTGAAATTCGATGCAGCAGTTCTTCGTAATTGCGGACGTGCTCGAACATTTCGACGGACAGAACACGATCGAAAGTTCGATCTGTGGAAAAACGGGCTATATCGACCGTTATCACTTCCACGTTGTTCAGCTCCATCCGCCGGCAGCGCTCTTCCATGTATTCTCTTTGCGTGCTCGAGTTGGAAACAGCCAGAATGCGACAGTTCCGATATTTGTGGGCGAGCCAAATTGCGAGAGATCCCCATCCGCATCCGAGTTCCAGGATCTCCATGCCGTTCTCGACTTCTGCGCGCCGGCAGAATAGATCCATCATGGCCTCTTCCGATTCGGCCAGTGTCGTGGCGTTTGGGGGCCAATACCCGGCGCTGTATTTCAGACGGGGTCCAAGCACGAGTTCGAAGAACCGGACAGGGACCTCGTAATGCTGCTCATTTGCGGTCCCCGTTTCAATCGTTACGGGGCTATGGCGCAATTCGGCGATAAGCTGTTTCAAATACTCTCTCGGTTCGCCGCTGCATCGATTCTCTTCCATACGCAGCCGGTCCGCCAGCAGCCGCCGTATGCCAAATCGGATAAGACAGTCCGGCAACCAGGCTCGTTCCGCGAGATCGATAAGATTCACTTGGCTTTACCTCGTTCCAGTGGAAACCAAGGAACAAACGGACTGGTCGTACGCTGATAATCGCGATAATCCTCGCCACGGCTTGCCAAAGCCTGTGCTTCGGCGGGGGGGATGCCCGTAACTTTAAGCAGCAGGTACAGCATCATTCCCAATGCGAAAAGGGAAATCCACCAGTAGGGAGAACCCGCTGCCAGGGCTACATAGGACCACCAGTGCAGCCATTCGAAAAAATAATTCGGATGCCTGGAATAGCGCCACCAGCCGACGCGGCAGGTTCTGCCGCGGTTTGCAGGATTCGCCCTAAAGCGGGCAAGCTGCAGGTCCGCCACTATTGTGTTCCCGACACTCATAATCCAGATCAGCACGCCCAGGGCAGACCAAACGTTCCAGAAATAATAAGAATTATGGGACACAACAAGCATCGGCAGAGCGAAGAAAAGAGCAAAAAGCGCTTGGTACTGGTAGAAAAGAAAAAATCTTATCCCGGCACTTGAACCCCATTTTTTTCTCAAAGCGCGATAGCGTCCATCTTCCGGCTTGTTCAGGACACGATCCTTCATAATATAGAACGACAAACGAAGCGCCCAAATACCGGCAAGCAATGCGACAAGTAACCGTCGGGGAGGATATCCCTCTGAAGTCGCGGCGAAAAAAACGGCCAGGAATCCGATGGAGGCGGCCCATCCGGCGTCGACGATTCCGGCGTTGCCGGTCCTGCGCTGTATGAACCATAGAACTGTGATTGCAGCGCAGACAACCAAGTAACCTATAGGGATCTGGATCCATGGGCCCATTTTAAAATCCTCCAAGATATCCGGCGTCCCGTCGGCAAGAAACCAAAAGGTTTTAATCCGGCTGATAATCCGCCATGGAAATTTCCCGGACACATGCTGTTTCTTTCTTGTCCGGTTTGAAAGAATCTCGAGCAAGGACAAACGCGCACTTTGGAATCTTTCTATCGGTGGATGCCGCTTCATTGGCTTCGTAGAAAGTAGGAGGCTCGTAGGTCCAGCCCTCGGCTAAGCGATTTTCTTCATCCAGAATTTTTCTCAACACGTACGGTCCGCCTAACGCGGCAAAAAGTTTCGAGCGCAACCCGAACTCCTCTTTGATATCCATAAGTAACTCGGACATTTCTCCAAAACGGTCGGGATCGTTTTGAAAATAGCGGACCGCAGCCGCGGTGACGGCCGAGAAACCGGGGACCATGCCTCGGATTTCCCAACGAAATCGACGACGGATTCTAGCGTTGGAGTGTTTTTTATAGCGTTTCCATCCGGCAAGCGTCGTCCGAACCACCCGTAAAAGGCTGGGCCCGTTTACCTCAAAATCCCGCCGGAAGGCTCTTTCCAATAACCCGGTTTCCAGCCCGGGGGGAATGTGGGCGTGGCGATAATTAAACCGGTATTGCCCGTGCGTGTCCGGTAGGGGCAACTGATCTTCGTTCAACATTATGCCCTTATCGGTTAATTCCCGATAAAGGGGCGTGCCGGGCAACGGCATATAAAGCATAAACTGATGAAAATCGGTATTGTGCGCCACCGCATACTCGATGGCTTGGTCAATATTTTCTGGCGTGTGGTGCTCCAGGCCGATAATGGTAGAGCCGAGGATCCGGATCCCGTGGGACTGCAGTCCGCGCACCAGCTGCCTTGTTTGAATGCCCCGAAGTTTCCCATACCGGCTGTTCTCACATTCCAGTCCCATCCAGATCCAGGATATTCCCAGTGCAACAAGCTGCTCAAAAGAATAGGACCGCACAGCGTTCGCGGAACTGAATACGTAGAACATCCAGGGCTTTTGATGCATCTCCATTAACTCAAGCAATCGAAGAATCCTTGGGCGGTAGAGAAGAAAATTCTCGTCCATTATAAAAAACGACTGTGTACCGGTCCTCTTTTCCAATTGCACCAAAATTTCAAACAGGTCGTCTCCGGAGCGATAAAAGTTCACATAGCGGCCTTTCCCCCCGAACATGGAAGAGGTCGAGCAGAAATTACATCCCAGAGGGCAACCGACCGAAGGGATGACGGTAAGTGCGACATCGTTCGGCTTGTCCTTGACTTCAATCCCGAAACTACGGGTTCCGATACGGGTGGGGATGACGGGATGCCGGATAGGTCGTTGCGGATTTTCCCCCAGGAACCTGCGGAACCATTGCACGCCTTCCCCTTTCACCACCCAATCGGCTTCCACGCGTTCGCGCAAATCCTGGATACCCGCAATGTGCCCGCCGATTACAATCACGGCTTCGGGCTGATACTTTCGGATCAATGCGCACATTTGTTTGACTTTAAAAATGTTCATCGTAATGCTGCTGATCCCGATGATGTCATAGTGCCGGTCGCGTATTTCTCTGATGAAACGATCCAGCGTCGGGAAGTCAAGAAGGATGCAGGGCGCAGATATGTTTGCCTGGATAAGCATGAGGCCCCAGGAGCGGTGGAACATGCGGAGAGAGAAGGGTCCCTGAAAGCGTGTAACCTGGTTGTGATAGAGCTCCATGGGGTTGATGGTTCGGCTGCCGAAACTGTCGTTTTGGGCATAGGGGCCGAAGACACTGGTCAATAGGATTTTTGCATTTTTTCCCAAAGGATGAGGCTTTACAGTATCTGCCGCACCGGATTCCTGAAACTCAGAAGCTGGAACCGTTTTCATAACTAGATCCCCGTTTACGGTGAAGGGTACCCTACACGCCTTAAACGATCAATCCATTTTGCCGCAGCCTGCAGGACCTGTATTGAAGCCACCGCCCCAAACCTGTTTTTATTTTCCCTGTATTGTGTTTTAGTATGACTGTCGCAATATCCTTCTGTCCGGAAAGGAAACGCAGGCATAAATATGCGAAGTCAAATTGTCAGCCTGGGCCACTACGTTCCCGATCAAATAGTTACGAACAGGGAACTGGGGAAAAAACTCGGCATATCCGAAGAAGCTATCGTCAAGCGAACCGGAGTTCGGGAAAGACGCTATGTCACCAAAGGTACCAGCTGTGCCGACCTTGCCCTTGAAGCGTCGAGACGCGCCCTGGAAAAAGCCGGTCTGGGGGCGGAAGACCTCGATTGCATTATACTGGCCACTCTTTCGCCGGATCACTTTTTCCCCGGCTCCGGCTGTTTTCTGCAGGCCCAACTCGACGTCCCGGGCATACCGGCAATCGATATCCGCAACCAATGCTCCGGGTTTCTTTACGGGCTGAGCATAGCGGATCAGTACATTCGAACGGAAACCTACCAGCATATTCTCGTTGCAGGTTCGGAGGTCCATTCGACCGGTCTCGATTTCTCTCCGGAAGCTTCGGGCGTTACCATCCTGTTCGGCGACGGAGCCGGCGCGGCCATACTGGGGCCTTCCGAAGACGGCAATCCCGGATTGATTGCCTCCCGGATTCATGCCGACGGCCGTCACGCAAAGGAATTAATGGTGGAGGCGCCCGGAACCCGTCACCATGTTCAGATCGATCATGAAATGATCGATAGAAGAATGCACTATCCAAAGATGAACGGACGGGCGGTTTTCCGATCCGCCGTAAAAAGCATGGTGGAGGTGGTGGAAGACATACTGATGAGTGAAAGATTAGGGATTGCCGACATAGCCCTCTTTATATTTCATCAAGCCAATCTTCGCATCATCGAAGCGGTTGCATCCCGCCTGGGCATAGAAGAATCCAGGGTCTATAACAATATCGAGCGATATGGGAACACAACGGCCGCGGCGGTGCCGATCGCCTTCAGCGAGGCGGTTGCGAATCATAAAATCCAAAAAAATGACCTGATCATGCTTGTATCGTTCGGGTCCGGCTTTACCTGGGCTGGAACGCTTCTTCGCTGGAAAAATGCAACATAAAATATTTCATAATCCCCTATGCGGGCGGTTTGAAGCCTCCAGTATGATAGGGACACCAAAATTCAGGATTTCCGGCCTGTTTGATTATTAGTGGATAGCGTCACGATAGGTCGCAATCAACAATGCCCGCGTGAGAAAGCTCTCCATGCGACGCCTCAGCGACCAATATGGAAGCAGGCCAAAAAGGGCAGCCACGGCTACGAACAAAAGCGCATGGGAGACCGAAAAGGTTACATCGTGGATCAGGTAGGTCGCAAGCAGGCCTGCCAAAAAAGCGAATGCCATGACTGACGGGTAAGGATTAAGCTTCAGCGTATACCTGGCGGTAATTGTAGATCCGGAGTACTGCAGATTAATATCGCCGGCGAGGACCCCACCGGTTACCGAATACGGAGTCAATTGCAGCAGCCGATGTCGAACACCGGTAAAGGACAACTCGTTCCCCGCAACATAGACGTCGCGCACTCCGTATTCTTTCAAACGGCTCTCGATAAACTCGAGAGTGCGGACTTCCCTGCCTTCCCGGTATCCTTCCGCACTGACTCTTCCGGTGATACGGAACATGGTTTCCTCCAAGCGGGCACGAGTCTGTTCGATAAAAACATTCCTATAAATTAGAATACAATTGAGTATTGTAGAGAATCATACATTATTCAACTTACTATAACCGAATCCCACAATGCAGGCCGGAAATCCTGCACTGCCCGCATAGTCGCAAACTGCAACCCGATCTATTTCCGGACAACCTGCTGTGATCGCAAGTGATACTTAAAATTAATTTTGTTATATTGCATAAATGCGGATCGATCTTTCTTTTTCACTTTCAATTTCAAAAGGAATGCCATGGATTCATCCAAGCGAACAAGGAGCATAGTGGTCATCGGCCGGGACCCGAATCTGGCGGATCTGGTCCGTAATGCGGTTGACCCGGACGTGGACGTACACGGTGCCGCCGGAGAGTCCGAAGGATGGGACATGGTCCAGGAGATCCGGCCTGAAATAATTATAGTGGGTGAAATGGGATCCACGGAAGCCGTCCTGAAGCTCTACCGCGACCTTCAGAAAGGATGGATCTCTCATCATGCTTCCATTATTGTCGTCGAACTCAATGAACTTGAGAACACGCACCGGATTCTGAGCGATGAAAATCTGAAAACGGGAATCGGAGACTACCTCCTGCAGCAAGGTTCCGAATGCTCTTTCCAGCCGGCCGGCGCACTCCTGTCCAGGTTGAGAGAAATCATCGCCGAAAAGCTGAAAACCAGGGGAAACCGTCTGAAAAGCGCGCTCTCAGAACCGGACGGATTCTGCACCATCTGGGAACAGATTCCGGGGCCCGGAGCGTTTGAGAAACGCCAGGCAATCGTTCTGGAAAATGCCCGCAAAGCCGCCCGACGCGGGATAGCCTGTGCCATAAGCATCACCGACAATCCCGGCGGAAATCCCGCCATCGCCACGGACATCCTGTGCGCGGAAATCCGCAAGGCCGGCATAGATCCTCTCGTGCATATCGCCTTTCGGGATAGGAGCCGGAACCAGGCCGAAAGCCTTCTTTTCCAACTGGCGGCTCTGGACATCAACAACATCCTGGTCCTGACAGGGGATTACCCGTCAGACCTGGGATTTACCGGGAAATCCAAGCCGGTATTCGACCTGGATTCCGTCCACGGCCTTCGCCTGGTAAAGGAAATGAATCGGGGGCTGATGCGCACCATCATGAGGAAACCTACCCGCCTCGGCTCCACCGACTTTTTCGCAGGCGTTGCCTTCTCTCCATTCAAGCAGATGGAGGCGGAAGTAATGGGCCAGTACTACAAAATGAAGAAGAAAGTGGAGGCGGGAGCCGACTTTGTGATCACACAGGTGGGCTACGACGCCCGCAAACTGCACGAATTCCTGACGTGGCTCAAGGAGCGGCAACACAAAATTCCAGCCCTGGCCAGCGTGTATGTACTCTCCTACCCGGTAGCCCGGGCGATGCAAAAGAACAATGTCCCCGGATGCGTCGTAACGGAAAAGCTGCTTCAACAGCTTGCCTTCGAGTCGGAAAGCAGCGACAAGGGTCGGCAGGCTCGCCTGGACCGGGCAGCGAAAATGTTCGCGGTGGTAAAAGGTATGGGATTCAGGGGCGCTTATATTTCCGGACAGAATATGCCGCTCGAAAACCTGGAATACATTGTTACCCGGGGGAACGAACTGGCGGACGGATGGCGGGATTTGTTGACCGAGTTCCATCACCCCCAGAAAGACGGATTTTATCTCTACAACCGGGATGAAGAAACCGGGCTGAACACATCAAAGGCGGCTGTGAAAAACCAGGCGCCCGACCGGCCGCTGATCTATGAACTGTCCCGGGTATTTCACAACCTTTTCTTCGAAACCGGAAGCGTGCTTTTCAAACCGAGTCAAAAACTCATGCAGAAAGTGGATGCCTCCCCGTTTTTATACAGGCTGTTGCACTCTTTTGAATCCTGGATAAAGTCCCTGCTTTACGGCTGCAAAGACTGCGGCGACTGCGCCCTGTTCGACGCAGCCTATCTCTGCCCCGTATCCCAGTGCCCCAAGGATCAGCGCAACGCCCCATGCGGAGGAAGTTATCAGGGCTGGTGCGAAGTCTACCCGGGCGAAAAACAATGCATCTGGGTTAGGGCATATGTCCGATTGAAATCCCGGGGCAGGGAGGACGAAATCGGTGAAAATGTCATCCCTCCGTGCGACTGGAACCTCTGGCAGAGTTCATCCTGGATCAACTATTTCCTCGGGCGGGATCACAGTGGCAAAATACGAGGGATCCGGCCTCCGGGTACGGACGAGGCGGATCTTCCGAAGAATTAATTTCGATATCCGGAGCAGCCTATCCCCCCTCCAGATCAAACTCCTGCATATCGAACCAGAATCCCATTCCCTGGACGGAATCCATTTCCGCCTGGACGATGGCGACATGCCCCTCCTCGATCTCCAGAAAGCGGGAAAAGAGCTCCTGCCCTTCGCCCGACAGTTCGGATACCATTTGTTGATAAAAGGCAGATGTCTCCTTTTCCACTTCAAAAGCGTTTTTCAGATATTCCAGTTCCGAGGAGGGTGGCTTTCTGCCTTGTACGGATTGGGCAATGCGTTCACGTCCCTCGGCGATGCGATCCTTGTCGGGCACTATGGTCGTTAGTTCCTCGATATTGAGGCGGCCGTCTTTATACCATTCATCCAAGCGGTTCTGGAGATAGCTTACATGCTGCGCTTCCTCCAATGATAGTTGCTTAAAGATTCGCTTCCCGACAGGATCGTCAATTTTATCCATCGCATTCGCATATGTCTGATACACCTTCTTTTCAAACTCCATTGCGGTTTGAATCGCCTCGTCCAGACCAATTGCCATTGAATGTTTCCCTCCTCCGTTGTATTGCTGTTATTAAATCTTTCCTTTTCCCTGCCGTATCAAAACTGGTTCATCCTCGGTTAAGTCAATAACCGTCGATGGTTCCAAACCTCCAGGGCCTGCATCGAGGAAAAGATCCACCCAACGGGCGAATGTGGATTCGATCGCGTCGGGATTGCCGATATATTCCTGATCGGGCAAAGAGGCGCTGGTACTGATGACCGGGTGGCCGAATTCAGCCAGCAGTGCATGGCAGACACTATTATCCGGGATCCGTATGCCGACCGTTTTTCTTTTCTCCAAGAGCACTTTCGGGACCTGCCGGGTGGCGTTCAAAATAAAAGTAAAAGGTCCGGGCAGGAGATGGCGCATAATCTTATATGCAGCATTTGAGACGTAGGCATACTCCGAAATTCCCTTTAAATCGGAGCAGATGAAACTCAGATACTTACGCTTGTCGTTCCCCTTGATCTGATAAATTTTCTCGATTGCCCGCTTGTTGAACAGATCGCAACCCAGGCCGTATATGGAATCAGTCGGATAAACAATCAATCCGCCGTCCCTGAGGACGTCGGCGGCAGCTTTCAAGAAGCGCCCCTGCGGATTTTGAGGATGAATGGAAATTCTTTTCATATACCAGCTAGTTTAATCCAAGCAAACCCGATTCAATAATCAAAATGACCCTCATCGTCCAATTTTTCATCGAAACTTCTTGGAAGGATCTGTAAAACCGGCAGGAAACGCACGAAAGCCTCACCAGTTTTTCGGTAGGGGAGAGCCCGTAACGCAGGATTAAAGCAGCTGTGGAAGGTTTGCCTGGAAACGGTCGTTTCCAGGCAAACCTTCTGTTCGATTATAAAAAATTCGTTGCAACGATATTTAAAGACAATCCCTGTAAATACCGATATATCAACAGGATAATTAACAGACCCTTGCGGTCTGTAATTTGCCTTCAGGGAATGCCAAGCTCGGCTGCGTTCCGGGCAGCATTCTGCATTCTTTCAAGGAGTTGCCTTGATCTTCAAAGGGGATTTAAGCCGAAATCACCCCGGGGACATTCTGTTGTTTCTGTCTCATCTGAACTCCAACGGGGTTTTGTCGATCGTCCATAGCGACCAGGTCATAACGGTCTCATTCAAAGAAGGCAAGGTGGTGGACGCCCAATCCGCCANNTGGAAAGCGGGAATTTCAATTTTACCGATGTGGTTATCGATGTCGATCCGGACGTTAAAGCTTTAGACGGCCAGGGCATCGCTATCGGAATCGCGAGCCAAATAGACGAATGGCGGGAAATCGAAAGAAACCTGTTTTCCCTGGAAAGCCGGATTTACACCGCTCCGGCAATTACCGATGGCTCCAAGCTGACGGACCTGGAAAAAAGCATACTCGGAATGGCTGATCATAAAAGATCCGTACGCACTGTCGTTCAAATGATGCCCTGCCTGAGTCATACCGGATTAAAAGTTATCGGAGACCTGTATAAGCGCAGATTGATCCGACTGATACCTCCCATCGAATCGATACTTCAGAGGTCTGATGAGGCAAATCAGGATGAGCTGCTCTTGGATTTCAAACGGGCTTTTAAAAAGATCCTATCCACAAACGACATCCGCGAAAGACTCTCCGCCCTGACTGCCTTCTGTAAAAATTACTTCGAACAGATACTGGTTCTTGGCGTTAAAGAGCCTCGAATTCTTCACTGCAAGCTCATTACAGTAGGCGAAGACGGCAAGGTACTGCAGAAAACGCCGTCTCCCCCCGAGGAACGGATTGAAACGGATAAGGGCTTACACACGGTTTACAAATCCGGGGTCAGTTATTTGGGAAATGTATACCACTCCGCTGTTCTGGAAGGCATTCTGGATTTGCCCCAAAAGGGAGAGTGCGCCATCATTCCGGTCGGGAAGCATCAAGACATCACAATCATGTTGTATGTCGTCAGTGCAGGCGAACAGAATGGGTTGGGCGCGTTTCATTACCTGGGAATGCTGTCATGGCTGTTCAGCCCCGCCGCGCAGAAACAGTCCGAGGAGAACCTCACAGCAGGAACCACGGGCGTAAACGGTATGACGGGAACCCGAAAAGATCCTTCTTTGTCGCCGGAGGCAGGCAGAAGCCCTATATTACAGCTGGTTGAGAAAGTTGAAGAACTCCCTCCATTGCCGTCGATTGTATTCCAGGTCCTGGATCTTCTGGCCGATCCGGAATTCTCAATGCACGATCTGGAGCGTTTTATCGGACGAGACCAGTCACTGGTAGCAAATTTGATCAAGGTCAGCAATTCGGTTCTGTATGGAGGCATCGGAGAAGTCCTTTCCCTGCGTGAGGCACTCACCCGCCTGGGCTCGCGAACAATAAAAAGCCTGGTGCTGATCACCTCGACACGCAATTTCTTCCCGGAAACGAAATCGGATTTGGGTATTCTAAGCCGGGTTCTGTGGCATCATTCCGTTGAATGCGGTCTCGCTGCCCAGCGCGTTGCCAACATGATTCGCTATCATGATCCTGAAGAGGCTTTTGTAGGAGGCGTTCTGCACGATATCGGCAAACTGGTCGTCCTTCTTAAAATGCCGGATAAATACCGTCAGATTCAGACTATGGCTAAAGCCGGAGACACCGATGAACGGGATAAGGAGTCGGAAGTATTGGGATTCGATCATACCATGATCGGAGAAATGTTGATGAAGAAGTGGAAAATGCCTTCCCATCTAAAAGACTGCGTTCAGCTTCACCATCACGTTGAAATCGTGGACCCCGAAAATCTTCTGGTCCCTGTTGTCGCCTATGGGAACTGCCTGTCCCATGCCTACAGCTTTCATGCGGAAATAAATCAGATAAAGCATCCGGCCGAAACGGACTACCTCGTCAAGCGTCTGAAGTTGACCGAAGATCAAGTCGGTGCCCTCAAGAAAGAACTCACCGAAAGCTTTCAAAACAACGACGTTTTTGACTGATACCCCGATTAAATTCGGAGCGGCAAGAAACAGGGAACACGATACTTATATTCCGCGTATATATCGAAAACCGTACGCAGCGTGTAATTGCGGAAATCAGATATTATTTCCCGCTATTCTCAAGATTTTTGACTTCCGTCTTCGCCATATCTTCAATGAAGGTGGTAATAGCCGAATGGTCCAGATCGCCCCGGTCGCTGTTTATCAGAGAAATCAGTATCTGCTGTGCCAGGCTTGTAAAAGGCAGGGATACCTGCATAGCTTCGGCTGCCTGTAGCGCATTGCGCAGGTCCTTTTGATGCAGGCGTATACGGAATCCGGGGTTAAAATTTCGCGAGATCACCATGGGAGCCTTGGCATCCAATACTGCGCTGCCTGCCAGGCCGGCCTTGACGGCATTGTAAACCACATCCGGATCGAGTCCGGCTTTGGCGGCCAGAACCAGAGCTTCCCCCATCCCTGCAATATTGACGGCAACCATGATCTGGTTTGCCAGCTTTGTGATATTGCCCGCACCGACCGGTCCGGTCAGAACCGCACTCGAACCCAGAACCTGGAAAAGCGGCAGAACCCTGTCGAATGCTTCCCGATTTCCACCTGTCATTATGGCGAGCGTTCCATCAATCGCTTTGGGCTCACCGCCGCTCACCGGGGCGTCAAGGAATTCGACCCCCTTCCCGGCGCAGGCTTCCCCCACCTTCTGTGCCACCAGGGGGCTGATCGAACTCATATCCACAATAATGGAATCGCGAGCGGCTCCTTCGAGAGCTCCTTCAGGCCCGAGCACGGCGGCTTCAACTTCCGGGCCGTCCGGCACCATCGTTATGGACACCTCGGAGCGGGAAGCAACATCCTGAGCCGACTTCCCTGCATCCGCGCCGGCGGCAACTATTTCCTCCATCGGCTCCTGAGCAATATCATAGACCGTCAGCCGGTAGCCGGCCTTGATAAGGTTGAGCGCCATCGGCTTTCCCATAATCCCCAAACCGATAAATCCGATATTCATGTTGCAGCTCCTTTGAAAGGTTCCCCGTTTCCCGTTAAACCATGGACAGGAAGCAATAGGAGAGGATTCAACAGATGCACCCATCAATAAAAATACAGGGTAAGCGCTTGGTCCTGTAAAATCAACCTGCCCTCACCCCACAATGCAGACCGGGTAGAATCCGGCGGTCAAGGCAACAGGGCCACTTCAATCGGAGTGCAATTGACGTCCGTTTTCAAATTATATATTGTTGGGATCTGAAATATACTCCTTAGTATTTCAGCCCAGCCAGGAGGTGTGCCATGTCCACATCCAGATGTTGCATTCCGTTTATTGCAGGAAGTCTTTTCCTTCTTGAATAAAAGATGTCTGATGGCCAGGCTATTCTGTATCATGGGGGTATCGAGATGATCCGTTCCAAATGCATCAATACGGAGACACAATGAGAACCAGAATTGCTCTTCTATTCTTCAGCATCGCTTCTTTTATCGTTGCGGGGCCGGCACAGGAACCGTTTTATTTTGTCATGCTGTCGGATCCCCAGTTCGGCCTGTATGCGTCGGACGAAAACTGCCTCCAGGAATCGGCAAGCTACGAGTTTGCAATTGCTACCGTAAACCGGCTGAAACCGGGGTTCACAATCGTACTGGGAGATCTTATCAACAAAGCCGGCGACGAAAAGCAGATCCGTGAATATGAGCGGATCTCGGCTAAAATCGATCCGTCCGTTCCTCTTTATCATGTTGCGGGAAACCACGATGTCGGGCGGCTGCCTACCCCGGATTCTCTGGCCGCTTATAGGAAAAACATCGGGAACGACTACTACTCCTTTCAGGAAGGCCCCGTATACGGCATCGTACTGAACTCTTCCCTTATGTTTGGCTCAAAGTCCGTTATCGCAGACTACGAGAAACAAAAATCCTGGCTCGAAGAGGAATTGATGAAAGCCGGGGAATCCGGCGCATCGCATACAATCATTTTCCAGCATCACCCGTATTTTCTTGAAAACGCGCTTGAAACCGACTCCCTTTGGGCTTTGCCCCCGGAATACAGACAACCCATGATTGAATTGCTCAATCGATACGGAATTCAATACGTATTTGCAGGTCACACCCATAAAAACAACATTGGGAAAGACGGTAGTCTCCAAGTCGTTACAATCGCTCCGGTCGGCATGCCCTTCGACAAAGACGATTCCGGAATCGTGGTTGTCGCGGTAACAGGAAAAGGGGTGGAACACCGTTATTACGACTTCGGCAGGCTGCCCAACAGCATAACCGTCCAATAGAAGTGTTCCGAAATTCGCTCCGATGCGAACAAACAAAGGAGAAAAAGCCATGAGTATGAAAAAACATATAAGCGCAGCAATTTTCATCTTCGTTTCATTCACAGGCATATTTTGTACGTTTGCACAAAACCCGGAGGATGCCGTCGCCAGGGTAAAAGAACTGGAGTCGTTCCATGAAGTCATATTCAAGATCTGGCATGAAGCCTGGCCGAACAAGGATACGGCAATGCTCAAAGATCTTTTGCCGGAAGTTGAAAAAGGAATCGCACAGGTCGCTTCCGCGAAACTGCCCGGTATCATGAGAGAGAAAAAAAATGCCTGGGAAGACGGAGTGGCGCAGCTGCAGGCATCGGGAGCCGAGTATAAGGCAGCAACGGAAACCGACGACGAAAAACGGATGCTGGGTGCAGCGGAAACTCTGCACAGACGTTTTGAAACGCTGATGCTCCTCACGCGGCCGGCATTTACAGAACTGGAGGATTTTCACTCATCCCTCTACCTGCTGTATCATTATTACCTGCCCGAATATGATTATGAAAAAATCCGGTCCTCGGCCGAAGAATTGAACCTGAAGATGCAGATCCTGAATGGAGTGACACTTCCGGCCCGGCTGAAATCCAAGGAGAACGAGTTTCAGGTAGCCAGGGAAAACCTGTCCGAATCGGTGGAGGCTTTCCGATCCAGCGTGGCCACAAATCAGGAAGAAGTTATCAAGGAAGCGATCGAAACATTGCATGACA
>DKBB01000149.1 GCA_002451015.1 Acidobacteria bacterium UBA6911
ACCTTGAGTTTGATGGTCCGCGCTGCTGGAGAAACGGGAGTGCTGACAGTTGCAGGAGAAGCCTTACCGGCCTGGCCGGCATTTTGAGCCTGCTGGGCGGTGGCAATTCCTGGGATTGCTCCGGCTGCTGAGCCGGTGCCAAAGAGGGCTATAGAAGCTTTGGTAAACTCCCTCCGGGATATCGGTCCTGAGCTAACGTTGCTGCATTTTGCCGGGTCTTTGCTTTTTTCTTTTTCCGACATGTATGACTCTCCTTCTGAAATCTTTGCCGTTGAATAGCTGTATCCATTGCTCGTTTGATTTTTAGGAGCAGCAGATAGCAAAAATGATAAAGCAAAAACTCGCGTACAACCATGTTTTGTGGTAGCCCATCATTGCCCTTCCTTGCGCAATTGCATTTCAAAGTATCATCCAATCTATGCGTGGGGATCCACAAATTTCTGAATTATATTCGTCTAGCTTCATAGCAATCACCAAGCCAAAACACTGCCAAATCCCCCCAAACACCCTTACCGGAAACTTGATTAGCTTTTAGCTCAAACTGGGATCAGTTTCCGGGATGCCCACAATCCGTCCCTGTGAAAAAGTTCAATATTGAACGGTATTTACAAAATCAGGAAAAAATGACACTTTCGCCCATTTCCTGTCTCAAGCCAGGGAATCAGAATCCAACCCGTCCTATAAATAACGGATAATTCTATACTGGAATCACTCATCGAGTCGGGGTGTGCCAAAGATGGGGCGGCTTCCGAGGGACGTGTAGAAGGCATGCATGACAATTAATCCTAATATCGCAAGAGTAGCGTGGCTATATGGCAAATAAAAGGAGGATGCATTGAAGTGTGTCGGTAAATTGGGGAAAAGTACAGTCATAAAATAACTAATCCCTATCACTAATAGCCCGAAGCGCATCAATAAAGCGCCTCGCCGGTCTCAACACCGCCGTTGATCTGCGTCCCCATCAGCCATTGGAAGAAGAAATCAAAGTCGTCGTGGTTGAAACGTGCCTTGATTCGAATTCGTTCTAAAAGTCCTTCCGGTATTTTTGGCCATTTCATATTCCACTGATTCGATTCGAGAACATCGTCGGGCGCGCCATGATCTGAGTGGTCACCAAGTGCGAAGAAAACCGTTGCCATTGGAAGTTGGGAGTCAGGCCTCGGGTTCCCGGCGCCGAATCTTCTCGGCACCGCCAATATCGAAAGCAAAGGACGCAGTCAAGGCTTTTTCCGGACAGGTGGTGATACAGGTATTGCAGAATATGCATTCGGTGGAGAGGATCCTCTTGCCTTGTTTCACGTATGCCGAAACGTCGATATCCATCGGGCAGATCTTGGAGCAGGCACCGCAATCGTTGCAGGTCTCGGGATCGCCGGCGATTTTGAACGCGGAGAATCGGGAGGTCAGTTTGAGGGGCACCGCAATGGGACAGGCGTATTTGCAGAATGCCCGGTTGTCTTTGAGGGCGAAGGCCAAAACAAAGGCCACCGTATAGTAGAGCAGGTTGCCGCCGGCCAACCAGTATACCACCTCCCAGCTGCGGTACTCGGGCTCATAAGCAAAGACGACTAGGAGCAGCAGGACCGAGCCGAAGCTGGCTAAGAAGTGGGCGTATCGTAGCCACTCCCAGCGATGGCTCACCCGTCCTTGCTTGTTGCGGGTGTAGGGCAGCAAGTCGAGAACCGCCGAGGTCCAGCAGGCCCAGGCACAGTAGCCGCGACCAAAGAGAACCGGACCCAGGATCTTGGCCACCAGGTAGTGAATCACCGATCCCCCGAAGATCCCGGCGGATAAGTAGAAGAAAAATCCCTCGATTTGCATGTTCTCCTTCATGAACAAGCCGAGGAAACCGACCATGTACAATCCGACCAGGGCCTGGGCGACTTTTCTTCCGATGGGCTTCTTCCTCCGGGGCAGGATTTCGTAGAGACCGAAGCCAATGAACAAGGACGTGCCGATGATGCCGAAGTTGTACAGGAAAAAAATCCGATCCTTGATCTGCCAGAAGNNTCTTTGAAATGCAGCGATTCTTCTTTCGCGCCCATTGGAATACCTCCGCCAGACTATAACTAGGGGCAAGCCCCTTCCAACACGGCCAGCACCCGGTCCATTCTATCCGGTCTCCGCGCCGCGACGTTTCACATTCGTGTCAGCGCCCACGGAGTGCTAGAACCTACTTGTTCAGGTGTGCGATCATTGAATGCATGGGTGTCCTCAATCAGCATGGTGAAAAGCTTCAGCAGTAATGGAAATGTAGTACTCAGAAATAGGAGACATTTTATATTGCCGATTATTTGGCGTGCAAGTGTAATCTCTGATTCCCGTATTGCACCCTATCCTTCCATTAGATAATCTTGCTCCAATAAAGTCGTATACGAAGATTGATATGTTTTACCTGAAAAATGAGCTTATTGGCAAAGCCATTTCTTTTTCGGGATTGTACAGGAAATTGGATCTCTGTAAGTGCCTGATTTTATTGGTGCCGAAGGGGGGGCCTCATGCCCGCAAGGAGCACGGGATCTTGAGTCCGATACGCTCATCGCGTAAATACCTGTATATAATTGATTTATAAGACACTATTTAAGTGCGCAAAGTTGGATGGAATAGGGTGTGGTTGGGTGGCTGCGGGCAAAGTCATAGGCAAAGTCGTCGGCCTACAGATGATTTGTTAACAGAAACCAATCTGGGTCTCATGCCGGAGGACTTTTGATAAAAGTCGTTTGTTTTTCCTATAGACTGCCAAAGGATACTGCCCCCTGACACCGCCCAACGATGGAATTTGATATAGAGCACTTTTTATACATATCAAGGTTAGCAACATGGAGTAACCTAGCCACCTAACGCGAAGGTTACAAAATGATGGATGACAAACAATTGGCCGCATGGCTTATTGAACATGGCGGCCCGGTAGTCCGGTACCGCACCGCCACTGAGTTAATGGAGTCCAGTAAATCACTCAACATCCAAAAGCTCGAAAATGACATGCTGCAAAGTCCGCAGGTAAAGACTTGGCTGGAACGTTTAGTTCCCCCGATCCTTTTATTTAAGGAACCTCTTGACAGAACGCCATCAGTACTGAAATCAGGGATAATGGAGCTCCACGGTGGCCAACCAACGCGACTAGAAAATGTTTTTGGGAAACTGACCGATTTCGGTTTGAAAAAAGGCATGCCTGAACTGGACAGGCGGACATTGCCGTACCGAAAGTGGCTTTCTGAGAACGCAGAACGCCTATAAAAAATGTTTTTGCCAAATTCAATATAGGAATGCTGGCAACCTTCCTCGCGCGCGCCGGCTATAACAACGAACCGGGTATCAAGCATGCATTAAAAATGCGACTTGACATGGTCTATGATTTCACCCGGAAGGGAGATTATGATATCTATGCTCCTAATAAATTCCTACGCAAACGTCCTTTTGTAAAGCTGGAACTGACCACGGGCGGAGACTGTTACCTTCCGCTTATATTTGACATTGTCGGCTGGGAGGCATACCTGCCGGAATGCGGAACAGAAGAAGACCTGGCTAAAGCGGACAACGTTATACAGTACATCCTCACTGAGGAGTATCAAAAATTGCCGTGGGGATACGGCATAATGGGCGATGGTACTGGACGTACTTGGGGTTTGGGCTGGAGTGTGCACCTGCCCCGATATTTCGATATTCCCGATAAGAAATATATGGACAAATAGGTAGTTCACATGATTAACCTGTTGATTAATTTTAAAGCCGCCAGGCAACATCCATGGTTTAAAGAAAGCATGAATCACCTGGAAAGCTACCGAACGGAAAAAGGCACGTACACGTTTCCCGCCGGTTATCTCGAGGAAAAAACAAACGGGTACTGGGTTATTGGAGTCCGCATGGGACTTGAGGAAAAACGGAGAAGAAACCTGGAAGCAGAGTCCACCTTCTGGATGGCCAAGTTCAAGAAGGTGCTGCAGCAGATATTAAAAATATCGATGAGATGAAGGATCTGCCATTGCGGGTGCCAGTCGAAAAATTACATAATGAAAACAAACTGGCGCTGCGTTCTTAGAAGGGAAGCAATATGTCCTGCCTCATAAAAAAGATTCTATCGATTGGTTTAGCGTCCGTAATCTGCCTGGTGCTGCCAAAGGTCATCTTCAGTCAAATCTCACTCGACGAGCTGGCGCGGGATGTCGATCGTGCTGAGTCAATCCGGGCTATCAAGAACCTTCAACGTACTTATGCACATTATTCACAATATGGTTTGTGGAATGAGATGGCAGATCTGTTCACGCGAGATGCGACCTATATATACGACGACGAGTCGGTAAAGGGACGCAAGGCAATTGCCGATTACCTTTCCACACACGAGGGCGATGGACAACAGGGGCTCTTGCCTGGTTTAGTGAATACCCGAATCATCGACCATCCGGTTGTCAACCTGTTGGTCGATGGCGAGTCGGCCAAGGGTCGCTGGTACAACTTTTCCATGCTATGCGACAGTGAGGGCAATGCCAGCATCCAGGGTGGTGTGTTTGAAAACGAATATGTGCGTGAAGACGGGAAGTGGAAAATCGATGTATGTCGCTTCTACCCACAGTATGCCGGTTCTTACGAAAATGGCTGGACCAACTGGAAAGGGCGCGATCTCGAAATACTTCCATATCATTTCACTCCGGATGAAAGCGGCATTCCTATCCNNTGATGAACGATGAAAGCCTGGTACGCAACCTGCAGGCTGCTTACGGCTATTACGTCAATCGCCGCATGTGGGAAGACGTCACAGATCTGTTCTCAGAAGACGGTGTGTATGAATTGGGCGGCAATGGTATCTACATTGGTGCGGAAGGAGTACGCAAGGCCCATGAGCGCATGGGACCAGCTGGCTTAACGTATGGCGTACTGAACGACCGCCTGCAATTCGATACAGTGGTTACCTTGGCGCCGAGTCGCGGTGAAGCGCAGGTGCGTGGCATCGAAATTGGGATGCTTGGTGATGCGAAAAAAGGGGAGGCTTACTGGGAGGTCTCCGTCTATAACAACCGCTTCACGAAAGAAGATGGCCTTTGGAAAGTCCGCGAAATGCGCGTGTTTCCCGTTTTCCGATCTGAATACAATCTAGGCTGGGGCAAAAGCCGCATCATTGAAACCCTGACGGGCAAGCTGGTGCCGGACCAGCCGCTGCCTGCTGCTGATGCAGGTGTTCAGGATCGCATCATTCCGGCATTTGTCTCAACGCATCCGGTTACCGGCAAACCAGTGGCAGCACCCCCAGGGATGCAATTAATCGCAACGCAGCCACTTACAGGGACAATAGCCCTTCCTGCAGGAAGGAATACATCTGCGGACACAAAGACCCGTCTGCAGGAAGCCGAACGTAAACTCATGGTGGCGAAAGCCTATGACGGCGCCGAAAACGTCTCGACTGCCTATGGATTTTATGCCGATGATTCCCAATGGGACTGGTTGTCTGAGATTTTCGGCAAACAAGGAACCAAGCAGATCCCCTTTGCCGGCTATTACACGGGCTATAACCGCATCTCAAAAGCTCTTTTCCTGGAATATGGAGATCCGATCAGCCTGTCTTCAAAGAAGGCCAGCGTCGCGTTCCACTGGCGCATTCAGCCTGTGATCATTGTCGCGCCGGATGGCCGCTCAGCGCGGCTTCGCACCTATCTGTTTCATCCAAATACTGCAAAAACACGCCCAGGTACGCTGTTCGGTGCCATTTATCCCGACGATCATCTCATCCTGGAAGACGGTATCTGGCGGCTGTGGAACCTGTCTCTGGATGAACCCTATTTTGACATGCCGGACTGGAAAAGGGGATGGTCGGGTGTTAATGATAAGCCGGCAGTTGCCGGGATCCCACGCCCGGAACCGCCTCCAAGACCTGTCATCCTTAATCGGCCTAAACGTTTTTTCGGCGCGGAGCTTGTTGCACAGTACCGGCCGGATGTACCGATTACTGAACTCGGAGTTCTGCAGGAACACTTTCGCGGCGGAACAGGCGAGCCCTGGGAATGGCCAATGATTCTACCGATGTGGTGGGGGTACAAAAATCCCGTCAGCGGCCGTACACCCGATCTCTTCCTGCCTGATTGCGTTCCATGTAATTATGCGCCCGATATGAGCATGACGAAACACGGGTATTTGTTGCCCTCGACCGATCCGGTCCGGAGTGACGATTGATGTTTCGATAGCCAGAAAAACCTTACCTCTTTGAGCGAGCTAGATTAAAAAGATTGTTCTAACTCCCGGCCTATGAAAGGAAATGTCAAGAGCAAATCTCAAGAAATCATTTTCTAAATCCAAGTATCCGGTGGTATCCCCGCAAACCAGGCAAGTGAATAAGTTCCATATTAAACGGGACTTACAAAATCAGTCGAAAATCATAATTTCACATTTATCCAGGCTCAAGACTTAGATTCAAGGCTAGATCCGATCAGCAATGAGCCTTTTTCACATCCGACAAAAACAATATCGCTCGAAAATAAATTCTTGACAAAAAGGAATTATAATATCAGACTAGTCTGTAATACAGACCGGTCGGTCTAAAGGAGGATGTGATGAGTAAAGATATGATTGACGACATGCTCAAGCGGCCCGTTCGACAATCCATGGACGGNNGAATTGCCGGAATGGATGAGCTGGTCCTATCTTATCGTTCTTCCGCTGGCTTACTATTTTCGAGCGCTTTCAAACAGGCTGCGGGCACGATGGATCGCCCCGCGTATCGGATATGTCAAGACGCATTCGCCCATACTGAGGAAAACGATGACCGCCATACTTACCTGCGGGGTCATCGCCGTTGTAGTCGTCATCGCTTATTTTAAATCACCCCAATTGCGGCTATCGATACCGTTGGAAATGGGCGTAATATTCGCCGTCAGTAATTTTATTTTATGGAGATGGTTGAGAGTTCAACGATTATTGGTCTATGCGATTCTGGCGCTGGCATCCGGGCTTGCAACCCAACGGATGGTCCCTGACTCTATCTCGTCTGAAGCTTTCCTGTGCTCCGTAGCCGTGATCTATCTCATCGGCGGCATTTTCGTCGTTCGGAATCTGATACGGCTGCCGATAGCTACGGAGGATTCGCTGTGAAACCCTTGGCGAAGCAAGCAGTAGAACTGGATCGGATGATCCATGAGCCGGCGCGTCTGGCGGTCATGGCTCTCCTTTACAAGGCGGAGGAAGCGGATTTTCTTTTCCTGCTGCGGGAATCCGGATTGACGAAGGGCAACCTGCAGAGCCATCTGGCGCGGCTTGAGGATGGCGGCTACATTGCCATAGAGAAGAGCTTTGTCGGCAAAATCCCGCACACGGTATGCCGGATGACGCCTTTCGGNNATTTTTGCATCGTTTCCCTTCAGCGGTGGGAGCGAAGCAGGCTGTATTTATATAAAGAAAGCGGACGGCACCGGAACGGTCGAAAAGCTTTATACTGCTCCCGATGTCATCGATCATCTGAAAGCGTAAAAATCTGAACATCCGCCGGAGAACCACCCTCAACATCATCCACGCCGCAGGCGTGAAAATCATCCGCATCATCGTGTAGTCTCATAACGGAAGGGCGAGCGAAGGGGGCTCCGGTTGTTTTTGGTGGAGCGGATATTTCTAAGTCCTGGCGTTATACA
>DKBB01000394.1 GCA_002451015.1 Acidobacteria bacterium UBA6911
GTAATCCCGGATCGGAGTGCCGTCCGGAGTGTTGTAATCGGACCCGAAGACATTTAAACAATCGCGTAGTCCAATCGCGGTCTGGGTGATAAAAGGCGCGAGGTTATTGGGAACTCCCCGTGGAAATTCGCCGATCAGGGCCGATTCGTGGGCGCCGACGGGATTGAAATACCTCAGGGAGATGGTTTGGATCCCATAGGCGTCGACCGAGAAACGGAGCATTTCTTCCGACATCTGCTTAGTATTGCCGTAAACGGATAAAGCATCCTTAACCGGGGATGTTTCCTTAACCGGTAACTTTTCCGGCTGGCCGTATACCGTAGCGGAAGAGGAGAAGACCAGATTGGCGACCTTGTACTTACGCATTCCTTCCAGGATATTCATCAGGGATACCAGGTTGTTGCGATAGTACATCAAAGGGTTTTCCATCGACTCGCCGACCGCCTTAAAGGCGGCTAAATGGATGATTCCGGCCAGATCGGTATTCGACGCAAAAAAGGATTCTGTTCTGAAGGGATCGACAAGGTCGAACGCGTGAAATTCCGGCATGACGCCGGTAATTTGGCCGATTCTGTCCATCACTCCCGCGTGGGAATTGGACAGGTTGTCGATCACGATTACTTCGAAACCGTGTTGCTGCAGCGCGACAACCGTGTGCGATCCGATGTAGCCCGCGCCTCCGGTAACAAGCACTTTCATTTTCTCTTCGTTTGTTTTTGTCATAGGTGTATGAATTCAGGGATTTCCGGATCGGGCGCATTCCTGTAAGCGCATTTTCCCGTTCAAGGTTTAAGGTGATTATTGTAACTGCGGGGGGATGATGAATCAAAGAATTGTAAGTTTCGATATCAAGATTGTCCGATATTTGTGGATATGCCGGGGGATCCTGGCCGGTCTGGATGATACGGTAGGGGCGAACCTTGTGTTCGCCCTGGAAACATAAAGCCGGAATCCAGAAGGTTCTCCGGTTTCACTTTATAAGCACAGACTATTCTGGAGTTGCGGTTAAAAGTCGGATAAATTGAATAGAGCTCTCAATAATAAACCGGGGGGACATCATGATCCTAAAAGCAATATTCAGAAAAAGGTGGATATGGCGGGCGTTTGCCGCGGTACTTCTGGGCTTGTTTTTGTCACCCTTTGTTTATGCTCAGCGCACGCGGTTAGAACCCGGATTCAACCTGTTTTCCGTTCAACAGGATGTTGAGTTGGGCCGGAATGTCGCCCAGGATGCCGAGAAGAAGATTCCGATGCTGAACAATACCCGGGTAGATAATTACCTGAACCGTCTGGGGATGAAACTTGCAGGCTCTGCTCCGGGGGAGAAATATCCGTATCAATTCAAATGCGTCAATGATTCGAATATCAATGCGTTTGCTCTGCCCGGAGGATTTCTTTACATCAACCGGGGAGTGATTGAAGCTGCGGATAACGAGGCCGAACTGGCCGGGGTTATGGGCCATGAAATCGGGCATGTGGCTCTCAGGCACGGGACGAATCAGGCCAGCAAGGCACAGCTTGCCCAGGCGCCGCTTGCCATCCTGGGGAGCGTGTTGGGAGGGGATTCGATGAGTGCGGTCCTGGCGCAACTGGGTGCCAGCTTTGCGTTTAATTCCGTACTTTTAAAGTATTCCCGGGATGCAGAGCGCCAGGCCGATCTTATCGGCACCCAGATATTGTTCGATACGAACTACAATCCAAGGTATATGGCGGAATTTTTCGAAAAGCTGGATGCCGGAGAGCGAGGATCGGATTTTTTCAGCAGTCACCCCCATCCCGAGAATCGAATCGATAATATTAATCTGGAAATCGCGAGGCTCGGATCGTATTCCCGGGAAAGAGTCAATGATACCGGGGAATTTCGGGACATTAAGAGGCTGCTGCGATCTCTTCCCGCCGCTCCGAAACCGGCAGAGGTTCCGTCCGGTGTGCCTTCAGAGGAGCGAAAGATCCCCTCGCCTGATGCAGGACAGAAACAGGAACCGCGACCGCCGGCTCCGTCCACGAAATTCCGGAGGTTTTACAGCGAGCACATCAAGCTTCAATATCCCGTAAACTGGAAGGTTTTCGGGCATGAAAAGGAATTTACAGTTACCCCGGAGGGGGGGATTCTCCGGAGCGCTGATACTTCCGCCGTTGCCTATGGCGTTTCGTTCAGCCTGTTTGAAATACCTGCAGGAAGCCGGTCCGATATCGATTTAAGGGAAGCGACCGATCGCATGATAGTATCCCTTCAAGGCTCAAATCCCGCCCTGCGGTTGATCCGGGATCAAGGGGGCATCCGGGTTGACGGAAAAAAGGGGCTGTCGAGGATATACGAGAATGAGTCCCCGGTGGGAGGCCTGGAAATCGACTGGATTGTCACGGTGATGCATCCGGAAGGATTGATGGTGTTCGCTTTTGTTGCGCCGGAACGGTATTTCAATGAATACGATCGTGTTTTTGAGAAAATCCTCGATTCGGTCGATTTCACGAATTGATAAAAGTCTTTCTATTAGAAATAGTATATATAGTTATAAATGGCATTTAATGCCAATAAGGTAAAAGAAACCTGTAGACAGAAGCCGGAGGCCACAATAACGTTCAACGTCGGAAGGTTTTTATATATGGATGTATATCAAAATGCCTAGTTTTAAAATTGATTTATCAAATTATGAAAAGTCGCAATTGAAAGAAGTTTGAAAAAACCGGGTTCATTTCCCACACCTGCAATATATACTCCCTTCGGATACGCAAGATTGTTTGTTTCCTGAAGATGGTTGCCATCCCGGAAGGTTTGGTTTGAGGAAATAACCGGCATGATTTGAGGGTCTGCTTTATTTTTAAGTATTAGATTTGATATAGAGTTCTTGCGAGGGAATAGGGCGAC
>DKBB01000392.1 GCA_002451015.1 Acidobacteria bacterium UBA6911
GGTACACTCCGTTCTGATGGCAGCTGGTGCAGGTCGCCGCTGTGTGGCTTCCCGTCAATGGAAACTGTGTTGTCGTTGCGTGATCGAACTGAGATTCCAACCACTGAAACGGCGTATGACAGGTCTTGCAATCCCTTGAAATGCCCGCGTCTCTATGGTTCGGATTCTTGGTATTTTCATAATCGGCAGCATGGCAGGAGACACATTCCAACGATATTCCCTGATAGACACTGTTTACGTGACATTGTTCACATGAGGTAAAAACATGTATGCCGATCAGTGGAAATTTTGTATTCGCATCGTGATTGAAAAGAGCGCCCTGCCATTGAGACGGATTGTGGCAAATGGCGCAATCTTCCTGAAATGAAGCACTTTGATGATTGGGATTAGTGGTAGCGGAGTAATTTTTCTTATGACAGGAGACGCAGGTATTTGACAGCGAGCTGTATGCGCTGTCCCCGAAATGGCAGCTTGAACACTCTTGTTCGGCATGTCTGTCTGTCAGAGGGAATCCCGTCACATTATGGTCAAAGATTTTAGCAACCTGACTTATTTGGACCAGATGCCAACCGCCGCTCCTATGGCATTGGACGCAGTTGTTCGAAAAGTCGGATTTCGTATGATTTGGATTTATAGTTGAAGCGTATTCTTCTGCATGGCACGTATAACAATCCTGCGATAACTCTTTATATCTCCCGTCACTGTGACAAACATCACAGGAAAGCGTGGCGTGGGTGTCACTCAGGGCAAATCCGGTTGCAGCCTGATGATTGTAGGCATTATCAGCCCAGAAATTGGTGCTGTGGCACTGCGAACACTCCCGTGAAAAACCGGCGGCAATGTGATTTGGGCTGGAAGCGCTGACAAAGTTGTTTTCATGGCAATGAACGCATTCAGCTTTCCGATCGGAAAAATTCCCTCCAATATGGCATGCCGCACATCTTTGAGAAGTGTGTGCTCCCGTAAGTTCAAAACCTGCGTAGAGTGTATGATCAAAGTTTCCATTATGCCAGCTTTCAGTCTGATGGCAGGTTTCACAATTTTGGGGCAGGTTTACAGCCTGGTGATTCGGTGTCTGTGTGGACTGGTAATCTTCCTCATGGCAGGAAACGCAAATCGCGTTCAATTTCTTGCCCGCACGATGACACTGAGTGCATGCGGCTATGGAATGAGCCCCGGTTAATGGGAACTTATCTTTATGTTTTTGTGCTATTTGCAGGCGTTCAGCCCAGCCAAGCACCGTATGGCATAGCTCACATTCACTTCCTTGTTGGTCCCGGTGTATATCTGCGTGACAGTCGGAGCATTGCTCACCCACCTCGGCAAATACAAGACTGGTGTGACAAAATCCGCAGTCGACATCCTGATGCAGACCCCTCAGCGGATAGTCGGTTTCCTGGTGGTTGAAATCCGGCGCCGGGCGAATCGGGGTCCAGCTTGTATCCGTATGACAATTCAAGCAATCCAGATCCAGAGAACCATGCGGATTGCGCATTCTGCCCTGTTCGACCTGACCGGAAGCTGAAACACTAAATGTGCAAACAAACAGGCATAAAAGCAGCGCAATGAGGCTTTGGAATTTATAGTGTTTGATACTGAAAAGCTGTGTCGGGACACCCCAAAACTTCATTTTTCGGTCTCTCAAAATAGTACCGGAAAAGCGGGTTTCCTGTTCCTGTGTGGCTGACTCGCTATGCATTAATCTACCGTCTTAGGTTGGCTGCCAGCGAAACAGGTTTTACCTGGAACCCGGTTTTCATTAACGAGGCCTCCTCTGCAAAGCCTACATTCTTGCCATCATCTCTTTTGCACGTGCCCCGCTCTCCGAATTCGGATTCGAGTCCATAAGTTGATTCCAGAAGAACAGGGCGCGGTCCCGGTTTCCCAGGTTCCCGTAAATCGCACCCAGATTGTATAAAGCATCGGGATGAACCGGTTGTATTTCCAAAATTTCCTGATTCAGCCTGATCGCATCATCAATCTGACCCATTTCAAACAGCTGCTTTCCAAGATTCAATTTTGCGTCTATATTCTGCGGTTCATAATGCAGAACTTCTGTCAGATACTCGGACGATTTCTGGACGTTCCCGGATTCAGCTTCCAGGTGTGCCAGTTCCAGCAAAACCGGGATATGATCCGGCTTTTTTCGTAAAGCCTGTGTCAGCATCGCCTGATGAGCGCTGTCTTTCCTTGAAATAACAGGAGACGGTGCCGCTGTCTCAACCGGATGGACCCGATCTTCCATGGCCTGTGCCGGATACCAGCTGGAGTGATAGAAGGCCCAAAAGATGCCCGAAAAGCAGAGCGTGGCCGTGAGAATAAATCCGATATTCAAGAAAAGCTTCTTCTTTTCTTTCTTCATAAATCCTTCCGGAATGGAATATGGAATTTTTCTGAAAGTGGAAATTCAAGGAAGATGTAAGAATGAAAACCGTTAATCTCAGTCACTTCATTTACTTCGTAATTCAAAATCAAAATCTTTCCAATTCATTGTCGAATATAAAATGCAAATTCAATATCGGTCGCATTGTAGGAATACTTGCGCTAATTAGCTGTGAAAATTGTCACAATTTCATATTTTTTATGTTTTTTTCGAAAAAAAGTTGAAATTGAAATTGAGATTGAATATTAGCAGTGCCATTTCTGGTCGACAACGACTGTGTAGCCTGGCTTTACAAAACGGATGACGGGCGGAGGACTGATGATTCGACTCTAATATATACAGAATATTTTACTTACGGGATTATTATTCTCCGGATATTCTGTACTTATTCCCAGACACTGCTCAGGGACAAATACAGTAACCTGGAAGAAAATATTCTTAATCCGTGATCTCACTCACACAATTCTGCGTGATTTCGGATAAAATCCATATTTTTTCGGAAATGAATTCCGATTTCAGATGATTTTAAAGGTCTCGACGGGAAGAACGCTCCGATATCTATAATTCTGACTTTTTACTTATTTTTTCATCCCCGGCATCATCCCCTCCTTCTCTTGGAGGAACCCTGGATCAAATCGGAAAATCGGTCGAACATTTCAGAAAAAACTTCGAATCTGTTGTATATACGGAACTTGTGTCTCAGATGAAGCTGGGCAAGGGAAAATCCGTTCGTTACAAAAAGCATCCATCGGGGAAATTGGAGAGAATACCGAATCCATTATGGTGGAATTCAGCAAAGAATGCCCGCCCTCTTTGACAATAGCAATCTACTTACGCGGATAGGGATAATTAGCGGCGGGTTCTTGTAGCGACTTTTCTACTGGATAGTCTTCAGTTTCTGATCCGTGAAGGTACGGGTCCCGAATGGCATGCACATTATAATGTTAAACTGATCCTCAATAGAAATGGCGCCATCTAAGATATAATGGAACCGCACCGACCTGTAGAACTTTGCCTGCATTGTAAACAGGATTTCTTACCTGCCCGGCGAGGCGATTCTATATTAGATGTCAAAAAATGCGGTGTGCTTTTTCGGATAGGATGCCTTGCCGGGATGTTCGCAGGAAATGCGGATTGTTCGCCTATGGGGGATTGATTATGACGGGATTTTCAGTCTTAAAGGTCTTTTCAACCATTTTACTCTTGGTTCTATTTCTGCCCGGCATTGGAGCGGAACAGCGGGAAATCGAACAAACCGGCGATATTCCAAGGTACCGGGTGGGTGTCGAGATGGTCTCTCTTCCGGTTGTCGTTACCACAGACAAGGGCAAACGAATCAAAAATCTCAACAAAGATGATTTTGTTATCTATGAAGACAATGTGGAACAGGAGATTGCCGCATTCGCAGCCACTGATGAACCTTTGGCGGTTGCGCTGCTTCTGGATACCAGCGGCAGCACCCAGAAGCGTCTGGCAGAAATACAGAATGCGGCGATCGATTTTGTAAACCAGCTCCACCCGGACGATGAAGTGGCGGTAGTTTCATTTGCGGAGGAGGTCCGCCTGCAGTCCGATTTCAGCATAAACCGCGACAGGAACGAGCGCGGGATAAAAATGACCCGGACGGGAGAACGGACCGTTTTATACGAGGCCGTGTGGCTTGCACTGGAACAGGTGCTCAAACCGGTCACTGAAAGGAAAGCGCTTGTGCTCTTTACCGACGGGGTGGATACAGGGAGCATGGATTCCGACAAAAGGGAGACGCTGAAATTATCGGAGGAAACCAAAGCTACTATATATTGCGTCTACTACGATACTGAACGCGAGTTGAGCACGACCGGTTCTTTAAATAAACAGACATTTCCGCAGATAGTAATCAATCCACAACCCCAGATTATAAGGAGAGCCGGCGGAGTAGGCTCAACGTCTCAAGATTACATGATGGGAAGAGCCTATTTAAATGAACTGGCGGAGAACAGCGGGGGGCTGGTGCTCGACGGGAGCGAGGATCTGCGCGGATCCTTTGCCGAAATCGCCAGGGAACTGGCCAGCCAGTACAGCATCGGGTATTACCCGACCGATGCCCCGCGGGAACGCAAGTTTCGTAAAGTAAAAATCAAGATGAAAAATCCGGACCTTCACGCTCGAACCAGGAAGGGTTACCACTCAAATGTGCGATAGCCGCAATATGGGGATTTCCTCCCAGAAACAGGCCAGCAGGGCTCTATCAACCATTGTTTTGGGTGCAGTGGGATCTACTTTTTGTATTCACTCACAAACAGGAATTCATTAATTCCGTCGTACTGTTTCCACACGATAATTGTGTCACGGTTGTCTTTATCCATGGCACTTGTTGAATAAAATTTACGTAATTCCATATCGGTAAGTCCGCGCCATAGTAGTAGGGCTTTTCCCTGTTTGGATTCAGCATTACCTGAAACAGAAAGAGAGGAGATCCCGGGAAAGCTGTTCATGGCATCAGGAAAAACAGCACGACCGGCAACGCAAGCCCCAAAATGGCGTCTGCCAGGTAATGGTAACGACGAATTACGACAGCGGTCGCGATGGACAGGGAAAACCACAGGAAAATGGCGCCAAACCATGTGTCATATCGAAATAGAACGAGGGAGGCAGCGGTACAGGATGCGACATGTGCACTTGGAAACGTATTGGCTTTAATACTTCCGTAACGCAGGAGCCATTCATTTAAAATTCGAGCTTTTCCGGAATTGCTCCCCGTTTTCCGCTCTGTCTGTAGCAAACGTGGGGGTAATGCAGGCAAAAAAGGGACCAGAGCGTAGCAGGCGTAGGTAGAGGACAAGACAAGCATCCAGAACTCCTCGACCCTATCCTGAAAATTCAGAAGGATCAGAATCCCAAGCGCAGCAGGTATCAGCGGATAGCAGCTTAGATAGAATATTTCGAGGTATTTCCTCCAGAAAGAGGGGACCTGGATCACTTCCGGTCCCCGGTAAAAACGTCCCAGTAGACGACAATCCCATCCCATCAGCCAAGTTTGAAATTTGGGCCACGGCTTGATGAAAAGCCGGCCTGATTGGTGATATGCGACGAGTATAAGTCCGGCCGGCACCCAATCCCGCAGGGCACGGGATGTCTGCCCGGAAACCAGGGAGGGCAAGGAGGAAAGAAATATGCAAACGGCTATACCGAAGGCGCCTATGGCGCAGGCGGACACGCGGCGACGGACAGGAACAGGAAAGAAAATGGAAATCATGCAAAACAGAGAAAAATAGGAAATGTTAATTATCTCAGCGAAGCTCAAGTTCATGTAAATCTACCTGCCGATCCGGTCCCGATTCCCTTGTCTCGATCCATCATGTATCAGAACAATGTACCATTACAATTCGTATCCTATGTTAAAATTTTGATGCATTGTCGGTCCCCGGCCAATCCTGGCGCTGTCAGGGAGATTTGTTCGTGAGCATCCCTTCGATCCGTTGTTTTCGCCGCATTGATATAGCGACGATTCTGTACCTGCTGGCGGTGGCGGGGCTTGTATCTATCGTTGGCCTGAACACCATACACCGGTTTCTCCTGGTTTGCATTCACCTGTTTCTGGCAATCCTGATTCTTCTCTTGCCCTGCCTTCGTGAAAAGATTCGTTATAGACCGATTGTGTTTCTACTGGACTGGTACCCTATTTTTGCATTCCCGCTGCTCTATAAGCAGGTAGAGTTTTTGGCGGAAATTATCGGGGCTTGGGATCTGACGCAAATCATCCAGCGATGGGAAGTGCAGATCTTTACCGGCTATCCAAGTTTGTGGCTGGGCGATATGTTCCCTTCTATATTACTGTCGGAATATCTTCATTTCTGCTATTTCTGCTATATCCTCCTGATTCCCGCTGTCGGCGGATACTGGTATTTTCGGGGCAAGCGGACCGCATTTCGCGAACTGTTGTTTCTTCTGGCAGTGACTTACTATTCAAGTTTTTTGTTTTTTATTTTGTATCCTGTCGACAGCCCCTATTACCTTTTCATAAAGCTTGGTGAACCTGCAGCCAACGGGCCATTCTATAAACTGGTCCACTTTATTTCCGAAAGGGGCGGAGCCAGGGGCGGTGCGTTTCCAAGCCTGCACGTTTCCGCTTCCACGGTCCTACTGCTCACGGTACTGCACAGTCAGCGCAGACTCGGCTGTTTCCTGCTGCCTGTTGTGGGCGGCATATATGTTGCAACTCTCTATGGCCGCTTTCACTATGCTCTCGATGTCGTGGCGGGTGTGGTCTTCGGCACACTTGTCGTACTTGTTTTCAGATGCAAGGATTCAGGAAGGCAACCGGATGAACCCGCTGAATTTGGCTTTAAACCTTGAGGTCTGGCATAATTCCCGATAGATACTGAAAGGGATGGTTCCACTGTGAAATTCGCTTTGTTGCGCAGAAAAAAATTAAGAGCGGGACGCCTTCTGAGAGAGGCGCGCATGTTTGCCAAGGCAATGAAATCTCCCACACATCCGATCCTGGCTCAGGTCATCCCTACCAGGCGCTGTAACCTTTCCTGTTCCTATTGCAATGAATATGACGACAGTTCCCCACCGGTTGAAACATCGGCAATGCTGAGCAGGATCGACAAACTGGCAGCCCTGGGGACGACGATTGTTACCGCCAGCGGGGGCGAGCCCTTACTGCACCCTGATCTGGAAAAGATCATTCATCGTATTCGCAGTCACGGAATGATCGCTACGGTGATTACCAACGGGTATCCCCTGACTCTCCACAGAATCAGGAACCTGAACCGCGCCGGACTCGATTACCTCCAAATCAGCATCGACAACCTGAACCCGGACGGATCCTCAAGGAAGAGTCTGAGTGCTTTGGAATCAAAGCTGCGGATGCTTGCCGAAAATGCCGATTTCCAGGTTACCGTCAACACCGTGATGGGGCACGGCGTAGGAAATCCGGAAGACGCTCTGGTTGTTGCCCGGCGGGCACACGAAATTGGATGTACCGCGACGGTAGGCATCCTCCACGACCATGACGGCCAGCTACAGCCGCTCAATGAGGAGCGCAAAGGGATCTATGAGGATATTCTTCGAATGGGGTCGCCCCTTTTTTCCTTCGCCCAGTACGGGAGATTCCAGAAGAATTTAGTGCAGGGTGAGCCGAATGAATGGCACTGCCGCGCCGGTTGCCGCTATCTGTATATTTGCGAAGATGGACGGGTCCATAGATGCTCGCAGAAGAGAGGCATACCGGGCATTCCACTGGAATCCTATTCGTTAGATGACCTGGAGCGGGAATCGCATACAGTGAAGCCTTGTTCGGCTTTTTGTACCGTCTCCTGCGTGCATCAAACCGCCCTGCTCGACAGTTTCCGCGAAAATCCAGGAGCCGCATTAACCCAGATCATGGACATCCGGAAGGAACTCGATCCGGACTTCGAGCCTTCCCGGTTGGTGAAGCTGCTTTCCCGGTTGTTTCTAACCGGCAAGAATCGAAAGCTTTTCGGCAGAATTGCGCTGCGTATTCTAAAAATCTCCTGATTTGTGCAATTTTCCAAAATATTCCCCGCACTTTTTTCGACGCACAGCAAAATCAGAGCCTGGAATCCAACGGAAATAACATCCGCATCCTATTAGAAACCAAAGGCTGGTTTTGATACGCATCCGGCTTGTAAAGACAGGGATTCATTTCGCCTGAGACTGGCGAAATGGAATTCCGTTCAGATCTTACATGCGCACTTGCAAAGATCATCCGCAGAGGAAAGATGACCCATGCAGAGATTGCGAAAAAAGCAGGGACCTCCCGAACCCGCGTGACAGCCATTGCAAACGGCAATACAAAAGGGATATCCACGGATCTGCTGATCCGAGTTCCCTCAGCTACCCGACACAAGGCGGAATTGCGGGTGCGTAAGACCGCTGCGTAGACATTACAGAGACAGCCTGTACGATCTCCAAATTTTGTGTACGATGCAGTTTCCATGGGAATGACGGATTCCGGCGCCGGAGCAGTATAAGCGGCTTCCGTAGGGGCTTCCAGGGCTGCTTCTACACGATTGCCGCCGGACCGCAGTGAGGAATTTCGTTCGTGCCGGCGTTTCGGATAAGATTGCGGGAGCAATATCCGGTCACAAAACACGATCCGTATTTGACCGGTATAATATCGTGGATGAGAGGGATCTGCAGAACGCTACGGCTATGTTAGAAAAGCACTGAGCCAATGCTACGGGCACAATTCAGGTGCAATTTGACCATTTGGAGGCTAATTCTGAGGAATCAGAGCAGATAGGATCCAGCGATGGAAAAACGGTAACCCATTGAAAATAAAGTGGCGGAGGTGCATGGGAATCGAACCCACCTAGCCTACCTTCCGGTAAACCACAACTGGATTTGAAGTCCAGGCCAGCCACCAGGCCAGATTCACCTCCGTGCAATCGTGTGATTGTAACAGAAACCGTGCTCTGTCCAATCTCAAATTACAGGTTTATCTCAATTTCGCCCGATAATCTGTCTCCCGTTTCCCGTAATAACTGTTGGGGTATTGTCACTCCCTGTGAGACAAAGAAACCCCGGAAAAGCCTGTCATTTTCTGCTACCAATGAATTCCTGATGAGAAAGAACGGCGAACCATGATAAAGTTAAGTGTTGGATTCATTATATGAATTCCAGCCCGAACTGAGTTTATATACCGCCTGGAGACTTTTGAACATGGCTGCCGGAAGAAAAATCCGGGTTTATAATTTTCGATCTTCAATTTTCCATCCTTAATCTTTCATTATGGGCCTGCCACTGGACAACAGACGAAAATCCATAATTCCGTTGAATGAAACGGAAATCCTGCGGTCCACAATCTACCACCTGAACGAGGGCGTTATCGTCGCAGACAGAGACGGTATCTTTCTTATATGCAACGAAGCCGCGCAGACCGTTCTCGGTATCGGAGTGGATGAAAATTCCCCGATATCTTGGGCCGAAATCTATGGTTGCTACATGCCGGACGGTATTACTCCCTACGATCCTGACGCACTGCCTGCAACCCGAGCACTCGGCGGTGAAACCGTCCCGGAAACCGAAATATACATTCGCAACGCGCAATGCCCGGCAGGGATATGGATTCACGCCAAGGCGAGCCCTCTGCGGGATAAAAACGAAAATATCTACGGCAGTGTCGTCGTTTTCCATGATGTCACCAAGAAAAAGCAGACGGATACACGCATACAAACTCTGACGAACGCCGTCGAGCAGACCGCCGACGGAATAATGATCTGCGACAGAAGCGGTCTGATCGAGTATGTCAATCCCGCTTTCGAAAAAACAACCGGATACTCGCTGGAAGAAGTTAAAGGGCTTACACCGCGCATTCTCAAGTCCGGTGTGCATGACGACGCATTTTACGAAAAACTCTGGGCCACGATCCTGGCCGGAAACGTGTTCCGGGGGACGATCTCCAATAAGAAGGAAGACGGCGAAATTTTCCTTGCCGAGCAGACAATCACCCCGATGCTGGGGAGCACTGGAGCAATCACCCATCTGGTGACGGTATTCAAGGACGTAACCGAACAGAAAAAGCTGCAGGAGCAGAAGTTCCAAATGAGCCTGGCACGCGCCGTGCAGCAGCAATTTTACCGCATGCCGCCGCCCAAAATAGAAGGATATAAATTCGCCGGATCTTCATTTCCAGCGGATGAAACAGGGGGGGATTATTTCGATTTTCTGCCGCTTCTAGGCGATGCTCTCGGAATCGCCATCGGCGATGTTAGCGGCCACGGTATAGGCTCCGCTTTACTGATGGTGGAACTCCGGGCGTTTCTGCGGGCCTTTGCACAGCAGGGCACGAATGTCGGGGATATCTTCTCGTTGACAAATAATGCACTCGTTTCAGACCTGGAACAGGGCCGTTTCGCCACGTTGATCCTCTGCTGCCTCGATCTTTCTACACGATCGTTTATATACGCCAGTGCCGGACATACTCCGGGCTTCATCCTGGATAACGAGGGGAATGTGAGGCAGACCCTCAAGAGTACGGACATCCCGCTGGGATTCATGCCCGACCACAAGTTCACATGCAGCGACCGGATTGAACTGAAATCGGGCGATATACTCGCCCTGCTAACGGACGGAATTACAGAAGCGGAAAGGCCGGATCAGGAGGCATTCGGAGTTGAAAGAACCCTTGATTACATCCGGGCCCACAGGCACGAGCACGTACAGCTGATCATAAACGGACTCTACAAGACTGTCAGGGATTTCTCGGACGGAATGCCGCAAGTCGACGATATCACTGCCGTCCTCTGCAAAGTTCAATAGAAAAGAGCACAATGCGCCGGCCGGCATCCAGGTCTTGCCGGCTGAGCCAAAACAAAGGAGATTCCATGTTCAGTGGAAAAGTCGTCGGATTCATCGGCACCGGCAATATGGGAGAAATCCTGGTTCGCGGATTGATTCAGTCAAAGAAAGTGACCAAATCGAATATCCTGGCATGCGATGTAAGTAAAGACCGGCTGAACCATATATCGAAAACCTACGGCATCAAGACGACAACCTCCGTCAAAGAGCTGGTAAAAAAATCGTCCATAATCATCATAGCCGTCAAGCCGCAGAATATTGACGAACTTCTGGATCAACTTTCAATATTAAGCCATGAAGGGCACCTGTTTATTTCCATCGTAGCAGGAGTTACCGCCGAAAAGATCGCCCAGAAAATGCACCACGAGTCCGGAATAATCCGGGCAATGCCGAATGCTCCCGCATCGGTGCTTGCAGGGGTTACGGCCCTGTATCCCGGCCGCAATATCTCATCCTCAGACCTTAAAAGAGCAGAATCCATTTTCGAATGTGTCGGCAGCACCGTCCTGATCAAGAATGAAGCTCTCATGGATGTCGTAACCGGCCTGTCCGGCAGCGGCCCCGCTTATGTTTTTCTGGCTATCGAATCATTGAGCGACGCCGGAGTACAACTGGGAATCTCCAGATCGGAATCTTCCCTCCTGGCCGCTCAAACGGTTTACGGGGCGGCGAAAATGCTGCTGGAGACCGGCAAGCATCCCAGCGAACTGAAGGACCTGGTCGCCACACCCGGAGGCACTACGTTTGCCGGGTTAAAAATGCTGGAAAAGTGCAATTTCCGATCCACAATCATGGAAGCGGTGGAGGCCGCGACACTCCGTTCCAAGGAACTCGGAATTCTGATCAATTCAAACAACAAAAAGCACAAGAAATAAGGGAAAAGGGGACGTAACACGTATTTGCAATCCTAATTAAGTGTTATGTCCCCTTTTTTCTTATTTATATAAGCCGGCCCGAAGATTCTGCCGGATCTTCCGGATTTCGCTGAGCACTTCGAAATAAGACCGCAATGTCACCTTGCTGCCCATGGAGTTCAGCCAGGTTATGGGCACTTCACGGATCCGGTATTCCAAAGACCGTGCTATGATCAGCAACTCTATGTCATAACCCCATTTGTCGATGGTCAGTCTCCGGAATATGCATTCGGCTGCCTCACCCGTGAACATTTTGAATCCGGCCTGCGTGTCGTATATCCCGGGAACCGCCAGCATTCGCACAAGCCAGTTGCCTGCCCGTCCGGCGATCTCCTTGGCCTTCGTTTGAGGGCGGGCGACCACAGAGTCCCTGAGAGCCCTGGATCCGATCACGACGTCAAAGCCCATGTGAAAAAAAGGCCAGAACCGCTCCACCTGTTTCACCGTCGTGGAGTTGTCGGCGTCCATAAACAGACGGAAAGCGCCCTTTGCCGCCAGGATACCCCTCTTGACCGAAGCCCCTTTGCCATGATTCGAACCGTCCGGATGCTGCAGCAATTTCAAAAAAACCGGGCCGGCATCCTGTTGACGCACCAACCCTTCCGTTCCATCCGTAGAACCGTCATTCACGACGACGATCTCCGACTGGTAGGACTGGTTCCTGAGATAGGCGATCGTCTGGGTCAGCGTATCCGGCAGCCGCAGCTCCTCATTGTAAGCAGGGATAACAACCGAAAGCTGAATATTCGAAGGTTCCGTCATTTAGCCCGATTATGACAAGGGGGCGATCACCGGGTTCGCCCCTTTAATAATGAAACATGAATTTGGCTATGGGATCGGCTTAAGCGATCGTGACCTCAGGACACAGATAGACATCCTGTATCGCGTTGAGCAGGGCGACACCCTCTGCCATCGGCCTCTGGAAAGCCTTGCGCCCCGATATCAGCCCCATGCCGCCCGCACGCTTGTTGATGACGGCGGTTTTCACGGCTTCGGCCAGATCGCCTGCACCGGAACTGGCTCCGCCGGAATTGATCAATCCGCAGCGGCCCATGTAGCAGTTGATGACCTGGTAGCGCGTCAAATCGATGGGGTGTTCCGACGAAAGCTCGGAATACACCTTCTTGTGTGTTTTTCCGAACTTCAACGCCTCGTAGCCGCCGTTGCATTCGGGAAGCTTTTGCTTGATGATATCCGCCTCGATGGTAACGCCGAGATGGTTCGCCTGGCCTGTCAGATCGGCCGCCGTATGATAATCGACGCCGTCTTTCTTGAATGCGGAATTCCTCAGGTAGCACCAGAGGATCGTCGCCATCCCGAGTTCGTGGGCTTCGTGGAAGGCGGCGGAGATTTCCTGGATCTGCCGCTTCGATTCTTCGGAGCCGAAATAGATCGTGGCGCCGACCGCGGTTGCTCCAAGCTCGTATGCCTGCTGGACATTGGCGAAGAGAATCTGGTCGTAACTGTTCGGGTAGGAAATGAATTCGTTGTGGTTGATCTTGACCACAAACGGAATCCTGTGGGCATATTTCCGGCACACCGACCCGAGAACGCCCAGGGTGGACGCTACCGCGTTGCACCCGCCCTCAATGGCGAGTTTTACGATGTTCTCCCCGTCAAAATAGATGGGATTGGGCGCAAACGAAGCGCCGCCCGAATGTTCGATTCCCTGATCCACCGGCAGGATGGAAACGTAGCCGGTTCCGCCCAACCTGCCGTGATCGAACAAATTCTGAAGGCTCTTCAGGACCTGAGGATTCCGGTCGCTGCCGCTCCAAACCCTTTCGATAAAATCGGGACCGGGCAGATTGAGCTGATCTCCGGATACCGTTTTGCTTTTATGATCGAGCAGGTATTTTGCCTGTTTCTCGCCAAGCAATTTGGTAAGGCTNNGCATTCCGGCTTTTTCCCGTAAAATTTCCTGATTTAATCCGCCCCCTCTGGCGACACGTGGCAGATGTTCATTTCGCCATCAGTTTTTTCTGTATTCAGGCAACTGCACTCATAAAAAATGTATGTCAACTACCCCTAATCATAATATTATCCAGGATAGGCAACAAAAGTTTTTTCTTAAATTGCGCGCCATTCCAGGAGAATTATCATGCATCTTTATTGCAAAGTTCATACAAAAATCGGCGATTTCCGCATCGCCTGCAGCTCCAAAGGAGTTACAGCCATTAGTCCAGGTACGGAAACAGACACGACATTCGAAGCAACATACAGGAAGCGTCTTGGAATAAAGCCCGACAACGGCGTTGTTCCCGATGTCTACAAACAGGCACTTCGCGCGGCTGTCCAGGGGCAGAAGACACCGTCCGTCCCCATAGACTGGTCCGGCTTCACCCCGTTCCAGGAGAAGGTATTGAAGACACTCCTGAAAGTGCCGGCCGGGAATGTGCAGTCCTACTCGTGGCTCGCCCGGCGGGCAGGCTTCCCTAAGGCAGCCCGAGCGGTCGGAAACGTCATGGCAAACAATCCGGTTCCCTTCCTTATTCCCTGCCATCGAATTGTCCCGGCTTCCGGAGGCGTCGGCAATTACGGTCTCGGCAAGAAACTGAAACACGAGTTGCTTACGAGGGAAGGAGCTGTCATTAAATAGAGCCAGAAGAAAGATAAATTTCGAGAATCCTGTTGAGAACTTATAACAATTTTATTCCGGCTACTTACCCCTAAAAAATTAACGGGGGAACGGGAAACGGGGAATGGATCCGGGGAAAAACATTCCGTTCCTCTTCGTGAGTAATACATCTTCACGATGGCGCAAAGCCCTGGTGGACAAGCTGAAAAGATTCGGAATTCAAACAGACCCCGAACAGACCGGTTTTTACTCTTTATACTTCAAATTCCAACCTGCAACCCGGTTAAAAAGTGTGTGTGCCGTAAGCGATGTAGTTCGCTTTCCCATCCGGGTAGGTAAATTTCTTTTCGATTATTTTTACCATCTGGCGTCCCAGTTCCGAGGACGCCTTCATACACTTGTCGAAATCCTTCACATCCCCCTTGTTGGAACCGTAAGCGGCGATAAAACTGGCCGGCAGCATCTGCCTCGTCACCATGTAGAAATAGAGATCTTTCAGCGCATCGACAAGCCCCAGGCTGCCTGCGACCGCTACAACGGCGCCGACTTTGCTCGACAGGCTCTTGCCTCCGTGGTTCAGGGCAATGGTCCTGTCGATGACACACTTTCCCTGGGCGGTCATATTGTAGAAATAGACAGGTGTTCCGAACAGGATCCCGTCGGCTTCCAGCATTTTCCCGTAGAGATCCTGCATATCGTCCTCAATCGGACATTCGCCCGTGGTAAAGCAGGAACCGCAGGCGTCACACGGTCGAATATCCTTTTCGACCGCCCGGCAGAGTTCCGTCTCCGCCCCGAGTCCCCCGGCGCCCGCCAGCACTTCCTCCATTAAAAGTTCCGTATTCCCCTTCTCCCGCGGACTGAATGAAAGCCCCAGTATTTTCATAACTCCCCTCCCGGATTCGACCGCCTGCAGCCCCGGCCCGGTATCCGCTAATTTCGCCTCAAAATATAGCCGGGCTTTTCAGCCCTATCGGACCAATCCGCATTGCAGCCTTCCATGACCGCATTCCCATTCCATTATCTTTATTGAAGGAACGAATGCAAGCACCGCCCGTTTTTCCGGCCCGAAATGGAACATAATCCAAGACCTGCGTATCTTGATCGTGAGGATTCGGCCGGAATCCGCCTTTGTAAGGGGGAGAAGTCTCGTGTATTTTTACATTTCCGGACTGATTACCGGCGTCGACCGGCGGTTTTTCCCGCTCGCCCGTTGCATGGTCCGGAGGCAGCCGGACATCCGGTTTTGCGGTTTGAACTGAATTGAACCTGAACTGAATTGAATCCAGAATGTCGGAAGATAACGACTCTATTTTAATTGAATCTGCCGTCAAAGGCGATGAACCTGCTTTTGCCGAACTGGTTAAGCGATATCATGCTGCGGTATGGAGCACTGTACACCGCACTCTGGGAAACTGCTCCGATGCCGAAGACGTCGTTCAGGAAATTTTTCTTCGCGTACTGCTTTCCCTCAATCGTTTCAATCCGAAGTATCCTTTCGGCCCATGGATTCTTCGCATCGCCGGCAATTACTGCATCGATCAGATTCGGAGAAAAAAAACCCGCAAGTATCGGCTCTGGAGCGATCTATCCGAAGGGGAACAAAGGCGCCTCTTAAAAAACATGGCCACAAAGCCCGAGGCGTATCCATCAGATCCCGAGGAGGCTTCCCGATACCTGGAAATTGCACAAATCCTGCTGGACCGGCTGAATCCCAGGCACAAGGCTGCTTTTATTCTCAGGGTCATTGAAGGGCACAGTTACCTCACGGTCTCAGAAATCCTCGACGTCCCGCAGTCGACCGCAAGAGTCCGCGTTTCCAGAGCACGAAACGACCTTCACAAAGCATTTATAAAATATCAGGCCGATTTGAATGGAGGGCCCGAACATGAATAGACTATGCAAATGGTTCCATCGATACCAGGACGGGGACTTGCCCCCGGCGGAACTGGAGCAGTTCAGGCAACATTTGACCGTTTGCGATTCATGCAGGACCAGGGATTATTTCCTGAATAATATCGCCCAGGCAATCAGAAAACGGAAACCGCCCGAACCGCGCCGGGGCCCCGAACAGATTTCCGCAGTCGCTTTCAGAAATTTACACTCCTGGGATGCCCTGTCATTTTACTGGCCCAAACCGGCCAAGGTCTGGATCGCCTTTGCCGCCATGCTGATGCTTGTCTCGTTGCTCTGGCTCCGCCCTTCCGTGCAGGAGTCCGGCATCAACGACCAATATGAAATGTTGATGACCGACAGCGATCTCAGCGTTTCGAACCAGAATATCCTTATCACACCGACAGACGATGAAATCGTACGTTGGTTGGAACAGGGAGGAGACATACAGTGACCAGCCGTAAAAACGCTGTTGCCGTCCTGGCGGCGGTACTTTTAATCGGATGCCTTCTGGGCGTATCGGGATTCTGGCTTTGGGGGCAGCGGGTCCAGAGCCCTGCCGATATAAATGCCCGGTACAGCCAGCACGCTTATTCATCCAGGATCTTTGACAGGCTTCAGATAACTTCGCAGCAGGAAGCACAGCTCAAGGAAATCCTGGAAGATTCGCGCCGTGAAATCAATGACTGCCGTATCGAGCTTCAGGAAAAAATGGATAAGATTCGCGCCGATACGAATGCCCGGATAGCCGCCATACTGGACGAAAACCAGAAAAAAATATTTGAAACCCTGATCGATGATACCGAATCGCTCAGGCGCAACGGCCACCATGGTCGTGGCAGGAAAACAAGCACCTATTAGCCACGTTAAGCAGCGGGCGATTGCTTTGCCCACAGCAGAACCGCATACAGGGCTGTGAATCCACCGCTTCGCGAATCGGCCGGCGATCAAGGCCCCGACCCGAAAGACTAGGGTTTTAGCCTTGTGGCCATGCATATCCCGGCTCCCGCTCCTACGGATCGAACGCATGTTTTTGCCGAAAATGTAACATTGAAGGACTGTTACGTATTGAGATGCGTCGTTTGCAGCAAAAAATACGGCCCCTGATCCTCCGCTTGATTTATGCCGATATTTAAAAAACTGCCTTGAACGATACAATCACAGAAGAAAATCAATTTAACGGAGACATATGAAATTCCGAAAAATCCTGTTCTGGTCTCACCTGATATGCGGCGTGGCCGCAGGGATCGTCATAACGATTATGTCGGTTACAGGAGTTCTCTTGACCTATGAAAAACAGATGACCGCTCGGTCGGATCAACGCCTGTACGCTGTCGATCCCGCACCGGATGCAACGCCACTGTCCGCCGAAACTCTCATCGAGGAATTTATTAAAGCCCGGCCGGATGCGGTTCCGGTAAACGTCACTCTTGCGGCCGATCCCCGGACGCCGGCGAGCATCAGGAACGCTGCAAACGAAACCATCCTAGTAAATCCATACACGGGAGAAATCCTGGGTCCCGGAGCGCGGGGCATTCGCAAATTTTTCAGGACCATGACGGACCTGCATCGGTGGCTGGCCCTTTCAGGGGAGGATCGTCGCATAGGCCGCGCCCTTACGGGAATCTGCAACCTGGCGTTTTTATTCATAATAATTTCCGGTTTCTATCTCTGGTGGCCGCGCAGATGGACGCGCCGGGCTCTCAAATCCATTCTCTGGTTTCGAAAGGAAACCAGCTCAAAGGCACGGGATTTCAACTGGCATCATGTATTCGGTTTCTGGTGCACCGTACCGCTTATCCTGGTCATCGCAAGCGCCGTCGTAATTTCCTATCCCTGGGCCAGCGACCTTGTTTTTCGAATGGCCGGCAGCCAGCCTCCTGCCGGCTTCGGACCCCCGGGAAAATCCAAGCCCCAGCCGAAAAGCCCGGCAGCGAAAGCCGGCATTGCCCGGACCTCTCCAGCGGATCTGGAGGGACTGGACGATCTGGTCGCCGGCATCAGGAACCGGACCGATGAATGGGATACAATCAGCTTCCAGCTCCCGGCATCCGGCGCCCAAACAGTATCCTTCAGCGTCGACGCGGGGTCCGGGATTCAGCCGCAATTCCGCTCGACAATTATCGTGGACAGGAAAACGGAAGATATCCTCCGCACAGAATCCTTCGGGGACCTGGATCCCGGACTTCGTCTGCGTATTTGGGTCCGCTTCGTTCACACCGGCGAATATTACGGATTCACGGGTCAGACCATTGCCGGGATCGCATCCGCAGCGAGCATCATTCTTGTCTGGACCGGTTTTGCGTTGTCTCTCCGCAGATTCAGCGCATGGAATGCCCGCAGGACAAACCAGGCATAGTTGCGGGATTATAAATTTGCAATTTTCCTGTTGTACTGCAGCACTGTCCGCATGAGAATGTTGGATCCGGTTTCATGCCGCCCGGGAAATATTCCATGGCAGGAACCGGGCGCGAACCAGTATGATGGTGCTCAGGAGGTTATGTATGAAGTTTATTTTTAAAAGGGCCGTGCAGTTGGCGGCATTGGCGGCATTCAGTTTCAGCATTACCCTCCCCTCGGGTTACAGCTTCGGCCCCGCCGAGGGCAGCCGCACACGGAACACCGATACCGCCGTTGCCCGGCTCAAGGAATTAGGGATTCCGCTGCAGGCAGATCCCCGGGGCGATGTCCGCTGGATCGAGGCCAAGCAGGGTGAGTTGACCGACAATGCCATGAGTTTTCTGCCTTTGCTGCCCAAGCTGGAATGGCTGGAAATCGGAAACGGAATCCTGACCGGGGACGGGATGAAACATCTGGGAAAATGCACCGGGCTGAAGCGGCTGTATGTGCATGACATAGATCTTGAAGGCGAGGAACTGGAATGGCTCAAAAGCCTTACGAGGCTCGAAGCGCTTTCCCTTCAGCGCACCAGAATAGACGGAAAAGCCATGAAGCACCTGAATGCGGTCGAAACACTCAAGGTTCTGAATCTGAGTGAAAACAACATTACTGATGAGGATATGGCGCAGGTGGCTCGACACAAAAACCTCGAGGTGCTCGCCCTGGCCGAAACGAAAGTCACCGGCGCAGGAATCAAGGATCTCGAAGGGATGTCCCGGCTCAATGAACTGAATATCGTCAAATGCGCCGTGTTTGACTATGATCTTAATTCATTTCTGACAATGCCGAATTTGCGTATCGTATACGCCGAAGGCTGTAGTTTAAGCGACTGGGCGATCGGAAGCGTCATTGCAAGATTTCCCACGCTGGCAATTTTCCGTTAAGAGCGTCCGCAGGGCGCAGGCTTGATTCAGTAAAGGAATATTTATGGTTTCATACTATCGACGCACCAAACAGTTTGCAACAATCGCAGCCTTATTTATGTCGATTGCTCTTCCTCTCAAGGGAGAGGAACCCACATATATGCGGACTCCGGACGTAGTCTATGTCGGCACTCCCTACGACCTGGTTTCCGAAATGCTTCATCTGGCGCAGGTAAAAAAAGACGATCTCGTAGTCGATCTCGGGTGCGGCGACGCCCGTATGCTCGTACTCGCCGCGCAAAAATACGGCAGCCGTGGAATAGGATATGAGATCGATCCGGACATGGTCCGGGCTTCCAGGAAGAACATCGAAAAGAACAAAGTCGGGCATCTGGTAAAAATAATTCAGGCGGACATTTTCACCGTGGATATCAGGGAAGCGGACGTTATTCCCGCGTATCTCCTGCCCGAAATGAACCTCAAGCTGCTTCCCCAGCTCGACACCCTGAAACCGGGATCCCGCCTGGTATTCCATAATTACGACATCGAAGGCATCGTTCCGGACAAGACCGTGGAAGTCATTTCCAACGAAGACAACTCCAGCCACACTTTGTTTCTCTACACAACCCCCTTGAAACGGGCGGAATAACCGGGGATTTGAAACGGATCCAGAAAAATAAAAGGGCGTCTTTTTAGACGCCCTTTTTTAACCTTACGAGAATGTTACGGTCCGAATTATTTCGCCTGGGCCGTTTTATGCATCCGCAATTCCTCCGCCAGCGATTTTATTTCGGTCAGATCGCGCTGCATCTCGCTCCAGCCGTACCAGAGAGAATAGTCCGGGCTGTTATGAAAAGCTCCCTGGAAAGAGCGATTCCGGTGTTCGAGGAACATTACGAACAGCTTCTGTTCGATCCGGGTCGGCGAATCGTGGAATGTCAGCAGATCCGGATAGGCATAAGCGTAACCCTCGGGTTTCTTGAGAACTGCATCCTGGTACAGCTTTGCAACGATACGAATGGCTTCCGCCATTAAATGATCGGCTTCCCGGATCATCTCGTCACCCTTGCGCATTTCCGATTTCACGAAATTGGATGAATGGCACTGTTTGCAGGTTTCGGTCATCTTGTCCCGTTCCTTTTGCCAGTCTTCCTGGGTCAACCGCGCGACCTGGGCGCCCTTGACTACATCCAAACGAGCCGTCGGCTGCCCCGCCGGATCCAGAACTCCGAGAGCCTTCAGAATGGTGGCTCGATCGTCTGCCCATACGATGTCATCCGGCATCGGCAGCCGGACAGCCAGGAATCCCCAAGCGGTGCGGACTTCATGATTTCCATCCTGCATGTGACAGGTCTGGCATGTCGGCGCCGCCGTCGCCTCGGGCAGAACCTTGCTCTGTTTCAACAGATACCGAACGCCATGCTTCGACGAAGAGTACATTTCCCATTGCGGATGATCGAAACCCATGTGGCAGGTCTGGCAGGCCTGGGGCTGCTTCGCCTCAACGGTCGAGAAAGTATGGCGGGTGTGGCAGGCGTCGCAGGAAGCGGTGCCGAATCCGGGATTGTTCTTTTTTAGTATCTTTATCTCCGCCTCGTCCTTGAATCCGATCTTGTGGCAACCGCCGCAGCCTTTCATGCCTTCGGTCAATGTCGCAGGTTGCCAGTGCATGGTGGGCATCGCTTTCATGGCAGCCCAGGCGAGCGCGTGCTTTCCGGCCTTGTACTGTTCCACCCGGGTAGCGTGGCAGGCGGCGCAAGTATCCGGGGACGGGATCTGTACGTCCGCCACATTGCTCGGCGAGTCATGTTTGCTGCCGTGACAGACGGCGCAGTCCATGCCTGCCTGTCCATGTTTGCTGATTTCCCAATCCGTAACGATATTGGGGGTTATACTCTTATGGCAGTCGACACATGTGGCTTGCGCCAGTCCTGCAACCGGACTTATCCCGACAGCGACCGCCAGAAGGGCCAGCGTCCAGAGCATTTTCGGTTTTCCCATCAAACAAACCTCCTTCATTTATTAATGCTTAAGCGGCCGTTTCCCCCGGATTCCAATCGAGGTTCGGCTGAATAATGACACTATAATACTATCTCTTCCGCAATCTTTCCTAATTTAATTTGAAAATCCTCGCTGGAAACCCGGCATAAATAAGCCTGCGACTTGACTCTCATCAAGAACCTTTACAACAGGATAGCGGTAAAATATCCCGGAACAGGTTTTTCGTAACCACGACACTCATGGAGCAAAGATTGAGAGGTCCGATCGACAAGCCGTTCGTATTCTCAATATTTGCCCGATTCACCCCCGGACTGCCCGGGAGAAGCGGAGACTGACGCATGCACGCACACATTCTGCAGCATGTCCCGTTCGAGGATGTCGGCAGCATCGCCGAGTGGCTGAAATCCAACGAATTCACATCCACCTATACGCGCTTTTTCGCAAATGAAACACCTCCTCCGCCCGGCGCCATGGATCTGGTCATCATTCTGGGCGGCCCGATGAGCGCCAATAACGAAGACATTCTGCCATGGCTGGGCGTCGAGAAGGATTTCATCCGCGAAGCGATCCGGCTTGGCACACCGATGCTCGGAATTTGCCTGGGGGCCCAGCTTATAGCCGCCGCACTCGGCGGACGCATCCATCGAAATCCCCGAAAAGAAATCGGATGGTTCCCTGTCCGTTCCGTTCCGTCCGAAGAGGGTTCTTTTCATTTCCCGGCAGAGTTTTACGCTTTTCACTGGCACGGAGAGACCTTCGACCTTCCGGAAGGCTCCATGCATCTGGCAAGGAGCGAAGGTTGTGTAAACCAGGCATTTCAAATCGGCAACAATGTTCTCGGTTTGCAGTTCCACCTCGAAACCACGCCGGAGAGCGCCCAGGCNNGTTATGGATGCGTTGCTCCGCTACCTCACGGGACGCCCGATTTGAGAGTGGGAGCGCCGGTCCGCGGTTTCCGCTGCATCCCGCAATGGGTGGGTGCCGCTTAATTTATAATGGAATTATCGGCCTGTTTGCGCGAGATGACATTGAAGGCATGAAGCCCGAAAGCCGTGAACCGCGCGTAAGGCCGGGTGGGATTGATCCCCTATGTGGCAGATAGAACATTCTTCACGATTCTGAACGTGATGCGGAATCCTTTTCGGGGTAATTCCCGACCGGGAGATACTCCGGGACCGCCATCGTAGAGGCTGAAAGTCGCTGGCAGGGAACAATTCAGCGCCGTTGCGCTCGACATGGCACTGCCGGCACTGTTGCCAATCGGAATGCCGATGCGGCAGGGCAATGCGCTCGCCGT
>DKBB01000279.1 GCA_002451015.1 Acidobacteria bacterium UBA6911
CCAGGCTGCGCATCAGGTTGTACAGTTCCTCGTTCTTGTACATTATATCGCGCTGCAGGTCGCAAACATTCAGCGGTTTGCCGCGCATGGTAAAGATGGCCTGGTTGTTGACATCTCGACAGCTGACAATCGATCCGGCGGCTGACTGACCTTCCGTGATGAATATCATTGCTTCGGCGCCAGTTTCTTTTCGCTTGTTGAAATGGTTCTTGCAATCCTTCAACTGAGGGATCCGGAGCGATGTCGCCCGAGCCCTCTCACGGGCCATCTTTTTTATGGACTGCAGTTCCTTGCGCAGCTTGACCGTTTCCTCTATTTTTGCCACCGCTTTTTCCGCCACCTCGGGATTCCGGTGCAAAAGATCCGCAACGATCTCCTTCACCTGGGCCACCAGCGGGCCGCGCAGTTCTGTGTTTCCGAGCTTGTTTTTGGTCTGGGATTCAAAGATGGGCTCTTTCAGCCGGACGGCAATGGCGCCGGCCATCCCTTCGCGGATGTCGTCGGCTTCAAATTTGTTCTTGGAAAATTCATTGAATCCTTTGACTAGTCCTTCTCGGAATGCGCTCAGGTGGGTCCCGCCGTCGACCGTGAACTGGCCGTTGACGAAGGACAGGAATGTTTCCTCGAATCTCTGGGTGTGGCTGAGAGTCAGTTCCAGGGTTTTGGAGCGGTAATGGAGCGGCGGGTATAGTGCTTCTCCATCCAGTTCATCCCGCAAAAGATCCAGGAGCCCGTTCTTCGAACGGTACACGCGATCGTTGAATTCAATGCGCAGGCCGGCGTTCAAGAAAGAATAATATTTCAGTCGGCGATCGATGAGATCCAGGTCATAGGATCCTTCACCGAAGATTTCGGGATCCGGCACGAAAGTGATAAAAGTCCCGTCCGCTTCTTCCGGAATTTTCCCCTTAGGTTGCTCGATGAGTTTTCCTCGCTCAAACACCGCAGCTGCAAAGTCCCCTCCGCGATAGCTGCTTACCTTGAAATGGCTTGAGAGGGCATTGACCGCCTTTGTACCGATGCCGTTCAAGCCCACGCTGAACTGGAATACCTCGTCGCTGTACTTGGCTCCGGTATTGATGCGTGAGACGCACTCGACAACCTTGCCCAGGGGAATGCCGCGTCCGAAATCGCGCACGGTAATCCGGGAACCGTCAAGGGATATGACGATCCTGTCCCCGTAGCCCATAATGAATTCATCGACGGCGTTATCTACTATCTCCTTTAAAAGTATATAGATACCGTCGTCGTAGTCCCCGCCGTCGCCGATTCGTCCAATATACATCCCGGTTCGCTTCCGGATGTGTTCCAGCGAGGAGAGGGATTTGATCTTATCTTCGTCGTAGTTGTGTTTTCGCTGCATAGTTACCACAAAAGGGGAGGATTTTAGCAGCTTCCGCGTGTAAATAACAGCATCGTTTAAAATTGGTGACAGGCTAGAATTTCCCTTTTTTCTGCCAAGTCGACAGGCATATTTACAGTGCTTTTAGAAAAAAGGGAAATTCTAGCCTGTCACCAATTTATTTAACGCTCCGGCCAGGTTGGTTTGTCGTCGGCGTCCAGACCGCATTCCCTGAACAGCTTCTTGTAGAACTCGGGCCGGGGAAAATCTGGATAGGTTTCCAAAAAGGCATGGTCCTTGTACCCGAAATGTCTTTCCTCAAACATCCTGAGCTGGACCGCCAGTGTTTCGACTTTCTCCCGGGGAACGGAGAAAATGATTTCGTCTTCTCCCGCCATTGCCCGTCCCAGTTCTCCCGGATCGGGCAGGGTGACGCAGTACCGGCCTGCAAGCGCAGGTACCACCGAAAGGGCACAGGAAGCGATGGGGTACAGAGGGGAGGTGATCGATCCCTCGCCTCCAAAAGACAGTGCATGGAGCATGTTATTCAACTGGGCGTTGTTGGAATAGATAAGGACGATGTCCGGTATGAAAGCGCTAGTTTTCAGTGGAGCCGAAACTATCCCGATATATCTCCCGTACTCCAGTTTGGGCATTTTGAGGACTTCATCTTTCAATTCGGGATATTTTTCAGCGATGCCCGGATCCACAAGGCCGTATGCCATCAATGGGCCCCAGCACCAGTTGTCCTCTTTCAGCATGACGACGGTTTTCCCCTGCCGGCGCGATAGGGAAAATGACTGGCATTGAGCGAGATGATAGTTTTTATCCCTTTTGGGGCGCAAGGCTCCTTCCGGTATGTCGGACTCACCCTCCAGCATTTTGACCGCGATCGGGGAGGTCCGAAGCAGCATGAATTTTTCAATCTCTTCTCCGTAACGATGAAACGCACTCAGGTTGTCCATAGGAATCCTCTCGTCAACTTTCAATGGGACTTCATCAGTTTAACCATCGATATTATTAAAGCAAGGTTCGGGTGTATGGCAAGGTAGAGCAGGGCTAAAAGGGGGAAGTGAACCCATAAGGGTGCCAGCAATCCGCAAATGATAACAACGGTGGTTCGGCTTCCCTTGCCGGCATACTCCGGCCTCTTGAAATCCAGATTCAGGCTTGCCCCTCGCGCAGTGAAATAGCTGATCTGACTGCTGCCGGCAGTGGCCAGGGCGGCGATGATAAACAACCATTCTGTGCTGAAAATCCCCCCGGTGTATCCGATGCCTGTCGAATAGCGGACGCAATAGAAGAAAATACCAAACAGGAGAGCGAAGTCCATGTAACGGTCTGCAACGGAGTCCAGCAGAGCGCCCCTGGCAGTGACCCTGCCGGTCAGCCTGGCGACCTGGCCGTCCACACCATCCAGAACCTGCGCCAATGCCGCCAGCAGTCCCCCCAGCCACGCCCATCCCAAACCGAATGCAACGCCTCCGCAGACTCCCAGGCCGGCTGCAGAGTAAGTCAGCACCGCTGGTTTGATGTTCGGAAACAGACGCGCCAAACGAATCGATACGGGAGCCGAGAGGTAGAGCTTGATGAACCGCAATGCAAAACGGTCGGTTGGCTTCGTTTTCCAGTTTATTTCCATCTCTCCAGCCTCTGGTGCAGGAAGCGTGCTACCGTGGGAGGAACCAGATTTTCCCAATTTCCGTCTGATCGGAGCAGCGAGCGGACCTGCTGACCGCTGATTTCCTTTTTTAAATTGTCCACTACTACAACCTCAAATCCGGCGCTGCGAAGTCGTTCGGCTTTTTTTCTCTCCCAGGGAGAATAGGCGACGACGAATATGGTGGTTCCGTCCGGAATGTAGTGTCGCCAGCGATCGGGATGATGGATCGGAACCGGTACTATGAAAATGCGTTCCATCGGATATCCCTCCGCCTGAAGCGTGTCCTGAATCATTTCCAGTCTTTCAATGAATGTTAAGGGATTTTCTTCCGGAAGGTGGCGATGGTCGCTCGATTCATCCGCCCGGATGGTGCTGGGATCGGGATTGGTGATGCCCACAATAACCCGTTCGGATCTTTCCCAGACCATACGGAAATAGCGCAGGTGTTCGAGATGAAAAGGCTGAAATCGACCGAGAATCATACCGTATTGGAATCGCATAGCGTCCTTGTTTATCGTTCAGGAGAACGGAGCGTTTCAGTTTCTAACCATGGAGCGCATTCAACTTTGTCCTTTATTTCGATCTATGGTATGCGGCAATTGGATCCAACCGGTTGCCGGGCTATAGTTCACGTCCCGGATCGATTTCACCCGGTGTGGAATCTTCAGTCGTACTCTTTTGTGTTAGATATTCATCCACAATTTTTCTGGCTTGCAGCAGCTTCTCGCCTTCACGAATTTCTATAACCCACCAGTTACAACCGATATTTCTCAACAGGGCTAGACGACTTTCTATATCCTCCCTTTTTTGGGGAGCGATGTGCCCGATGTCCGGGATTTCGGTGTGGTAAATGTGGGCATTGCAAACCTTGTCCGGATGGGGGGAAACAAAATCTTCGACGGCGTATTGTCTGCTCTGTACGGATTCGCATGCATGGGCGTGTCCAATGTCCAGGGTGACAGCCGCGCCGCTTCGGCGTATCAGCTTTTCAAAAAGGTTTGGTTTGCTCGTCCATCCCCAGGCAAGATTTTCAAGGCAAACCCTGACCCGCATCGTCCTGCCGTAATTCACAAGCCGTCTCAACTTTTCCAGGGTAGTGTCCCATGACAGCGGCTCGGTCGAATCGTGGCCGAGCCCGATATGGATAGTTACGTACCTTCCTCCGGCCTTGGATATCAGACGAATGATGCGCCGGAAAAGGGTTTCGGCTTCCTCGGCTTTTGCAGGATCGTCGTGACCCAGGTCTACCCGCTCAAACGGACAGTGATAACGGACCTCCAACGGTTCCAGGCACGATACCTTTTTTACCCATTCGGCTTCCAGGGCGGGGGTGCGGGGGAGATTCTCCAGGGCAAACGAATAATCGATTCCGGAAAATCCGTGTTGCCGCGCGAATTTCGCGAGTTTTTCGATCTCAGGGATAAAGTTGCACAAGGCCAGTTTCGGCCTGAACCGTCTCGAGCTGTTTTGATCAGCAAGCAAATCTTCTGCAATGGGTTCCACTTTATTTCGATTCTCCGAAAGCTGTTTATACCATAAGGCCCGATCGGTGCGGTAATTTCCAGCCGGCATTTTTGTGTTTTGTCTCCGTTCCGGATTTCGAGTCTTCCCGGTGGATTTTCTGGACAGTCCGCTTGAAAAATCATGATTTTCCAATGTAGACCTTAGGGAAGCGCTACTATAAGATTTTTGGAAGAGGTCGCTAACAAGCCCGGCCGGTCGTTTTATTTGTTGTGCTCCAAAGAGTAATTCAGGAGGAGAATCATGGATTTTGAATTCAGCACTGTCGTGGAGAAACTCAAAGATTTCCTGGAGACGTATTTATTTACCATCAATCAAACAAAGGTGACGGTCTCGAGCATCCTCTGGTTCCTGTTCGTTATTGTCAGCTTCTGGATTCTTTCGAAATTTATCAGAAAATGGATATTAAACACCCTGTTGGGACGCCTGAAGGTTGAAACAGGACTGCGTTTTGCTTTTTCCAGGATCGCGCATTATCTGATCATGGTTACCGGCACCGTGGTTGCGTTCCAGTTTATTGGATTGAATCTAAGCGGACTGGCCGTGGTTTTCGGATTTTTGTCCGTCGGTATCGGATTCGGGCTGCAGAATATTACATCCAATTTTGTTTCGGGCCTGATACTTCTGTTTGAACGGCCTATAAAAATAGGNNATGGAAAATCCGGAACCCGAAGTGATTTTTGACGAGTTCGGAGATTCGTCCTGGAATCTCTATTTGCGCGCCTGGCTCAAGGATCCGTACGAGTATTACCGAATTCGTTCCAGCATCAATTGTGATATCGTCAGGAAATTCCGGCAACACAAAATCGAGATACCCTACCCCCAGCGGGATCTGCATGTGCGCTCCCCGCTTCCGGTCCCGTTCGATATGCCTGAAAAAGTGTCGGCCTACTGAATGACCGTTTGATTCCACCGGATGTTTCTGCTCCGTCGCAAATGTGCAGATATACAGTAATTGCTTTCAAAAGTCGTCCGGAGACCTTATTCTATGCAGCAAACATTTTGCTTGGAGGTTGCGATGCGTCAATCGGTATGGCTCGTCCTTTTAATTATGGCAATCTCACCCGGGTTTGCTGATAACTGGCCGGGATGGTACGGTCCCGGTGCGCTGGGAATATCCGCCGAGGAGAATTTCCCGGCAGAATGGGATCTGACACGAAATGTAAAATGGAAACTGGAGATACCGGGATTGGGGCATTCATCCCCCATTGTCTGGGGAAACCGCATTTTTGTAACTACAGCCGCCAGTGATGACCCCGGAGCGGATAATTGGCAAAAAGGTTTTCCTATGCAGGGGCGTTCGCCGGATACGGCGAAAATATCCTGGCAGGTTCTGTGCATTGACCGGGATACGGGAAAACTGATCTGGAAGCAGACGGCAATCCGAGAAACTCCGGTCAATTATCGCCATCTGAAAAACAGTTATGCTTCCCAGACCCCGGTAACCGACGGAACGCATGTTTATGCGTTCTTCGGGGACCAGGGCATGTATTGCTACGACTTCGAGGGGAATTTGATATGGAGCCGGGATCTCGGCGACTTCAAGATGCGGGCTGACTGGGGAATGGGCAGTTCACCTGTTCTTTACCGAAACCTTGTCATTCAAACATGCGACCAGGAGACAGGGAAATCCTTTATTGTCGCGCTGGACAAGAAAACGGGGGAGACGGTGTGGAAACAGGACAGGGAAGAGCTTTCGTCCTGGAGTACGCCGTTCCTTTATCTGAAAGGAGCCCGGCCGGAGCTTATCGTCAATGCAACGACGGCCGTTCGCAGCTATGACCCGGCGACCGGCAAACTTCTGTGGCAGTGCCGCGGGCCCGCCACCTCCATAACCACGCCGGCTCCGGTCGCTTCGCACGGACTGATTTTTGTATCGTCGGGATTTATCAGAGATCCGATTCGGCCGATCACGGCGTTTATTCCCGGGGCCAACGGGGATATCACTCTCAAAGAAGGAGAATCCAAATCGGACTCCATCGCCTGGCGGCAGGAGACCGCGGCCCCCTACATACCGTCACCCGTCGCTGATGGGGATTATATCTACGTTTTGTACGACCAGGGGTTTTTTGCCTGCTATGAAGCGAGGACGGGAAGGGAAGTTTACGGGAAAAAAAGGATCGGTATGGGTACCAATTTTTCCGCCTCCCCGATTGTCGTAGGAGGACACGTATTCTGCTTCAGTGAAGATGGGGATGTGTTTGTCGTAAAAGCCGGTCCCGATTTTCAGCTATTGAGTACAAATTCAATTGGAGAAGGCATGATGGCAACACCTGCGGTGGCGGACGGGAAGATGTTCATCCGCACTATAAAGCACCTTTATTGTATCCAGTAGTGTTATTGCACGGATCCGGTGTCGCCTACATGGCGAACGGGCCGGATTAAATACGCGACAGGTAATTACTAAATACCGTTTACGAAAACAGGAGAGACAAAAACTATGGGGACAATGTTGGGAGGAGCCGGAAACCTGCGGGAAATGGGCGGTCTGCCCGGGAATTGGGCGGATATGACCCCGGAGCAGAAACGGGACCACAGGCTGAAGAATTTTATAAACCCGCCGCAGGTAAATTTCGTCAGTGAGGAGGCAAGGAACAATTACAGGATCCGGGCGCAAAGAATGGCGGATGTTATCTGCGTCAGGGAGCCGGACCGTGTCCCGGTTAACCTGCCTGTGGGTAATCTGCCTTACACCGAGTACGGCATTACCCTGCGTACGGCCATGTATGACTACGACCAGGCTGTCAAAGCTTGCCGGCAATTCAATGAAAAACACTCTGATGAACTGGAGCATTTCGCCGCGCCATGGATCACTTCCGCGCGCGTTATGGAGATCCTGGATTACAAGCTGTATTCGTGGCCGGGCCACGGCACGCCCATGAACACGCCCTCGTATCAATTTGTCGAGGGTGAGTACATGACCGCGGACGAATACGACGCATTGATCCTGGATCCTTCCGATTACTGGTTCCGAACCTATCTGCCCCGGGTTTTCGGCACATTCAAGCCTTTTGCAATGCTCCGGCCCTGGACGGACCTGGTCGAAATCGTGAACCTGGTGCAGTTGATGCCGTTCGCCAGCCCGGAAATGCAGGATACGCTGCAGAAACTGATCGAAGTCGGCAAGGAATTTCAGAGATTCGGTAGTGCGATGGCGGCTATGGGACCGTCCGGAATAGAGAATGGGTATCCGGCATCTATGGGTGCTTTCTGCAAAGCTCCCTTCGATACCCTGGGAGATTCATTGCGTGGAACGGCGCCGATATTGAAGGACATGTTCCGCCGGCCGGAGAAGCTCCTGGAGGCACTGGATGTCGTGGCCGACTTCACGATCCAGTCCGTTTTAAGCAGCCCCAATATTAACAATATCTTTCAGGTGACCTATCCGCTTCACAAGGGTGCGGACGGTTGGATGTCCCAGAAGCAGTTCGATACTTTCTACTGGCCGTCGTTGAAGAAGGTTATGGATGCCCTGATACAGGAAGGCCTGGTACAGCATATGTTCGCCGAGGGCGGCTACAATACCCGGCTGGATTCCATCAACGAATTTCCAAAGGGAATGGTCAGCTGGTATTTCGATAAAACCGATATGGCGGAGGCCAAGAAGATCCTGGGGGATAAATGTTCGATACAGGGCAACGTGCCTTCATCCCTGATCGTAACCGGCACCCCGGAGGATGTGAAGGCCTACTGCAAGAAACTGATTGAAGATTGCGGCCCGGGCGGCGGCTACCTGCTGTGCGCCGGCGCCATCCCGGACAATCCCAAGCTGGAGACCGTACGCGCCATGTATGAGTCCGTCGTGGAATACGGCGTCTACAAGAAATAGGAATACAAAGTCCATGCCTTGGAGCTTGACGGTAAATCTCGTTGAGCTTCAGGGCGTCTTTCTATGATTTCTGCAGAAGATTTAAGGCAAATCGCGCTGGCTTCCAACGCCGATTACACGGCCATAATCAAAGCGTCCGAAATACATTTCTATGATGCCGTCCGAGTGGCTTGCGAGCAGAACGTTTGCGGCAAATACGATACCAGCTGGATGGGACCCCCGGCGATCGGCCCCATAAATACGCTGAAGAAACGGGTTCTTCGCTACCGGGAGGGACTATTGTTTCAGACGGTGCATCCAACCGGCGGATCCTTCGATATGAAGGGCATGTTCGAGGCGGCCAGGTCTCACGACACCCTGTTCAGGAATTTCCTGCAGACGATTAAGGACAAGTATCCGGGCGAGGACATTCTGGCGCTCGATGCCGGGTGCTGCAGTTACTGCGAAAAATGCGCTTACCCGGACAATGAACCCTGCGTGTTTCCCGATCATGCTTTATCGTCGGTTGAAGCCTACGGCATGAATGTGGCGGTTCTGATGAAAAGCGCCGGTATGCCGTACAACCACGGCAAAGGCGCCCTCGGTTTCGTCGGCATGATCCTGTTCAATCCCGCTAATAAACCGACTTTGTAGTGCGGAACGGCATTATAAAAGATCGCAATAAAAAAACCGTTCGTCCCGCAACACCTTTTCACCCCGTTCTACCCGGACAGGCCTGCCGAAAATCGGGCCGTCGTAAACGAAGGAATGGAATTCCCCGTTTTCCCCACAGGGATCGATGCTTTCCGGAAGGTCCTTTAGAAAAGCCTCGTCGTATTCACGTCCTGAAAACTCCCGATCTAAAACCTGGGTGTCCACGCATGTGATGATGGCGCGAAATCCCAGCCGGATGAATTCCTGAGCCAGTTCCGTCGTATTCTTCTTCCAGAGCGGGAAAATCGCTTCCATCCCTATCCGTTTCAAATTCTTTTCGCGATAGGACCGGATGTCCTCCAGAAAAAGGTCTCCAAACGCCACAGTGGTGACTCCCTGCTCCTTGTATTTTTCCATAACGGACTGCATTCGATTTTCGTAAATAGCGTTGGTGCAGTTCTGTGGTATGGTAATTTCCAAGAGCGGATGCCTCAATGCTTCAGCCTGTTCCAGTAGAAGGCGGCGCCTTACGCCGTGCATGCTGATCCGGTCGTAGCCTTCCGTGACCGTAGTCAGCAGGGCGGCGATGCAGGCTGCATTTTCGCGCTTGAGTTCATAGAGAGCCATGGCGGAGTCTTTCCCGCCGCTCCATGCAAAAATCATTTTATCAGTCTCATTCATAGCGGTCGCATTCTAGCGCATTGGAGCAGAACAGCGAAGGATCGAACGCAGAAGATTTGAAAGCTACTTGAAAGAGCCCGATTAGGAAAAATGCGTTTTTCTCCCTGTATTTTTATATAATTGCAGATTCAAATCACCCGTTGTATTAAACCAGGAAAGGGATCGGATTCTCCGCTTTGAATAAAAATGAAATAGAAAAACTTGAAGGCATCGCACGCAGAATACGGCTTCATATCGTTCAAATGGTCGGTATCGGGCAGAAAGGCCATCTGGGCGGATCCTGTTCCATTGCCGATGTGGTCGCGGCTCTGTATTTTTCAAAAATGCGCCACAACCCGGCAAATCCCGTCTGGCCCGACCGGGACCGTTTCCTTCTGAGCAAGGGACACGCGGCGCTGGTGCAGTATGCCGCGCTGGCTGAAGCCGGGTATTTCCCGAAAGAGGAACTGAAATACACCAAGCGTATGGGATCGATTCTCCAGGGACACCCGGACCTGAAAATCACACCGGGAGTCGAGGCAAACACAGGATCCCTGGGGCAGGGACTTTCCATCGCCTGCGGGATTGCGGCGGGTCTACGGATCGACGGCCGGGGTAGCCGTGTCTATTGCATTCTCGGCGACGGGGAACTGGCCGAAGGGCAAGTCTGGGAAGCGGCCATGGCTGCCGCCGCTTTCAAGCTGAATAACGTCGTCGCGATCCTGGATCAGAACGGTCTCCAGGCGATGGGGCCGGTGGCACAGCGGTTCAATACCAATCCCGTGGTAGAGAAATGGCGCGCTTTCGGCTGGCATGTCCTGGAGATAGACGGGCACAAAATGCAGGAGATTCTGGCTGCACTGGATTCCGTCGACCTGGTTCATGGAAAACCCAAAATGATAATTGCACGGACCATAAAGGGCGCCGGGATCCCGTTTGCCGAAAACAGGGTGGAATTTCACAATGGACAGATGGATGCAGCGCAGTACGAAGAGGCGTGCGCCGCCCTTTTGGGCGGCGGGAGGACGGATCGATGAGAGACATGCAGAATCCGCGCGAGGTGTACGGGCGAACGCTTGTGGAAATCGGTCGCGAGAATCCCAACGTCGTTGTCCTGGAAGCCGACCTGGGAAAATCCACCATGTCCTGCTATTTCGAAGAAACTTTTCCGGACAGGTTTTTTGAAATGGGGATCGCCGAGGCGAACATGACCTCGTTCGCTGCCGGCCTGTCCCTGACGGGCAAGATCCCTTTCACAAATTCCTTCGCCGTTTTTGCCGCCGGACGCGCTTTCGATCAGATCCGCCAGGGTATCTGCATTCCGGGGCTCAATGTCCGGATCGTTGGCTCCAGCTGCGGGCTGTCCGATTTCGGGGATGGATCCACGCACCAGTCGGTCGAAGACGTAGCCATTATGCGGGCCTTGCCGAATATGACGGTCCTGGTGCCGGCCGACGGCAATGAAACAAGGATGATGACACGGGCTCTGGTGGAGTACCCGGGGCCGGCCTATATGCGAATCACGAGGAACGATCTTCCGGATGTCATGCCTGCGAATGAGCCGTTTATTGCAGGCAAACCGCACTTGATCCGCCAGGGGGACGATGTCGTTGTATACGCCAATGGACAGATGGTCAGCCTGGCATTGGAAGCCGCGGATATTGTGGCTGTCCAGGGTTTGTCGCTCCGGGTCGTCAATGTCAGTTCCGTGAAGCCGGTTGACGGTGCCGCCCTCAGGGCGCTGTCTGACGGGATGAAGGGAGTTGTTACGGCGGAGGAGCACTCGCTGATTGGAGGGCTCGCATCCCTGATCCTGACAACGCTTCAGGGGATTCCGATTCCCATGCAGTCGATCGGAATCCGGGATAGTTTCGGCCAGTCCGCCCACAGCTACAAAGATCTGCTCTCTGCATACGGCCTGACGCCGAAGCATATCGCCGACGCCGTCCTGCAGGTGGGGCGGATCTAATTATAGATAAAGGGGGAGATGAAAATGCGCTTGTCGAATAAGGTGGCTCTGGTTTCGGGAGGTTCCCGGGGACTTGGCGCCGAAATTGCCCGTCGTTTCAGCGTGGAAGGAGCTTCGGTCTTTATCGGCGATATCAACGAATCGGCCGGAAAATCTCTGGAGAAAGAGCTGGAAAACGCGGTCTACCTTCCTCTCAATGTTACTGTGGAAAAAAGCTGGAAATCCGTCCTGCTCGAAATTCGAAAGAAGGCAGGTCGTCTTGATATTCTCGTCAATAATGCCGGAATCAATATTCGCCAGGATATCGAGGAAATGCCGGAGGAATCCCTGGACGCTATGATGGCCGTCAATATTAAGGGACCTTTTCTCGGAATCAAGCACTCCATTCCCCTCATGAGAGAATCCGGCGGAGGAGTGATCCTGAATATGTCCTCAATCTGCGGCATTGTCGGGCACAAATACACCAACGAGGCTTACACGACAACCAAGGGTGCCGTAACCCTCCTGACGAAATCGGTCGCGTCCCGTTATGCCAAGGACAATATCCGCTGCAATTCGGTGCATCCCGGCACTGTGGATACTCCGATGCTGCAGTCCGTGCTGAAAGATCCTGAAAAGCGGGCGGAAAGGTTTAACGAAATCCCTCTGGGGAGACTGGCGACTGTTAAGGATGTCGCTGCAGCTTTTGTTTATCTTGCGAGCGACGAAGCGGCATTCGTAAATGGCGTTTCTTTTCCGGTGGACGGTGGACTTACGGCGTATTAGCCGGCCGTCATCAGTGGGTGCGTCAAAATAGCCGAGGGGTTAAACTGTTATGGGAATGAAAAAGGATAAGTTTGTAATCCGGAATCCGATACTGCCGGGTTTCAATCCGGATCCTTCCATTATTCGGGTGGGGGATGACTATTATGTAGCCAATTCGACATTTGAATGGTATCCGGGCGTCCAGATCCACCATTCCCGGGATCTTGTTCACTGGAATCTGCGGACGAGGCCTCTGAAACGGGCAAGCCAATTGAACCTGCTCGGAACCCCGGATTCCTGCGGCGTTTGGGCTCCCTGCCTCAGCTATGAGGACGGGATTTATTATCTTGTTTACACCGACGTCAAGCGGTACGGGCGCACGACACAGGACGCGGGCGCGGGAGCGTCCCTGAGGGATTTTCACAACTATCTTGTAACGAGCCGGTATATCGACGGGCCCTGGTCCGAACCGGTTTATTTGAACAGCAGCGGTTTCGATCCGTCGCTGTTCCATGACGAAGACGGTCGCAAGTACCTGTTGAATATGCTGTGGGATTATCGTCCCGGCAGGAACCGTTTTGCCGGCATAGAGCTGCGGGAGTATTCCCCCACCGAATGCAGGCTGGTCGGCCCCTCCCATGTCATTTTTACAGGCACCTCGATCGGTTTTACTGAGGGGCCGCATCTCTACAAAAGGAACGGGTATTACTATCTTCTGACGGCCGAAGGGGGGACCGGCTGGGGCCACGCAGTGACGATGGCACGGTCCCGATCACTGACCGGTCCCTATGCACTGCACCCGGACACCCACATCCTGACGTCCCGGGACCGGCCCGATGTGGAACTTCAGCGTGCGGGACATGCGGACCTGGTCGAAACCCAGGCAGGCGAAACCTATATGGTGTATCTGTGCGGCCGGCCTCTTCGCAACCGTGGGCGATGTGTCCTCGGGCGTGAGACCGCGATCCAGCGGATGGTGTGGTCGGAAGATGGATGGCTGCGAACGGAAGACGGCCAGGGAGTACCCCGGATCGAGATCGCCGCTCCGGCACTGGAGCCACATATTTTCCCCGAAAAGCCTGTTCGGGAAGACTTTGACAATTCGGAACTGCCTTGGGATTTTCAGTGGCTGCGCTCCCCGTGGCCGGAGGAGCTTTTCAGCCTGGAAGCGCGTCCCGGTTTCCTGCGCCTGTACGGCCGGGAATCTCTCGGCAGCCTGTATCGTCAGTCCCTGGTTGCCCGGCGCCAGCAGTCGCACTGTTTCAGCGCTTCCACCGCGGTCGATTTCGAACCCGACCGATTCCAGCAAATGGCCGGCCTGGTCTGCTACTACAACGGGAATAAATACCATTACCTTTATATTTCCCGGGACGAGGAGCTTGGAAAACATATTCGGGTGATGTCCTGCCTGCCGGACCGAAGCCAACCCGATGTCTTTTCAGAACCGATCCCCCTACCGGGAGGTAAAACGGTGTATTTGAGGGTCGAGGTGGACTGTGAGCGCCTTTTGTTCGCTTTCCGAATGGAAGGGGACGGTTCGGACTGGCAATGGATTCCGGGACAGTTCGACGCCAGTGTCCTTTCGGACGAGGCCGGACCGCAGGGGAATCCGAATTTTACCGGAGCTTTTGTCGGAATGTGCTGCCAGGACCTTTCCGGGGCGGAGCGCCCTGCGGATTTCGATTATTTCAATTACTGCGATCGCAGCTATCAACCCTGCCCGCGAAAAGAAGTTTCGTGATCTGGTTTTAACGATAACGGTTTCCCGCGTCCCTGCAAAGAGTTCCGCACGTTGTCCGTAGTTGCCTGAGGTGACGGATTAATCCGTGAGCATGAAATACTTGCCGATGGTTGCATCCGAAGGCGGTAAGGGGCTTAACTGTTTCGCCATAAGCAGGTCTGTTGCCTCGGAAGCGTTTATCGGAATGGAGAAGATGTATCCCTGCGCGCATTCACAGCCAAGTTGACGAAGCTTCTCAACCTGCTGAGTTGTTTCCACTCCCTCCGCGATTACATTCACTCCGAGGTTTCGTCCCAACGTTATGATTGTGCGGACAATTTCGTCGTTCTCCATCATTCGGGAGACAAACGAATGGTCGATTTTCAGGTAATCCAGGGAAAACCGGTGAAGGTGACTGAGTGAAGAATATCCTGTGCCGAAATCGTCGAGTGCGATCTTAATGCCGAGGGATTTCAATGGACTAATGATGTCGATTGCAGTTTCCGGATCCGGCATAATGGCGCTTTCCATGACTTCTAGGACCAGACTGCTATCTGAAAGCTGGGTGTCGCTCAGAACTGTACGGCAATATTCCACGATATCCGACTGGAGGAAATGCCGGGCGGATAAATTGATATGGATCGAAATTTGGTTCCCAGTGAATCGGGTTTGCCAGATGCGCGCCTGTCGGCAGGCTGTTTCGAATACCCATCGTCCGAGCGGAACGACCAGGCCTGTTTCCTCGGCAACGGGGATAAATTCGTTCGGAGATATGATACCCCGACTGGAGTGGTTCCAGCGGATAAGGGCTTCGAATCCTATAATTTTTTCTTTCTTCAGGGTGACGACGGGTTGATAGTAGATTTCGAATTCCTGTCGTTCCATACCACGCCGCAATTCGTTTTCCAGTTGCAGCCGGGCGACGGTGTTGGCGCGCATATTGGAGTCGAAAATTTCATAGCAGCCTTTGCCGAGTGCTTTTGCGCTGTACATGGCTGTATCCGCATCGCGCAGGATTTCCTCAGGTGTCTTGTAGCCGGGATTGTACATGGCGATGCCGATGCTGGCTGTAGGAAACAGTTCCTGGCTGCTGATAAGGAAAGGTTCCGACAGCTCCGCCGTGATGCGTTCCGCCACACGTTTGGCATCGTCCAGACCGGAGACATCCTCCAGGAGAATCGTAAATTCATCGCCACCCAGCCGGGCAATTGTGTGGTTGCGTTCAAGCCGGGATATGGAGTCACAGGATCGGACGGTTGTTTCGAGTCTTCCTGCTACGGTGACAAGCATCTGGTCCCCGATGAGATGTCCCAGGTTGTCGTTAATCAGCTTGAAGCTGTCAAGATCCAGAAAGATGAGGGCAAAAGATTTATCCTGGCTGCGCTTGGCCCGTGCAAAGGAGCGCCCGAGACGATCCATGAACAGAACGCGGTTGGGCAATCCGGTCAGAACATCGATGACCTTACCGCGCGTAATATCCGTCTGGGATCCCGCCATCCTGTAGGCTTTGCCTTTGCTGTCTCTTACCGCGGTGCCGCGTCCCAGCATCCAGAGGTAATTGCCGTCCTTGTGCTGGATGCGATATTCCCCTTCATAGTGCGGAGTCAGTTCTTCCAAGTGCGCTGTTATGTCGGCGTGTACCCTGTTGACATCATCCGGATGTACCCTTCGAAACCACTCGTCCGGTTTTTCTCCGATTTCGTCCGCATCATAGCCGAGCATCGATTTCCAGCGCTGGGAGAAGTGGATTCTGTTTTTTTGGAAATGCCAGTCCCAGAGTCCGTCATTGGCTCCGACTGCAGCAAGAGCATACCCCTCTTCACTTTCCCGGAGAGCTTCTTCAGCGTGTTTGCGGGATAACTGTGTCTGGATACGAGCCAGAACGATAGCGAAATCACTCGGTTTTGTAATATAGTCGTTGGCCCCGATATTCAAAGCTTCCACGATATGTTCGCTGCATGTCTTTCCGGTTACCATGATAATGGGGAGTTCGGCGGGACTGTATTTTTTCCTCAGGTCAGAGAGAACCTCAAGCCCGCTGGTTCCCGGTATTTCAACGTCCAGCAGCATCAGATCCACGGAATTTTTTCCAAGCCACTTTAAAGCGGCTTCCCCGCTGTCAACGGCAGATACATCGAATCCCTTCCCTGAAAGACGGTGGACCATCCATTCGCAATTCTGTGCGTCATCATCCACTATAAGTAGAGTATCTTGTTTGGGTGTCATATCACCGATTTTTTCCTGCAAATAACTGTGAACGTTCGCGAATCTCACAAGTCAGGCACCGCAGAGACTCATAAATCGAATCTTGCGACTACTTAAGCATTTGTTCATCCATCAAGCAGTATTCGACCTTACTGCCGGGTCAGCACCCAATAAGCATTTTTTTATGATCAAATAAGCTTTTCGGCCAAAGAGGCGGATTCGTTTATCGGTTTATTTGATGTTGTTTATTTGTCTATGTTTACTTGTATTCCTTCTTTTCCATATACTAATGAGTTAGTAGCATGAAAACGGCCCTGAATCCGGACGATTCAGCCTGATCCATGATTGGCTTTCATTACCTTTTTCGGTGTTCAACGGAGGGGTGGATCCCGGAATCCGGGGATAACGCCGGTTGGAAATTTTATGTGCGTGGGTTGCGGATTCTACGGATACCGGGTACCCGGTATCCGTAGAATCCAAACGGATGCTATTGTGTTCTTGTGGTTTAAGAAATGAGCGGCGTTTACCAGCCGGAAGTGGTGCCGTAAGGCATCATGATTCCGATTGCTTCAATCTCATGAATCTGGCCGTCGGTGATTTTATAGATATGCAACGCGGGCAGATTAAACGCCCCGAAAGTGTAGGGGACACTGCTTACCCCTTCCACTCCTTTTATTTCCATTTCTTTTAAGGAACCGTCATGCCAGAACATCGAGAACCCGACTGCAAGGCCTTTCTGCTCGTCGCCGATAAGAACGCGCCGTTCTTTAATATCGGTGATATAGGCGAAAGTGCCGGTGCTGATCTGGGCGGAGCAGGATCGCGGGAATTTTGCCATAGCCTCGAACATTGCCGCCATTTCAGGGTCTGCTTCCTCCGTGTCCGCACTTACCGGCATTTGAAGCGGTTCTCTTTCTCCAGCCGTTGTCGCCCCGTTTTCCCGGCGTTCGCAATCATCCGCAAATGGGGAGAGCGTGCCGTCTTCTCCAGTGAGAGCATCATAATAGGTGAGGCCTATCCGGATCAGTTCGTCGCGGGACATCCTTTTCGCCGGATCTACATCCGCGACGAGAGCGGGCCGGGGCGTCTGCAGGTTTGCCAGAGCTGTTTCCCCCAGGCCGTCGTTATGAACGAGAAGGTGCTCGGCTTCGGTGATTTTGCCTTCTTCGACTTTCAGGCGGATGCCGGCAAGGCAGTTTTCGTTGTCGTTTTCCTGCATCATTACCAGGGCTGCAACCTGTTTTGCAACGGGATCCGCGGCATAAATCTGAAATTCTATCGGGCCGCCGGAAGCGGTTTTCCACAAACCCTCGCCCACCGGTATATTTTCTGTGTTTTCAACAAATTTCACCTCATCGGCGAATGGTATCGTGGAGGGATCGTTATTTACCAGGGCGGTCAAATATTGCTCCATTAGATCGAGGAGTTCCTGCCGCGGATCTTTGGAGGCACAGCCGCCAAGAACCAAAATGGATGCAAGCACTGCAAATAGGATCATCAGATATTTCGGTTTCATTCCATGGCCCTTTCTTCGTGAGTTAATGGGTCTTTCAATGCGTAATAATGGAAACGAGGACTATATGGCAACCGGATGAGGGTGCTTGTCAAGGAAAAATCAGTCGGCAGACGGAGGTCAACAATCTGCAGATGGGGTGTCAATAAGCCGGATAATCGCCCTAATAAACAGGTTTGGGATACGTCTAACAATCAAAAGAACAAAGCCGGCTCCATCCTATTTTGAAGATTTCAACTGTAAATAATCATCCACGGCTATTCGTATAGCCCGTATATGGGCTGGACCGGTTCCGCAGCAGCCTCCGACGATCTGTACTCCAAGATCCAGCATCGCGGCGGCATTCGCGGCAAGAAAATCGGGTGTTTCGGGATAAGACATTCCTTCGGTGGATCTTACAGGCAAGCCGGCGTTGCTTTGAATCGCAACAGGGAGTTGCGTATGGTTGATAAATTCCTTTGCGATCCGTACCATTTTTTCCGATCCGTTTCCGCAATTGGACCCGATGATATCGGATCCGGCTTTTTCCAGTCTTTCTGCAGATTCCTGTATGGAGGAACCCATGAGAGTAAAAAATCCCCTGGGTTTTTCTTCAAATGTGACGGTGGACATGATTGGGATGCCCGTGTCGAGCGATCTTGCTGCTTTAACGGCCAGTTCCGCTTCAGCCAGGTCTGTCATCGTTTCAATGCAGACGATATCTATGCCGCCCGCCAGAAGCGCGGCAATCTGGTTATAGAAGCTATCGTAGACCTCCTCGGGTTTCGCTGGCCCATACGGTTTTAACAGTTTGCCGGTGGTTCCCACCGAACCGGCGATATAAGCCCGATTGTCAGCGGCTCTGCGCGCCGCTTCAACCGCCAGGAGATTGATCTGCTCCGCTCTGTCGTCGAGCGAATAGTGCTGCAGCTTCATTGAGGAAGCACCGAGGCTGTTTGTCGTTATGATCTCCGCACCCGCTTCCAGGTAGAGCATGGCAATTTCTTCAATATCTTTAGGATTGGTGATATTTACCGATTCCGGAGGTTCTCCGAGTTTAAGTCCCCGCTGCATGAGCAGGGTGCCCAAAGCTCCGTCTGCCACGATGATTTCGCCTCGTTTCAAACGCTTTAATATATTCTCCATGCCCTGTTACCTCTACCGCGAAGAGTACCAGCAGAATTGAGCGGCTTCAATCCCTCGATCCTGCCTAACCTGCAGTTCTCACAAGGACTCTACTGCGTCAGCGTAAATGAATGCGTCTGCTGCGTTACGCTCCGCTTCAGGCTTTGACGGTACGGCGAGGAGCCTGAAGGATGGCGCGCATAAAAACCATGTGTATGTTTTAGATATGGTTCTCTGTGCCGCTTCGAAAGTAATTTTGTGTGGGCCGGTTAATTCTCACGCTCCAGAATCGCCAGTCGCTCCACGCATTTATGCTCCTTGCAATCCTTGCAGAACGAAAATTTGGGTTTGAATCGATGGGTGTCCATGTCACCGGCAACCAGGACGCCGGATATGGACTTGAGTGGGTACATTGCGTGATTGGCTTTCAGGTCTATCCCGATTTCCTCCGGACGCACCGCTTCGAAAAGTTTTTCCTGCCCCGAGATATGCCAGCCGCAGTGTCCGGGGCAGTAATACTGACTTACCAGCACTTTCTTTGTGTGTAGCTCTTTCGGAAGAAGCTCCACAAAATGTTTGCCCATCATTTTGCCGAGTTTCTCCCCGGCTGCGGAATTGACGGCATCCAGCATGTAACCCAGGGGAGCGCCACCCTGCTTGAAGAGGTCGCTGCTCTTGGTAAACAGGGCGTCCCCAAGGGTCGCAACGAAAAGCGCAATTGCGTCCGCCTTGGGAACAATAATTCGAATCGGACCGTCAGGATCGTTCCGTCCGCTGCCTGCGAACACATTCTCGAAATCGTCTATGGGCCACTGCTGGATAATGCCTTTCGGTTCCGCAAGCTCCTTGAAAAGCTCCATGGCTGAATCTAAAAGTGCCAGGATCCTGTCCGGGACTTTGCGTCCGGTCATTCCCTGTGATTCCAGCACTTCCTTTTGACTTGGGGTGATCTCATCCGCTTTCAGTCGTATTACGTGTCTCATAACCTCTACTCTGCCAATCCATGCGTCCGAAACCTGAATAGCGTCCGGCTGGAATTGCCCTTTTTTACCACTGTCCGGAAAAATGGTACCTGGATATCCAGGTACCATTTTAAATTCCGGCCGGACACCATTTACCTCTTCCTCTATAGAATTCTGCATGGAGAAGTGGAGTCGTGGCAAATGCTTTTTTTATATCGGTCTAAATCCGCGGCCGTGCAGCTCCAATCCATTAAACCTGAACCCTGAACTCCCAACGGCATACATATTGATTACTTGACGAAAGCGGGTGTCTGCTGCGAAAGTAGGGAATTCCGTACCTGGTATCGAAACGAAGATTGATACGGGATAATTTGTGCCGGTTGATAAAATGTGGAGGATTCAATGGCGGTAACACCAATTGAGCGAGTGCGGAATGTAGGGATAATCGCTCATATAGATGCCGGGAAAACAACCGCGACAGAGCGTTTTCTTTTCTACTCCGGACGTACNNACCATATCGGCAGCCGCTACGACATTTGCATGGAACGACCATATGGTCAACTTGATCGATACTCCCGGTCATGTCGACTTTACTGCGGAAGTGGAACGAAGTCTCAGGGTTCTTGACGGAGCGGTGGTAATTTTCTCCGGTGTTGAAGGTGTGGAGCCGCAGAGTGAAACCGTCTGGCGGCAGGCTGACAGCTACCGGATCCCGCGCCTGGCTTTTATCAATAAGCTGGATCGTGCCGGCGCGGATCATCAAAGGGTGCTGGAACAGATCCAGAAACGCCTCGGCGCCAATGCGGCTTTCGTGAATATTCCCTACGGCAGTGAGAGCTCGCTTAAGGGAATAGTCGATCTCGTAGACATGCGCATGATGGTTTTCGATACCGCCACTCGAGGGCAGGAGCTTCAATACCATGAAATCCCGGACGATTATGTCGAAACAGCCCGTCAGGCACGGGATCGCCTGGTTGAAAACACCGCCAATTGCGTGGACTGGCTGGCGGATCTCTATCTATCCGGCGAACCGGTTCCAGAAGAGGACCTCAGGCGCGGAATTCGAGACGCGACATTACAGGGTGCCCTGATCCCGGTCCTTTGCGGAGCGGCTCTGCGTGATCTGGGAGTGCAGCCGGTCCTGGATGCCGTATGCGAGTATCTGCCTTCTCCTTTGGACTGTCCTCCCGCAACAGGTTTGGATGCCGAAACCGGGAAAGCGGTCCATCGGCCCCAAAACCTAGAAACTCCATTTTCCGCACTCGTGTTCAAAGTTGTGGCGACTTCCAGTACGGATTATCTCTGGCTTCGGGTATATTCCGGCTCGTTGAGCACGGAAGACAGATGCTATCACCCCCGTTCCCAAAAACGGATTCGGCTCAGGCGGATCCTGCGCCTGCACGCGGACCGGACCGAGCCGGTGCAGGAAGCCCGCTGCGGCGATATCGTAGCCGTACACGGGCTCAAGGATATAGTAACCGGAGATACACTGTGCGATCCTGAGCATCCGATTACGTTCGAACCGATTCACTTTCCTCAGACGGTTGTGTCGATGGCAGTGGAAACGCAGACTTCGGCCGACCGAGACCGTGTTTATGAAATTGTAAATCGCCTTTTGCGCGAGGATCCTACTTTGAACTTGGGAAAGGATGAAGAGACCGGGCAAATGATTCTCTCGGGAATGGGAGAGCTGCACCTGGAGGTGACGCGCAACCGCATGCAGCGGGAATTCAACGTCGATGCCTTTTTCGGCCGCCCACGGGTGTCCTACCGGGAAACCGTTACCACGTCGGGGGTGGGTAGGGGTGAGTTCGAAAAGCGGATCAACGATACGCTCGTTACCGGGCGCGCAACCGTCGAGGTTGTTCCAAGGTCGAGACCGGAAGGAGATAGAAGCATGCCTCCGGTGGAGGTAGATATATCCCGGATATCAAAGTCCTTATCCCCGTCGCTGCAGCGTGAGGGCCTGGATATATTGGAGCGGGGCTGCAGCGCAGGCGGAGATCACGGATACCCTGTGGTCGACCTCAAAGTGACGGTGCTGGAATTCCGCCACAACGATCCTCCCGACATAGCAGTGCCGTTGCTCGGGACCCTTACCCTGGCCTTGCGGGAAGCCCTGAGGCAGGCTCGGACGATCGTTCTAGAACCGGTTATGAGTCTGGAAGTGCGGGCGCCGGAAGACAGCCTCGGAGCCGTGATGAAGGACCTTGGAGCGCGGAGAGTTGAAATACGGGAAACGGACATTGTCGAAGGTTTTTCAGTCGTGCGCGGCTTGGCGCCGCTCGCAGAAATGTTCGGTTATTCCACGCAATTGCGCTCGATTACACAGGGACGGGGCAGCTTTTCCATGGAGTTGTACGATTACCAGCCTGCGAAGTCGTGGTCGTAACAAACTGCCGTTGCACGTTACACGTTGGAATGCTGCGACCATTCCCGTGATGATTGAGAACGTTCAACATGCGACGACGCTTTAATCCCTAAATCGCTCCCACAAGGTTTTCGTCGCTGAGATATTCGATCACATCCTCCGATTTCCCTACGACGGGCAATACCAGGTGCGAAGGGCATTCTCGGTTCCGATATATCTTGTGCAGTGTGGTCCGGCTGCTCGGGAGATGCGGGTGGTAATGGATCTGCATCTCGGGATCTCTGGGCGATTCCATGCTCTGAATCTCCAGCTTTATTCGATGGCCCGGTTTGAAGACGTTCGTTACCTTTCCCAGGCTGATATTGTATTCCGTGATTTCCCCGGCAGTGACGGGATTCGACCGCGTATGCTTGTGATACGGTGCGTATGGCTTCGAACGCCTGCGGTCCAGGCTCCGGTGGGACGCCTTGAGGTAGCCCCTTCCCAGCGCGGTTTCCTGGCCGCCGGGAGCCAGATCGCTCAGACGGACAATCCAGTTGGTGTCGTCGGTGTCGATGGAGGCGTAGAAGTTGAAAGCAGCCGGACCGATAACCGTCAGAGCTTCAGGCATGGGCGGGCTGATATATTTTACGGAATCCCTCTTGTTCGACATGTACAGCGGCTGCTGCAGAAAGCAGTCCGGATGAGGCTGGTCTTTTTCAGGCGCGAAGGCCAGATTTTCCCATCGGCGCAGGTAGCATTTCGCCCAGTTTGTTTCCGGCAGCGGATACTCCGTTTCATATTGCCACCGATTTGTACCCTGTACGAACATGCGGATGGGCGGTCCCTGCATGATTCCCGTATCCAGGTTTTTCAGCCAATGGTCGTACCAGCGGATGATCAGCTCCGAGTCTTCGCGCCAGGGGCGTTCTTCAGGCCCGAAGGGTTTTACCAGGAGCTTTTTCGGCGATCGCAGGCCGTTGTAGATATCCCAGAAGCAGCCGGAGCTGTGCGCCACCTTGCCGACGACGAATGTCGGGATCTTTATTTTGTCGATATCCGGGTATATCGACCGGTCCTTCCAGAACGGTCCGTCGTAGGGGTTCATGACCATGTCGAAGAACCATGGATTCTTTTGGGGATAATGAAGCAGGTGGCGGACATTGGGATAATGTTTGATATCCGGATCTTCCAACCGGGCCTGCCGCCGCCGCTCAAACTCCCGGGCTGGAAGTTCTTTCATCATCAATGAGGGCGTATTGCGGGGCGCGAAACCGCTTGTTCCGTGGCGTCCGTCCCATATGCCGTAATAGAAAAGGCTCAGGATCCCACCGTTGTAGACTCCGTCCCTGTAAAAATCGTTGACCAGGTGGGAAACGAAGATAGCTTTTAGGTGCGGCGGCTGCTGAATAGCCACTTTAAGCTGGATGCAGCCGTAGTAGGAATAGCCTATCATGCCCACGTTCCCGTTGCACCAGGGTTGACGGGCGATCCATTCGACGAGATCGTAGCCGTCCACGCCTTCCTGTGTCGACCACATGCCGGGATATTCTCCCCCGGATTTGCCGATACCCCGAACATCCGCTATCACATGGGCATATCCCCGGGGAACGATATCCGGTGTATCTCCTGCCTCAATATTCCCGTCCCACACGGCGCTTTTCTGCAATGGCTGCGGCGGCAGAAGCACTTCCTGAAGCTCTTTGCCGTATCCTCCCAGAGCCAGCAGGGCGGGGAATTTGCCCCTTGATTTCGGGCGATAAATGTTGACACAGAGACGCGTTTTGTCCCTCATTGGAACGAGAACGTCCCTGTCGGTTTTGATGTCGAATTTTGGTTGACTGATACGGTCACGCCAGTTTTTACTCATTGCGTCCTCGCTTGATAAAAACCGTTGCATGTCGGTACGTTGCATGTTGCAGGTTCAAAGAAAAATCTTCGTTGAAAGTTCAAAGCTGATTATTGATTATTGCAGCATTCCTGCTTGCAACGAAGCTTTAATTTACTTGGTTGCGTTTGGTTTGGCTGAGCATGTGGTTCAGAAAATATTTTTCTGTCCAGGTCATGTTTTTCCAGGCCATGTGCCGGGCCATTGCGTTCAGGTAGGGTTTTGATGCATAGCCCAGCTGTCTGTAGTAGCCACGCTTTGAAAGATCTTTCAGNNGAGCGTTCCAGCTGGTTGATTGTGTTCAAGGCCATGGCGGCACTGATATCGAAAAGCGATTTCTTTTCTCTGCGGGCGACATCCTTCATTTCGACAAAAATGGCCTGCATTTCTTCACTCTTCACGTTTTTCCGTATCCTGAACGCCCTGGATTCATTGCGAAAATACTCCATGGTTTGATACAGGTCTTCTACAGACAGGGGGGGCGTGTCAATCTGGTCGGCCAGCTTTCCGCTGAAGGTCTGCAGGGCGCCGAGGAGCTGATCCGCTGTGTCGATGTCCGCGTCGGGATCCAACAGGCCTTTCTGTTTCAGGGCTTCAGAGAATTCACGCAGAAAGTTTTTTGTTCCGTCGCTGATATCAGAGATTAATGCGAAAATCCATACCGGAGAAGCGTGAAGGGTCAGAATTCCCGCCAATTCAACAAAGTTGCCCACAAATTTCCGAGCTACGTAGTTGGGTGGACTCGGGGTTCCCTCTGTGTAGACATCCCGGACCGCGCCGAAATCTTCAATCAGGTAGCGCAGGTTTTTGTTAAGCAATACCTGGTACAGTCGAGTCTGCCGGACAGCCTCCGGCAATAAGAGTTCCGATATCCCTTTCACGACACCTGCGCCGGATCCCAGGGCAATACGGAAGACGCGTTCCGGTATGCTCAAGACATACCCTGTCAATCTTCTGAGTGGATTTATGCCGGTTACGGGTTGGAATTCGCAGCGGCAACAGTAGCCCTTGTAGTTTTCAGTCGTCAGTTGCACGCCGCAGGAAGGGCATCGGATTCCAGGATCGGCTTTGGAGTCTTTCATAAACGGGACTTATTATCCCGCCAAATTACTGGAATCGCCTATGGAATTCCGTCAATGAGCCGTTACTGAAGACAATAATCCGGGATCGGGAATTGTATTTACACGGCTAGGCAATTTTAATATTGCCGGGATCTTCCTCTTCATGGACAGCGGCCACGCCGTATTCCGAACGGTAGTACTCGGAAGAACGGTCCAGGTATGTAACTCGTGAAGTGGGAGGCTGACGCATGACAACTCCATCTCTTTGGATCCTGCGCTGTTCCCTGAAAGCCAGGATTCGAACCGCTATTGATCGCATGTGCTCAACCAGCGTCATAGGCCCGAAAGCTCTTCGGTAAAGTTCCATGACTTCAAGGCACTTCGCAGCGGCTTTTGCGTTCGGCGCGTACTTTAATGTGGTCTTCAGTACCGGCCGGAAGCGCAGCGCATAGCGCCGCATGCAATCCAGCCTTAGTTGCATGAATGTGTCCAGGTGTGCATTCAGTCCCGGTACATACTTCAGTGTATAGGGATCCCATTTCATTCCAAGACGTTCTCTTTTCGCTGTTTCATCCTTCACCTTTAAATATCCCTTAATGGCGGTATGCGCCATATTCAATACTCCCGGCCCGTGAGTATGATATTTCTTGATGAATGCATCCCGCAGATAACCGGCAGTTTCCGGCAAGGTGAAGTGGGGATGGCGGAACCATATTTCGTCCTGACCATGTTTGCGCTGGTAGGGGATGTCATGGATTATTTTTCCCTTTGCTTCATAATCCTTATATAGCTCTGTTCCCGCCGAAGGCCCCAGTCCCATGAACTGGGACAGATCGGATTTCAGGTCTATGGCCCAGTCGATATCTTCATGGATTGTCTTTTTGTTGTGATGTTCCAGAAAAAGGATGGAGGAGGCCAGTACGGTAATGCCATGATTCTGTAGGTCCTGGATCATATGGTTCAGGTCAATACCCCTCGTTTTTTCAAACAGGTTCGCTTTGGATTCAACCCCGATCCATAGGAAATTGACTCCCAGCCGCACCAGGAAATCGGTGCCTAATTTTGAGATGGCCTCCGCCGAGGAGAAGATGGCGAAGCTGTAAGCCTTATTGTTTTCCTCCATATGATCGAGCAGTTCGCGTGCGCGTTCGGGATTCCTGCAGAAATTTTCGTCCATCATTCCGAAGTCGTCCACGCCTAGAGTTTCTTCCGATTTCCGGCATGCTTGAAAAATATCCATCCCGGTGCGGAGAAAAGGTGTGTATTTACGGTCAAATTTGTGGGAGGTGGCACAGAAACGGCAGGAGTTCTGGCATCCGACGCCGGGAATGATAATTCCCCCTTTAATAGGGATGGGAGCTCCGTATACGTAGGCGTTAATGGAGGACGGAAGGGCCGGATGAATGATGGGACGATCCGGATCCTCACCAAAATAACGCCGCAACCAGGAGATACCTTCCCCATGGCAGATGTCGTCATATTCGACCAGGTTCTGCAATTCGGGTATGGCGGTGCCATGTCCCCCCAGAAGTATTCGGATTTGAGGAGAATGTTTTCGGATATACCGTGTCATACGACGGGCCTTGAGGACGTTGGGAATAATAAAGGATATGCCTACATGCGTGTATTCCCCTGAATCAATTTCCTTTGTGAATTCCTCCCATGTCGGGAAATCCAGAACCGTTACCGGCACCTGAATGTTTTCGGCCATTAAATATAGAGCAAAACTCGGATTATTGCTGCGGGGGGAGTGAATTCCCTGTTCGCGGGTAACCTGATTGTTTAAAAGCTCCATTGTACACAGGGGTTCCGTTATTTCATCCTTGATTCCGAAAGGTTTGACGACCCCGCACAGAAGTAATCTGGTCATAGAACGATCCTTTATAATAATTCGTATGGGTGACTTGTTATGACAGGCGAGGAATAAGGCGTTGGTGAGGTAAATTCCAGGACTGCTATTTTTGTCTTAACACGTTTTCTATAGAACCTTTTCTGCAAAACGTGTCAATGCCCAACAAAACAGTACTTGAATCGGTTCCGAATGTAAAGTAAATCCCTGCAATATTTTAGGAGTGATTGCCGTGAACCGTGAAGGGAAGAGTCCGTAGCTCCTGTATATATCGAACCATCGGGATATAGCCGACAGGGTTTATGCCCGGACTATTTCCACGGGTCAAACTTCTTTTCATTTATGGGGTTGCCGGTTTCAGGCAGACAAAGACAGTATATTCGTCTTCATCAACCGTATACTTGTCGGTACGAGTTGAAAAAACCGCAGCCGACAATGTCTCTGCCAGGTGTCCAATGAAAAGAGCCCCAGCCTGCATCTGTCGGATTGCATCCGGAGAACTCCGTTTTCCCGGACGAGGTCTATCGCCGTTGCCTCATAAAACTCCCCCGTCGGATCCGGATCGAATACGTTTTCAATAAAGACAACGTCCATTTTCAGTGAAGGAAATAGATTATAGACAGGATAATTCCTAGTGAGACAACGGTCCATCTCAATGTGTCCGGCTTGATGTGACCCGCCAGGCGTCCCCCCAGTAGGCCGCCGATCAGGGCTCCTAGGGCCATCACAAGCGCTGTTGTCCAGATAACCTTCCCCGAGAAGATGAACAGGATGGCGGCGGCGCCGTTGGCGCCGAAGGCTACAGCCTGCTTGATTGCGTTCAGGCGGGTCAAGTTGTCTTTTATTAAGAATCCCAGCAGGCACAATACAACGACACTCATGG
>DKBB01000309.1 GCA_002451015.1 Acidobacteria bacterium UBA6911
AGGTCAGGAGGTTTCCGGGCAAGTTCCAGCGCCATCTCTCCGGCATGATTCCGGTACCTGGTTTCCAGTATTTCAACTTCCCAGTCCCGGTGTTTGCACCTTCGGATGTATCGGCGGATAGCCTTGCACGCACTCCCCCCGCCTGCTTTGGGATTGGCGATAATGACAAGCTTCATGTAAGGCTCTTGGAAAGAATTATTCGTACCGCATATTGAAAGAATACGGCACATTGACGGGGACTCTGAAGCCCGCGATTTCTCACCGGACGCCCGCTTGCCGTTCTTCAGTAGTGAGTTGCTCTATCCATGAATCCCGGACCGCTATGAACCGGTCGAATTTTTCGGGCGGCACGGGATCTCCCGGAGGAAATATCAGCTTCAACGGATTCAGGGCTTTACCCTTCCTTTTAATTCTAAAATCAAGGTGCGGTCCCGTGGAACGTCCTGAGGATCCGACATACCCGATTACATCTCCCTGACTGACACGCGTACCGCTTTTGACGGCGATTTTGGACAGATGGAGATACATGGTTTCATAGTCCCTGGGATGGCGCAGCCTGACGAATCTGCCGTTTGCCCCGTCATTCCCGGTAGCGGCGACCATCCCGCTCCCCACAGCCCGTACTGGAGTACCCACAGGTGCGGCATAATCCACTCCCAGATGTGGTTGAACTTTCTTTGTTATGGGATGTCTCCTCGCCAGAGAAAATCTGGAACTGATCCGAGTGTACTTCAACGGCGATTTTAGAAAAGATTTCTTCAGAGCTTTTCCGTCGGGATCATAGTACGCAGGTTTTCCGTTCTTGTCCTCAAAGCGGAATCCCATGATATTTTTCCCTGCGTTATTGAAGGAGGCTGCCAGAACATCGCCGTACTTTGAAAATCCATCATCCAGATATTTCTTTTCCACAACGGCCTTAAAGGAATCCCCTTCCCGGATGTCCGTTAGAAAATCGATATCGGAGTTGAAAATATCCTCAAGATGCCAGGCGAGTTGATCCTTTTCCCCGATATTCTCGATGGTCTGGAAAAGGGAAGATTCTATCACTCCCGCGATCTCTTCGACCCGGGTTTCAAACGGGAAATTCTTAACAACGGATACAAGGCGATCCTGTTCCACATCATGGTACACGGTAAGATAGCGATCGGAATCGATCGGGTACCGGAAATCGCGGAACCGGTCCTGTTCGTCGAATCGGATAGAGTAGGAATAGCCGGCTTTAACACTGGCAAGATTGTAATCCGGCCGCGCACAATCGATAATCTGCTGCGTCAGGCTGCCTGAAAGGCCTTGTTCCGTCAATACTTCAGAAATCGTTTGATTTTTCTCAATAACCCCTTCAACCAGCCGTAAAATCTCCGGTCGGACAAGAGGGGGCAAATCCGGCGGAAGACTGTCCAACGCTTCGTTGACAGTCCGATTCAGTTCGCGCAATTGATAGACTGTAATGAAGCACATCGGGACCAGCAGCACAACAAAGATAAGCGGACCAATGAATCTGCGGGATGAAATCGGCGAATCGGAAGGACCATGAGTCACGAAAATTGCCCCTGATTTAAAGGAAAGGAAAACACTTCTTATTTTCCCCGGAACTTGATGCCAAGGCGTTTTTCCACATCTTCAGGAACCAATCCGTGTATCGAGCCGCCCAGTTGTGCAATTTCTTTAACAAGCTTGGAACTTAAATAGGAATAGGATTCAGCGGGCAACATGAAAACCGTCTCGATGGAACTGGAAAGACGACGGTTCATCAAAGCCATCTGCAATTCATACTCGTAGTCGGATATGGCCCGTATTCCCCGGATAATTACGGATGCTTCGATTTCCGTCGCAAAATCAACCAGCAAGCCGTCGAAGGAAGCCACCGTTACGTTTTTTAGATCCTGCACGGATTGCTCGAGCATTTCCACCCGCTCTTCAATCGTAAACAGCGGGGTTTTATCCGCATTCCTGAGAATAGCCACTACGACCTCGTCAAAAAGTGTCGAACTCCTCTGAATAAGATCGATATGGCCGTTGGTTACAGGATCGAAAGATCCCGGGTAAACCGCGCGTGTATGCATCATTCTTTACCAATTGAATAAATAAAGTCGGATTATAGGAGTAAGTTACCGGAAAATGCAAGCGCCACGCGGCTTGAACCAATCAATATCTCCCGATGGCTTGATTTATTGAGGGCTATAGTCGTAACGCCTTTTTTTAAATGACAGCAGGCAGCGGGGTCCCTTTTGGTTTTCCTGCTATTCAAGCGCCTTTACAATATTGCGCAGGCGCCGGCAAAGGCGGCGGGTATCCTCCTTCGAACGAAGCCCCTTGAGTGCTTCCAGAGCCGGCGTCCATTTCCGCATACAGAGCTCTTCATTATTTTCGCCCTTGCGCAACTTCATGATACACCGGCTCATCCAATCGGTCGTATCCAAATAATATCGCCGCAAATCCCATGGAGTGGATCTCGATTCCTCTGCGATCGCTATCGCCAGACGGCTCCTGGCGGTTTCGAGAGCGAAAAGCAACTCCTTCCTGCGAACACTCACATAACAATCGGTTGATTGCAAATCCTGGAACGCACCCACTGAAAGTTTCCCTGAAATAGAAAAGCAGGACATGAAACATTATGAGTGTCCTGCAGGCAGTCCCGCAAAGAGGATTCTTTCAAGGCCAACCTCCTATTTGAGGAGTCATGCGAGGAATCCTCTTTGCAGCGCTTTCTTTAATTAACCATCCCAATCATCTTTGAGCGAAAAATTATGCGTACGGATAAAATTGCAAGCGTCCCGCTGCAGAGAGCGCTGGAATCTGTCATCCAGAATCACAGCGGCAAGTGGCTCAGATTCATTGTAGGAATACTGAGGAACGAGGCGGATGCCGAAGATGTGCTCCAGGAGGCTGTTCGCCGCGTATTGACCCGGAACCGGTCCTTTCCATCCGAAGAGCAGGTGAGAATGTACCTTGGCAGGGCGATAGGAAATACGGCCTTGGAAATGTACAACAGCAGGAAAAGGGAACGAAGACGAAAGATGCCGATCCATGAATCCATTCTTCTTTACGACGATACTTCCGGCCCGGACACTTTCATGGAGGAAAAAGAGGAAAATCATAGAAAGGACAAAATGCTGAAGCTTCTTGCCAAAGGATTGAAACAACTCCCGGAGAAACAGGAGGAAGCCATAAGAATGACGATTCTGGAATCGGACGGTTTATCGATCAGGAACGTCGGGATGATCCATAGCATTCCCTACTCAACGCTACGGCATCGACACAAAAAGGGACTTGAAAGGATGCGCAGTTTTCTGGAACGGTCTCTGGCAAACAAATAGCGGACATAACACGAAAACGTGAACCTAACGGTCAAAGGATTTTACGGTAGAAGCTCAGGCAGTTATCACCCTGGCGTACAGTACGGTACAGCCGGTACCCTTCCCCTGATTCGGGAAGATCCGCTTTGCGACCATGCTCCACTATCACGCTGGCATGAGAGGACATAAGCTCGGGTTTGAATGCCAGCTGCAACAGGTCGGCATAATGCTCCCAGTTATAGGGCGGGTCGAAAAAAATGATGTCTGCCCGGATTCCCTGGCGGGCCAGGGAACGCAGGGTTGTAAAAACATCCTCCTGGATGATGAGAAAATCTTCTTCCACTTCACAGATCTGAAGATTTTGCCGAATCAGACGGTTGGCGGCAGGATCCCTTTCAATGAACACGACCCTGCCCGCACCGCGGCTCAGAGCCTCTATCCCGATCCCACCGGTGCCGGAAAACACATCGAACACAACGGCACCCGAGATGCGGGGATTCAGTATATTGAAAAGTGTCTCCTTCAAACGATCCCCGGTCGGGCGAATCTCCATCCCTTTAGGCCCTTTCAGTCTTCGTCCTCGATACATGCCTGATATAACTCTCATAAAACGATCCTTTAATCACCCGCTTCCATAAGGCGGGTGATCTTGAGAACCCTGCACACAAGGGAGTAGGTGGATTTATCGTTTGCCACTTTCCAGTTCAGGGGTTAAGGGATACCGGAACACTCCCGGCTACCCGGTCATGACCGGGTAGCCGGGAG